>JAUIEZ010000139.1 GCA_030429665.1 Gammaproteobacteria bacterium | reverse complement strand
GGGATCTGACGGTCGAGACCGGCGTCAGCAACGGCATGCGTGCTTCACTGGAATCAGGCAGCATCATTACCGGGGCCAAGTTCGTCAACATCGATTACTACGCCGATGCTGAACCTGCACAGATAGATACCTTCCTGGACTACCCCACTATCCCCACCATCGAGACCGGCCTGGGGCAGATCCAGTACAAGGTGGAGACGATACTGGACAAGGTGAACAACCTGCCGCTGGAAGATACGGTGACCGCGGCCAACAGCGCACTGGCCTCACTGGATGACACCCTGGCCAGTCTCGATCACATACTGGAAAACGAAAGCACCCGCGACCTGACCCGGCAACTGCAGGAGACGCTCAGCGAACTGCAAACTGCACTGGGCGGCCTGTCACCCGGCTCCGGCATCTACCAGAGCCTGGACGCCAGCCTGTTGCAACTGAACCGAACGCTGGACAACATCGAATCGCTGACCGTGGCGCCCACGGAGGACAATACGCTCTCGCGTCTTACGCTGGTTACCACCGGTTCGGACGAGGTTATCGAGCAGATCACCAAGCAGCTCAACAAGCTGGTGGACGTGGTCAAGCTGATGGACCTGACGGAGGGCGCTCACATCGAGCGCGAGTTGATGCTGGTGAAGGTCGTCGCCCGCGACGCCCAGCGTGACGAGGTCAAGCGGCTCGTCGACATCTTCCGCGGCCGCATTATCGACGTGACCAATGATACCTACACGATCGAGTTGACGGGCAGCGGTGACAAGATCGACGCCTTCATCGAAGCATTGTCGGTCACCGAGATCATCGAGGTGGTGCGCTCGGGCGTGTCCGGCATCGCCCGTGGCACGCGCGCCTTGAAAATCTGAAGTTTATATTTGCGAATACCCAAGGGGAAACCACGAATGAAAGTGTTCTACGACAATGATGCCGACCTGTCGATTATCCGCGGCAAGACCGTGGCGATCATCGGCTACGGCTCCCAGGGCCATGCCCACGCCAACAACCTCAAGGAGAGCGGCGTCAACGTCGTCGTGGGGCTGCGAGAGGGTTCGGGGTCGGCCGCCAAGGCCGAGAAGGCCGGCTTCGCCGTCAAGCCCGTTGCCGAGGCGGTCGCCGACGCCGACGTAGTGATGATCCTGGTCCCGGACGAATTGCAGGCAAAGCTCTACGAGAACGAGATTCGCGATAACATGAAGTCGGGCGCGGCGCTGGCGTTTGCTCATGGCTTCAACATCCACTTCGGCTATATCAAGCCGCGCGAAGACATGGACGTGTTCATGGTGGCGCCCAAGGGGCCTGGCCATCTCGTGCGCTCGACCTACGTCGCCGGCGGCGGCGTGCCGACGTTGATCGCGATTCACCAGGACGCCACCGGCAATGCGCGCGATATCGCGCTGTCGTACGCGGCGGCGAACGGCGGCGGCCGCGCCGGCATCATCGAGACCACCTTCCGCGAGGAGACCGAGACGGACCTCTTCGGTGAACAGGCCGTTCTGTGCGGCGGCGCGACGGCCCTGGTGCAGGCCGGCTACGAAACCCTGGTAGAGGCCGGTTATGCGCCGGAGATGGCGTACTTCGAGTGTTTGCACGAACTCAAGCTGATCGTCGACCTGATGTACGAGGGCGGCATCGCCAACATGCGTTACTCGATCTCCAACACCGCGGAGTTCGGCGACATGACGCGCGGTCCGCGCATCGTCAACGAGCAAACCAAGGCGGAGATGCGCAAGATCCTTCATGAAATCCAGTCGGGCGAATTCGCCAAGGAGTGGATGGACGAAAACGCGACCGGCGGCAAGCGATTCCCGGAGTTGCGCGAGCAGGCGGCAAAGCACGGCATCGAGGAAGTGGGTGCGAAACTGCGTGCGATGATGCCGTGGATCGAGGCGTCGAAAGTCGTCGACAAATCCGTCAATTGACAAGCGCCATGACCGGCGCGGGGTGAGCGGTTGAAACATCCCATCATCGCCAGGGAAGGTTGGTTGTACGTGTTAATCACGCTGGGCGTTGCCGTGTTGGTGACGCTGACCGCGGCGTGGTGGTGGGCCGTTCCATTCTGGTTGCTGTTCATCTTCGTCCTGCAGTTTTTCCGCGATCCGCCGCGCCCGATTCCGTCGGAACCGGGCGCGGTGCTGTCGCCTGCCCACGGCAAGGTGGTAGCTATTGGAGAGGTGGATGACCCCTACCTGAAGCGTCGCGCCTACCGGATCAGCATTTTCATGAACGTCTTTTCCGTGCACTCCAACCGCACGCCGGTGGGTGGCGTGGTGCGCGGGCGCTGGTACTACCCGGGTCGGTTCTTCAACGCCGCCATGGACAAGGCGTCGCTCGAGAACGAGCGCAATGCGCTATGGATTCGGACCGTCAGCGGCATCGACGTGGTGGTGGTGCAAATCGCCGGACTGATTGCCCGGCGCATCCTTTGTTACGTCGAGAAGGGGGATCCGGTGGCCGGCGGTGAAAGGTACGGGTTCATTCGATTCGGTTCGCGCGTCGACGTCTACCTGCCGCCGGACGCGCGGGTCGACGTAAAGCTCGGCCAGTGGGTGCAGGCGGGAAGCGTCGTGATCGCCCGCATGGGCGGGGCGGCCGCCGTGGACGAGACGCCGGATGCGCTGGCCGAGGCGTCGTCATGAGCGAAAACAACCACGACCGCCGTCGAAAGGGCATCTACGTCCTGCCGTCGCTGGTTACCACGGCCAGCTTGTTCGTGGGTTTTTTCGCCATCGTGCAGGCGACGCTGGGTCATTTCGAGAGCGCCGCCATCGCCATCTACGTGTCCATGGTACTGGACGGCCTGGACGGTCGCATCGCGCGCTGGACGAACACGGCCAGTGACTTTGGCAAGGAGTACGACAGCCTGGTCGACGTTATCGCCTTCGGCCTGACGCCGGCCCTGGTGATCTACGAGTGGTCGCTGTCGGTATACGGAAAGTTCGGTTGGCTGAGCGCGTTTCTTTTCGTCGCCTGCACCGCGCTCCGATTGGCCCGATTCAACTCGGTGGAAGTCAAGGACAAGGGATATTTCCAGGGTCTGCCGTGCCCCGCCGCCGCGGCGTTCGTCGCGGGTTGGGTATGGTCGATGGCCGACTACGATATCCAGGGCTCGACGCTCGGCGCCGTGAGCATTCCAATCATGGTGTTCTCGGCGCTGGCAATGGTATCCAACCTGCCGTACAAGAGTTTCAAGGACTTCGATCCCAAGAACCGCGTGCCGTTCGTGGCACTGGTTCTGGTGATCGTGCCGTTCGTGCTGATCTCGTTCGATCCCCCTCGCGTATTGTTCCTGCTTTTCCTCGCCTACCTCTTGTCGGGCCCGGTCATCTGGTATCGGCGGCGCCGGGCGGCCGGAGGCGAGAACGGCCTCGCCGACGACACCGTGAACGTCGACGATGCCGTCGATGAAATCGATGAGGACGTCGACAGCAGTGCGGGCGCCGCCGACGACCCTCGATCGGATCGCTAGGCGCGCCATTTCAACCTCGCCGGCTCATGCCGCGCGGGGTTACAATGAATCGCCGTCGGCCGGCGCCGACCCCGATCGGGGGTCTTGACACAGGGGATCGCGAATCATGAAAGAACATCTGATCATCTTCGATACCACGCTGCGCGACGGCGAGCAGAGCCCCGGCGCATCGATGACCGCCGAGGAAAAGATCCGCATCGCGCGGATGCTCGAACGCATGCGGGTCGACGTCATCGAGGCCGGTTTCCCGGCCGCCAGCCCCGGAGATTTCGACGCGGTGCGCCAGGTCGCGACCCAGATAACTGAATCGCGGGTGTGCGGCCTTGCGCGCGCCAACGAGACGGATGTTCGCAAGGCCGCGGAGGCGGTCAAGCCGGCGCGCGCCAGCCGGATACATACGTTCATCGCCACCTCGCCGATCCACATGCGCGAGAAACTGCGCATGACGCCGGAACAGGTGATCGAGCGGGCGGTGGCGTCGGTCGAGTTGGCGCGACAGTTCACCGACGACGTGGAGTTCTCGCCCGAGGACGCTGGACGATCCGAGTTCGAATTCCTCTGCCGCATACTGGAGCGCGTCATCGAGGCGGGCGCCACTACCATCAATATACCCGATACCGTGGGGTATACGTTGCCGGTCCAGTTCGGCGACACGATTGCCCGACTTCTCGCCACCGTGCCCAACGCCGACAAGGCGGTCTTCTCCGTACACTGCCACAACGACCTTGGACTGGCGGTGGCCAATTCCCTGGCCGCCGTGCTGAACGGCGCCAGGCAAGTGGAGTGCACCATCAACGGACTCGGTGAGCGCGCCGGCAATGCCTCGCTGGAGGAAATCGTCATGGCCGTGCGTACTCGCCAGGACGTTTTCGACTGCGACACGGGTATCGATACCACGCAGATCGTTCCCATCAGCCGCCTGGTGTCCAACGTCACAGGCTTCGCGGTGCAACCGAACAAGGCCATCGTGGGTGCCAATGCCTTCTCGCACGAGGCGGGAATTCACCAGGACGGGGTGATCAAGAATCGCGAGACTTACGAGATCATGCGCGCCGAGGACGTCGGGTGGAACGCTAACCGCATGGTGCTGGGCAAGCATTCAGGCCGCAACGCGGTGCGCGAACGGCTCAGGGCGCTGGGTATCGAGTTCGGATCCGAGGAAGAGCTCAACAAGACGTTTGCCCGGTTCAAGGAACTGGCCGACAAGAAGCACGAAATTTTCGACGACGACCTGCAGGCCCTGGTTACCGACGCGGCAAGCGCCGAGCACCACGAGCGCTGCCGCCTGGTCGCCGTGCGGGTCGCGGCGCAAACCGGTGAAACGCCGGACGCCGAGGTCACGCTGGTTCTCGACGGTGAAGAGCGCCGCGCGCGGGCCAGTGGCAGCGGCATGGTGGACGCGACGTTTCGCGCCATCGAGTCGCTGGTTTGCTCGGGCAGCGAACTCCAGTTGTACTCGGTCAACGCCATCACCAGCGGCAGCGACGCCCAGGGCGAGGTGAGCGTTCGCCTGTCCCGGGACGGCCGCATCGTCAATGGTCACGGCGCCGATACCGATATCGTCATTGCCTCGGCCAAGGCGTACATCGACGCGTTGAATGCCTTCGCGATGAACGAGGTGCGCGAGCATCCCCAGGCCGGCGTCGCGGTATGATGCCGCGGATTCGCAATCCTCGGCGCGCTGTCGCAACGTGACGGTTGTGCGCGAGCGGCGCCTGGCCGCGATGGGCGTCACCGTGTGGCGCCGGCGAGAGGCTGCCGCCGATGATGCCCCGTCCGTTCCCGACAATCCGGTCGCGAGTACCCCGAGCGCGGCGGCGGACGCCGTCGTGCGCGAATCGTCGGCATCGTCGTCGCATCGGGCCGCGCCGGTCGCGTCCGGTCAGGCGGCGGGCGTCAGCCTGGAGGCGCTCGAATCGCAGGTGGCGTCGTGCGACAGGTGCGTGCTCGCCGGTGGCCGCACGCACACCGTGTTCGGCACCGGCAACCCGCGTGCCGAGTGGATGGTCATCGGCGAGGCACCGGGCGCCGAGGAGGACCGCCAAGGGCTGCCGTTCGTCGGCCGCGCCGGCCAACTGTTGAACGCGATGATCGCGGCGTTGGGCATGCGGCGTGAGGATGTGTATATCGCCAACGTTCTGAAATGCCGCCCGCCGAACAATCGCGATCCAATGGGAGACGAGGTCGCCCAGTGCTCGCCTTACTTGCGCGAGCAGATTCGCCAGGTGCGTCCCCGTATCATCCTCGCGTTGGGCCGTTTCGCCGCCCAGGCGTTGCTGGAATCGACGGCCCCCATCAGCCGCCTGCGCGGTAGCGCGCACCGTTACGGAGAATTCCAGACGCCGCTGGTCGTGAGCTACCATCCCGCCTACCTGCTCCGAAGCCCCCTGGAGAAGCGCAAGGCCTGGCAGGACCTCAAGCTGGCGCGCCGTACCCTGGATGAAGCCGGGCGCTGACCAGAATTCCGCCTCGCTCTTCAGGCTGCGTTCGATGGGCGTGTCAGATGTCGCGGACGTGGCGCGCATCGAACGCCTCTCGTCGCCGGCCCCGTGGGAGGACGACCTGTTTCGCGGTTGCCTGCGGCCGGATTACCTGTGCCGCGTGATGGAGCAGGGCGCCGGGGTAGTGGGCTTCGCCATCGCCAACCACGCCGCCGGCGAGGGTCACCTGCTCAACCTGGCCGTTCATCCCGACTGGCGTGGCCGTGGCTGCGGACGACGGTTGCTGTGGACCGTGTTGCGACTGCTGGCGCGTCGCCGCGTAACGTCGGTTTTCCTGGAGGTGCGCCGATCCAACGAACGCGCCATCGCCCTCTACGAACGATTCGGTTTCGCCGTGATCGGCATGCGGCAGGATTACTACGCCCGGGGAAACGGCCGGGAGGACGCGTTGACGATGCGCCGCGAAATCGACGGCGCCGAATGGACCGCATCCGGTGGCGCGCCAGTCGATTCATGGTTGGAGCAGGAGATGTGAAACCCATCGACCGCTTTTCCGCCTCGCCGCTGGGAACCGGCTTGCCTTGCCATCCCGGTTTCTTCCGGCTCCATTGCGCCGCTCGAATCAACGAAGCCTATTTAGGGTAGATCTTCAGTAGTTGTCCAAGATTGAGCGTGCTGTTTATCGCGATGCGATTCCAGCGCGCGATGGACCGTGCGCTGACGCGGTAGCGGTTTGCCAATGCAGACAACGTATCCCCCGGTTCGACGCGGTGCACGATCTCGTGCTCCCCGCTCTCCTTGTCGCGGGTTTCGGGAATGACGATGCGCTGACCCGGGGCGAGATCGGCGCCGATTCCGGGATTCGCATGGCTGAGCGCGGCCAGCGACAGGCCGTGGGCGCGAGCGATGCGCCACAGGCTGTCTCCGGACCGAACGGTGTAGGTTGCGTCCGCGGATCGCCGTTCGGGGACTTTCGCGTACAGGCCGGGCGCATCGAGGGAAAAATCGCAATCGCGCGGCAGGCGAATGAGGTGCGGTCCGCCCGGGGGCGTCGCGCGTCGCACTTGCCCGGCGTTGATCTGTGACACCAGGGCGGGTTCGATGCCGCAGATTCGAGCGACCTGGACGTGATGTAACTGCCGGGGCGAGTCGACACGCACGTATCGGACCTCGTCGGCCAGGTGGGGCAGGGCGACGTCGTGGCGTTCGGGATCGGCCAGCACGTTGCGCAACGCGATGAGCTTCGGCACGAAGTGGCGGGTCTCTCTTGGCAGATTGAGGAATCGGAATGTCGGCGGGCGGCCGCGGCTGATGTTTCCTTCCATGAGACGGCGCACCTTTCCCTCGCCCGCATTATAGGCGGCCAGGGCAAGCAGCCAGTCGCCGCGAAGACGTCGATGCAGTTGGTCAAGGTAGTCGAGGGCGGCGCGCGTCGACGCTTCCAGGTTCATGCGCTGATCGAACCATGTCCCCTGTTCCAGCCCGTAGTGCCGCGCGGTGCGGCCGGTGAACTGCCACAGCCCCGCCGCGCCCGACGGCGAGCGAGCGGTGGCGTCGAATCCGCTTTCGACCGCCGGCAACAGGGCGATTTCCGCCGGCATGCCGCGAGCGAATACTTCGCCGGCGATGTAGGGCAGGTACCATCCGCCCGGATCGACGAGTTGATCAAGGGCGGCGGGATTGCTTGCGAACCAACGCTCGTAGTAGCGGACCTCGCTGCCGCCCGGATCGGGCAGCGCGAAGCCGCGTCGAAGCCGCTCGAGAAGACCGTCGGGCTCGATGCCGTAGAGTTCGAGGACCGGTTCGGGCGCGCCGATCCTTGGTGTGCTCGCCTCGCGCGGCCCCGGGCGGTCCGGTGCCGGAGGCGGGTTGACCAAAGCGCAGCCGGCCGCGACGCAGCAAAGCAGCAGCGAAACGGCCGCGTGACCGAAACTTGAAATACGCATAACCCGCCGATACTAGTTTTTTACGCGAGAAGGCGTCAATTGCAGGGCAAACCACTTTGCGAACCGGTCGCGACAGGGTACAGTGGCGCGCCATGAGCAACCTGGCGCGACTGGAGCAGTTTGACCGATGGCTGACCGATCGGCCGGGCAGCGATCTCGCGCAGCTGGAGGCGCGCGAGATCGCGCGGTTGCTGCCGGACCGTTACTTCCCCGTGGCGGTACAATTCGGCGGACTGAACGCGTCCGTTCTCGACTCCATTTCCAGCCGACGAAAAATCCGCATGGCGGTACCCGGCGCCGGCGGCGACAACGTGGTGACCTGTGATTTTCGATCATTGCCGTTCGGTCACCGCAGCATCGACCTCGCGCTGCTTCCGCACACGCTGGACTATGTCGACGATCCCCATGCGCTTTTGCGAGAGCTGACCCAGGCCATGGTGCCCGACGGGCATATACTCGTCAGCGGCTTCCAGCCGTTCAGCATCTGGGGCGCGCGCAAGTGGTTGCGATATCCTTCTGAAAAAATGCCATGGAGCGGGCGGTTCTTCTCCACCGCGCGCATCCAGGACTGGCTGTCCCTGATGGGCTACGGCGTTCGCGGCGGCCGATTGCTGATGTACCGGCCGCCGGTAGCGCACCACAAGCTGTTCGATCGCCTGTCCTTCATGGAAAAGGCAGGCGACCGCTGGTGGCCCATGCTGGGTGCCGTCTATCTCATCCACGCCCAGCTCGAAACCATGCGCGTCATTCCCGCTGTTCCGGCTGCGAAGCGAAGCCGCTTCAATCCGCGCCTGGCGCAGCCGGTCGCTCGCCGTCTGCGCTTGCCGGCGCACATTCGACGCCAGTAGTGTCCGGCATGGTCGAGATTCATACCGACGGGGCCTGTCGCGGCAACCCGGGGCCCGGGGGCTGGGGCGCGCTGCTCGCGGCCGGCGGACGCGAGAAGACATTGTCCGGCGCCGCCACGGACACCACCAACAATCGCATGGAGCTGACCGCCGCGGTGGAAGCGCTGCGCGCCTTGAAGAAGCCCTGCCGGGTTCGTCTCTATACCGACTCTACCTATGTCAAGCAGGGTATCACCGAGTGGATGCCGCGCTGGAAGCGCAACGGGTGGAAAACCAGCGGCAAGAAGCCGGTTCGCAACCAGGATCTTTGGATGGCGCTCGACGAGCAGGCAGGTCGGCACGAAGTCCAGTGGCACTGGGTGAAGGGACACGCTGGCAACCCCGGCAACGAGCGGGCCGATGCGCTTGCCAATGCCGCGATCGATCAATTGCTGGAGAATTCATGAGTCAACGACAGGTCGTGCTGGACACGGAAACAACGGGGCTGGAGCCCGAACTCGGCCACCGTATCATCGAGATCGGCTGCGTCGAACTGATCGATCGGCGCCATACCCGGAACAACTTCCACTACTACCTGAATCCCGATCGCGAGATCGACGCCGGCGCGATCGAGGTGCATGGCATTACCAACGAGCAGTTGCGTGACAAGCCGAGATTCCCGGAGATCCTGGAACCGCTCACCCGATATCTCGAAGGCGCCGAACTCATCATTCACAACGCCGCTTTCGACACCGGCTTTCTCGATCACGAGTTCGAACGAGCGGGCGCGGGACACCTGCGAGTCGGCGAGATGTGCTCGGTCATCGATTCGCTTCAACTCGCCCGACGGCTTCATCCCGGCCAGAAGAACAGCCTCGACGCGCTTTGCAAGCGCTACGACATCGACAATTCGCAGCGTACGTTGCACGGCGCGCTACTCGACGCCGAAATCCTGGCGGACGTCTACCTGGCCATGACCGGCGGGCAGACCGCGCTCAACCTCGAGTTCGACACCGCGACGACCGCGGACGGGCGCCGCACCGCGTCGCAACGTCGGCGCACGCCAGTGAACGTGGCTGCCGTCGCCCCTGACAGGGCCGATCTCGAGGCCCATGCGAAGTGGTTGGAAATGCTGGGTGAACGCTCCCTGTTCTCCTAGCGCGCGCATTCCGGTCTTCGGAATCGCTAACGACGCGATTTGGGATTGAACGGATAAGCGATTGATATGATGAAGGTAATTCCTATACTTGGCGGGCCAAACGCGCTATCATCGGCGTCACACGCACGGATTTGGCCCGTAAGAACCTCGCGGCGGAGGCTTGGAACGGCACCGCCCGACACCTTTCCCGAAATAAATCACAGGAGGCAGTATGTCCGAAGATAAAGTCTATCCGGTCGCGGACGCGGCGGCCCGGCACGCACATATCAATGCCGAGCAATACGAGCAGATGTACCAGCGCTCTATCGAGGATCCCGAGGGTTTCTGGGCCGAGCAGGCCGAACGGTTCGTGACCTGGTCGAAGCGGTGGAACAGTGTCTGCGAGTTCGATTTTCACAAGGCAGATATCAAGTGGTTCGAGGGCGGCAGGCTGAACGCGTCGGTCAATTGTGTTGATCGCCACCTCGATTCGAGAGGTGACCAGGTCGCGATAATCTGGGAAGGCGACGACCCGACGGTGGACAAGAAGATCACCTACCGTGAACTGCACGAGCAGGTGTGCCGATTCGCCAACGTGCTCAAGGAGCGCGGCGTGAAGAAGGGTGACCGCGTATCCATCTACATGCCGATGATTCCCGAGGCGGCCGTTGCGATGCTGGGTTGCGCGCGCATTGGCGCCGTGCACTCGGTCGTGTTCGGCGGTTTTTCACCGGACGCGCTTCGCGATCGCATTCTGGATTCGGATTGCCGGGTCGTGGTGACCGCCGACGAAGGCCCGCGCGGCGGCAAGCAAGTGCCATTGAAGGCCAACGTGGAGAAGGCCCTGGAAGGCTGCCCCGACGTGCACACCACGATCGTCGTTCGCCGTACCGGCAACGACGTGCCGGGAAACGCCGACCGCGACGTGTGGTACGACGAGGCCATGCAGAAAGTCTCGGCCGACTGCCCGCCCGAGGACATGGATGCCGAGGATCCGCTGTTCATCCTCTATACCTCCGGGTCCACCGGCAAACCCAAGGGCGTCCTGCACACGACGGGCGGCTACCTGCTCTACACCGCCATCACTCACAAGCTCATATTCGATTACCACGACGGCGACATCTACTGGTGCACTGCCGACGTGGGTTGGGTGACCGGTCATTCCTACATCGTCTACGGCCCGCTTGCCAACGGCGCGACGACTCTGATGTTCGAGGGCGTGCCGACCTATCCGGACGCCTCGCGTTTCTGGCAGGTGGTGGACAAGCACGAGGTGAACATCTTCTACACCGCGCCCACCGCGCTGCGCGCGTTAATGGGCCAGGGCAACGAGTTGGTGGAAAGGACGAGCCGCAAGAGCCTGAGAATTCTCGGCACCGTCGGCGAGCCCATCAATCCGGAGGCCTGGGAATGGTATTACCACGTGGTCGGAGAGGACCGCTGCCCCATCGTCGACACCTGGTGGCAGACCGAGACCGGCGGCATCCTCATTTCGCCGCTGCCCGGCGCGACGCCGCTCAAGCCGGGGTCGGCGACCCGCCCCTTTTTCGGCGTGGTGCCGGCGCTGCTCGACCCCGACGGCAACGAACTCGAGGGCGCGAACACTGGCAACCTGGTGATCAAGTCGTCCTGGCCCGGCCAGATGCGGACCGTTTTCGGCGACCACGAGCGCTTCATCGAAACCTATTTCAAGATGTATCCCGGGTACTACACCACCGGTGACGGCGCCCGGCGCGACGCCGACGGCTACTACTGGATCACCGGGCGCGTCGACGACGTGATCAACGTGTCCGGACACCGCATGGGCACCGCCGAGGTGGAGAGCGCCCTCGTGTTGCACGAGGCGGTTGCCGAGGCGGCGGTGGTCGGCTACCCGCACGAGATCAAGGGGCAGGGCATCTATGCCTACGTGACCCTGATGGCCGGGGTGGAAGCCAGCGAGGATTTGCGCAAGGACCTGGTGCAACTGGTGCGAAAGGAGATCGGCCCGATTGCCTCGCCGGACGTGATCCAGTGGGCGCCGGGCCTGCCCAAGACGCGCTCGGGCAAGATCATGCGACGCATCCTGCGCAAGATCGCCGCCAACGAACTGGATACCCTGGGCGATACCAGTACGCTGGCCGATCCCGGCGTGGTCGACAACCTGATCGACAACCGGTCGAGCTGACGTCCCTGCCGGCCGGCCGCCGTCGGGCGGCCGGCCG
>JAUIEZ010000138.1 GCA_030429665.1 Gammaproteobacteria bacterium | reverse complement strand
TGGTGCGTCGGATCCGTACCCACATGGGCCTCACCCATCGGACCGGCGGTAGGCCAGACATTGTCGAACCCGGGCCACAGCAGGTCGGTCTCGGCCAGCCACGGAACCGCCAGGATGCGCGAGTAGAACAAGGCGCCGAAAAAGGCGGCGAAGAACATGACCTCGGACGCAATGAACCAGCCCATGGCCATGCGAAACGACATGTCGACCTGGCTGTCATACAATCCCTTTTCGCTTTCCACGGCGACTTCGCCAAACCACCCGGCGATGACAAATATGATAATGAGCGCGCCCAGCAGCATAATCCATTGTGCGCCGCTGAATTCATTCATGAACAGGACGAAGCCCAAAGCCAGCGTGAACAAGCCGACCGACGTGATGGTCGGCCACTTGGTCGGTTCCGGCAGGTAATAACTCCCGTGTTGGTCGCTCATGTTCAGTCCTCGAAGATTTTGCTTGTAGGCGATCGATTAAACTGGTTCGTATCGTTGGGGCCGCCCGGTTATCCGGAACTCGTGCCCGCGTCGGCCGGCGTCGTCCCCGCAGTCTGCGGGTCCGCGTCTACCCGATAGAATGCGTAGGACAGCGTGATCGTCTTGACCTCCCGGGGCAGGTCGGTGTCGACGCGAAACAGCACGGGCATCTCCCGGGTCTCATTGGCGGCCAGTGTTTGGTTGCTGAAGCAGAAACACTCGGTCTTGATGAAATGCTTCGTCGCCCGCGTCGGCGTTATGCTGGGCACCGCCTGGCCGACCACCGCGACGTCCGACAGGTTGGTGGTCCGAAAGGCGATGCGTACGTTCTCGCCCGGGTGCACCTGCACCTTTCGCGCCGGTTCGGTTTCCCACGGCAGGCCGCCGACAACGTTACCCGTAAATTCCACCGTGATCAGCCGTTCCTGGTCGATCGTTTTCGATTCCGAACCCGGTTCGGCCACCTGGATGGCGGCGTCCCCGATGCCGGCGATCTGGCAGAAGACATTATAGAGCGGCACCAGCGCATAGCCGAAGCCGAACATGCCGCCAACCAGCAGACCGAGCCACAGCGCGGTACGCCGGTTGTTGCGTCCTGGCGCGCTCGACCGGTTCATCAGCGAATCAGCCGGCCGAAAATGGTCCAGGCGAAAACGGCGACGACGAACACCACCAGTACCAGCACGGTCTTGCGCACGCCCGAGCGGCGTGCATCGGTGACGTCGTCATCGTTGGCACGATCCTGCTGCACGCCTCTACTTCACCTGCGGCGGCGTGACGAACGTGTGATAGGGCGGCGGCGACGGCAGCGTCCACTCCAGGCCCTCCGAACCTTCCCACACGCGGTCGCTGGCCTTCTCGCCGCCCTTGATGGTGCGCAACACGTTGGTCAGGAAGAGTATCTGGGAGAAGCCGAGGAGAAAGGCGCCGACGGTGGACATCATGTTGAACTCCGTGAACTGCAGCGCGTAGTCCGGGATGCGTCGCGGCATGCCGGCCAGGCCCAGGAAGTGCTGGGGGAAGAACGTGAGGTTCATGCCTATGACGGTGAGCCAGAAATGCCACTTGCCGAGCGTCTCGTTGTACATGTGGCCGGTCCACTTCGGCAGCCAGAAGTACACCGCGCCCAGCGCGCCCAGGATGGTGCCGCCGAAGATGACGTAGTGGAAGTGCGCCACGACGAAATAGGTGTCGTGATACTGGAAGTCGGCGGGGACGACGGCCAGCATCAGTCCGCTGAAACCGCCGATCGTGAACAGGAACACCATGCCGATTGCGTACAGCATGGGCGTTTCGTACGTCATCGAGCCGCGCCACATGGTGGCCACCCAGTTGAAGATCTTCACACCCGTGGGAATCGCGATGAGCATGGTGGCGTACATGAAGTACAGTTCGCCGGTAAGCGGCATGCCCACGGTGAACATGTGGTGCGCCCAGACGATGTACGAGAGAAACGCGATGGTCGCGGTGGCGAATACCATGGAGGTGTAGCCGAACAGCGGCTTTCGCGCGAACGTCGGAATGATCTGCGAGACCACGCCGAACGCCGGCAGGATCAGTATGTACACCTCGGGGTGTCCAAAGAACCAGAAGATGTGCTGAAACATCACCGGGTCGCCGCCGCCCGCCGGGTCGAAGAAATGGGTGCCGAAATGGCGGTCGGTGAGCAGCATGGTGATGGCACCCGCCAGCACCGGGATGGCGGTGACCAGCAGGAAGCCGGTGATCAGCCAGGTCCACACGAACATGGGCATTTTCAACAAGGTCATGCCCGGGGCGCGCATGTTCATGACGGTGGCGATGATGTTGATCGAGCCCATGATGGAGGAGATGCCCATCATGTGAAGCGCGAGTATGCCGAAATCCACGCCCATGCCGCCCTGCACCGACAGCGGTGGGTAGATGGTCCAGCCCGCGGCCGGGGCGCCGCCCGGCATGAACAGCGAGATAAGCAGCAGCGTGGCCGCCGGGGGCAGCAGCCAGAAGCTCCAGTTATTCAACCGCGGCAGCGCCATGTCCGGTGCGCCGATCATCAGCGGCAGCTGCCAGTTGGCCAGGCCGACGAACACCGGCATGGCGGCGCCGAAGAGCATCACCAGGGCATGCACCGTGGTCATCTGGTTGAAAAAGTGGGGGTCGACCACCTGCAGGCCGGGCATGAACAGCTCGGAGCGGATGACCAGCGCCATCAGACCGCCGACGATGAACATTACGAAGGAGAACCACAGGTACAGCGTACCGATGTCCTTGTGATTGGTACTGAACAGCCAGCGCTTGATGCCTGTCGGGTGATGATCGTCGTGATGATCAGCGGTCGTCGCGGTCATGTTACGAATTCCTCGAAATGACTAAATGACTAGTAGCCTTGTAGAACCTGTCGATTGCGGATATGCGATGTCGAGACGCGGCTTCAGCCCGATTTCTGCCCGGCGACCCAGGCGTCGAACTCTTCCTCGGAAACGGCGTCGACGACGATCGGCATGTAGCCGTGGTCTTTTCCGCACAGCTCGGCGCACTGGCCGCGGTAGGTACCGGGCTCCTCGATGTAGACCCAGATCTCGTTGACGTAGCCCGGGATGGCGTCTTTCTTGGTACCGAGCGCCGGCACCCACCAGGCGTGAATGACGTCCGCGGCGGTAAGAAGAATGCGCACCTTCTTGCCGACCGGCAGCACCACGTGGTTGTCCACCTCGAGAAGGTAGTTCTCGCCCTTGGGCTCGGTTCCTTCGATCTGCGCCCGAGGCGTGGACAAGGTACTGTAGAAATCCACGTCGTGATCGAGGTACTCGTATCGCCACTTCCATTGGTAACCGGTGACTTTCAGGGTCATGTCCGAGGCCGTCGTGTCCTCCATCCGGATCAACGCCTGGGTGGAAGGAATCGCCATGGTCACCAGAATCACGATGGGGATGATCGTCCAGATCACCTCGGCCTTGGTGCTGTGGGAGAACTTCGCCGGCGTGCTGCCCTTGCTCTTGCGATGGGCGAACAGCGAGTAGAACATGACGCCGAACACCACCACGAAGATCACGCAACAGACCCACAGGATGAGCATGTGCAGGTCGTACTGAACGTGGCCGATGGTAGTCACCGGCTTCTGGAAGTTCAGCGCCCACTCGGCGTGTCCGACGGACGCATACAGCGCAGCCGCGACGGCGGCGATCCTTGCGGCGATGTCCGGGACGCGGCCCGCGGTTTGTCTCCGCCTGTTCAGCATCATTGTCTGGTTTCTCCCGTAGAGGTCCTGAAATTGTCTTCGACCGCCCCGCCCGCCAGGCGCGCGATCAGGTGATTCGCCAGGGAAGCGCGCTCGTCGTCGGTCAACCACGCGCCTATTTCCACAAATTTACCATGACTGCCGATCTCCAGCCGACTGGGCAGGTTTCGCGCCCGCGATCTGTGCAGGTTGACGCGAACCCAGTAACGGTTGAAGCGATGACACTGCACCTTTCCCCCCTGCAGTCGCGTGACGTCGACATGCGAGTCGCCGAGCACCACGAGTTCCCGGTTCTCGCACCGGGCCTGCACGTGGTACACCGCGTATGCCAACAGCGCCACCTCGAGGCCCGCAAACGGCAGGATCGGCCAGGCGCCGTAACTCAGCGCCAGCGAACCGGCAACGGCGAACGTCACGCCCGCGACGCCGATCACGAACCATGTCGCCTGCCGCCGGTCCATGGAACGGTTGGGCGTAATGAGATAACTGTTCTCGGATCCTGGGATCTCGGGAGCCTGGCCGGGGGACGCGGTCGTCATGTTCTGCAACGATTCGGGCGTCGACGAATCGACGGAAACAACGCGTGATTCCGCCAAGCATTCTCGCGCACGGAGTATCGTGACACGGGTCGGTCAAAAGCAAAATGATGCTACACCAGCAGGGCAATGCCTGCAACCTCAAGGCGTCCGGCAAGACGTTGATTCTGTTGTTCGATCGATGTATCGAAAATCTCTATTCATGCGCTCCGGTCGGCGCGCCGAGGGCGGATAGAAGCGCGGGTTCGTCGACGTCGGCCAGGCGCCCCGCGCCGACCGACGAATCGTGCCACGGCATGCGCGCAAGCAGCGGCGTGTGCATGGCGGAGCGCAAGGTGTCGACGTTTTGCGCCTCGCGCGGAAAGTCCGTCGATAAGTGGTTGGCGATCCAGCCGGCCATGCGGCAGCCGCTGGCCAGTATGGCGCGCTCGGTCAGCAGTGCGTGATTGATGCAACCGAGACGCAATCCCACCACCAGGACCACCGGCAACGCGACGTCGCGCGCGAGAGCCTCGACGTCGTAATCCGGCGCCAGCGGCACCAGCCAACCGCCCACGCCCTCCACGACGACGTGATCGGCCTGCCGACGCAGGCGATCGTAGGCACGCCGTATGCGCGCGGGCTCGATGGTCACGCCCTGTTCCGACGCCGCGAGATGCGGCGCCGTGGCTTCGGCGAAGACATAGGGATTGACGGTTTCGTAGTCGGCGCGGACAACGCCGGCATCGCGCAGGGCCAACGCGTCGTCATTGCGCAATCCGCCGCTGGTCGATTCCGCCCCGCTCGCCACCGGCTTCATGCCGACACAGCGCGCGCCCGCCTCCCCGAGGTAGCGCAGCAGCGCCGCGGCGACAACGGTCTTGCCGATCTCCGTGTCGGTGCCGGTAACGAAGAATCCGCTCACGCCCCGCCGCCCCGGGCACGCCCGGCGTCGAACTCGACGCGGACCGACGCCGACGCCGGGTCGGGCGCCCAGGCGTGGGCGTAGACGACCTCCCACGTCGACGGCAACTCGCCGGATTCGTCCCGGAAGCGCTCGTAGGCATCGGCCAGGGCGGCAAGGCGACGCCGGCCGAGCAACCCGCGGGGCCGTTCGCTGCGCGCGTTGACCACGCCCAGGGTCTTGAGGTCGCGCAACAGCGTGGCGACGTCGGCATAGGCGATGTTGACACGGTCCACGTCCAGCACGGGATTGGTGAACCCCTGAGCCAGCAGCGCGTCGCCGAGGTCGTGCATGTCGACGAAATCGTGCACCCGGGCGCCGCTGTCGACGGCGCGCCACGCCGCGCGCAATTCCATGAGCGTGTCGGGCCCGACCGTGCTGAACAGCCACAACCCGCCCGGCGCGAGCACCTGGCCCACCGCCTCGAACACGCGCGAGAAATCGCACCAGTTCAGCGTGAGGCTGGATACCACGAGGTCGATGCTGGCCGGTGCCAGCGGCAGGCGCTCGGCGTCGGCGCACACCGTGCGGCCGGGATTGATGGACGCGGTGCGCGACGCCATGGCAGGCGCGAAGTCCAGGGCATGGACCTGTGCATCCGGGAACCGGGCGAGCAGGCGGCGCGTCAGCAGTCCGGTGCCGCTGCCGACGTCGAGGACGCGCGCGGGCTCGATACCGAGGTCGGCGATGCGCGCATCGAGTTCGTCCGCGACGTGGCGCTGCAGAACCGCCGCGTCGTCGTAACCGGACGCGGAAGCGTTGAAGGCCCGCCGCACGCGCCGGCGGTCGAGCAAGGCGTCAGTGTCGGCCATGATCCAGGAATTCGTCGAGGAATAGATTCGAGTGGGTAATGAACGGCGCGTGGCCGGCGTCGTCGATTCGGCGCAAGCGCGCGTCGGGCAGCGCCTCGACGGCGAATTCCGACGAGGCGCAGGAGACCACGGCGTCACGTCCACCGTGGAATATCGTCGTGGGTACCGAGACGTCGGCGAGCCGCGTACGCAGGTCGGCGCCGGCGAGCAGGTCCAGCCCCGCGGTCAGCGCGCGGGTGTCGATTCGCGCGGCGCGGACGCCGTCGAGAAGCGAGCGCGCGCGGCCCGGGTCGGCGTCCGGGAACAATACCATGCGGGTGAAACGCCGAAGCAGTGATTCCGGGCGTTGCTCGAGCGCGGCGCGAAAGGCGTCGAGCACGCCGGGCTTCGCGCCGTGGGGCCAGCCGGCGTCGCGCTCGAAGCGGATCACCGGGGCGACGAGGTTCAGTCGACCGACGTGGGGCGCCGCGCCGGCGGCCAGCGCCAAGCCCGGCAGCGCGCCGGTGGACCACGCCAGCCACACCGCACCGGCCGGCGTCTGCCGGCGCAGGCGCTCGGCCAACCCGTCGACGTCGCCGGGGATGTCGCGCACGCCGTCGCCATAACCCGGCATGACCGCGCGATGCACCCGGTAGCGCGTCGCCAGTGCCGCCTCGACGGGCGCGAACACACCCGGGTGGCTCGCCCAGCCGTGGATCAGGACGAGGTCGGTTTGCGCCATGCTCACGCCGCCAGGCGGGCCGCTTCGATGGCGCCGGGTAACGCCCTCAGCAATCCATCGACATGGGCCGGCTCGTGAGCGGCACTCAAGGTGATGCGCAAGCGGGCGGTGCCTTTCGGCACCGTGGGCGGACGGATGGCCGTCACCAGGAACCCGGCGTCCTTGAGGCGCCGGGACGCCTCGAGCGCGGCGCGCGAGTCACCCAACAGCACGGGCTGAATGGCGGTTTCGGACGGCACGACTTCGATCCCGGCCGCCTTCGCGCCGCGCCGAAAGCGGGCGATGTTGTCGAACAACCGCCGGCGCCGATCGACGTCGGTACGGACGAGTTCCAACGCGGCCCCGCAGGCCGCGGCGACCGCCGGCGGCAGCGCGGTGGTGTAGATGTAGGGCCGCGCAAACTGGATAAGCGACTCGATCACCACCGACGGTCCCGCGACGAAGGCGCCGTAGACTCCCAGCGCCTTGCCCAGCGTGCCCATCAGCACGGCATGGTCGGACAGGCCGAATTCGAGCAACGCGCCGCGACCCTCGCCCAATACGCCGAAACCGTGCGCGTCGTCCACCACGAGCGCGGCGCCGTATTGTCCGGCGAGCGCGTCGAGGGCTTCGAGCGGCGCAACGTCGCCGTCCATGCTGAACACGCTGTCGGTGACGATAAGCGCGTCGTCACCCCCGCCTTGCAGGCGGCGGGCGGCATCGCCGGCATCGGCATGGGCGTAACGGCGCACGGTGGCGCGGCTCAGGATTCCGGCATCGACCAGCGAGGCGTGGTTCAGCCGATCGGCCACCAGCCGCGTGCCGCGCCCGGCCAGCGTGGTCACCAGCGCCAGGTTCGCCAGGTAGCCGCTGCCGAAAAGCAGGGCGCGCTCGGCGCCGCACCAGCTCGCGAGTCGGGCCTCGAGTTCGTGGTGGGCGCGCATGTGACCGGTGACGAGGTGCGACGCGCCGGCGCCGGCGCCGTGACGCGATGCCGCGTCCGACATGGCCTCGACCACGGCGGGGTGGCCGGCGAGGCCGAGGTAGTCGTTGGAGCAGAAATTGACGAAATCGCCATCGGCCGTGGTCACGTCCGGCCGCTGCCCCGAGGTCAGCTCGATGCGCCGGCGAAATAGCGCGGCGTCGACCTGGCGCGCTATCCGGCGCTCGAGACGCGCCTTGAAGCTCATCAGGCGCTTGCGTCGCCTGCCCCCGACGGAGTGCCGTGCAGGCCGAGTCGTTTGAACAGGGCCTGGTCCGCGACCATGTCGGCGTTGTCCGTGGTCAGCAGACGCTCGCCGTAAAAGATCGAGTTGGCGCCGGCCAGGAAACACAACGCCTGGGTCGCGTCGTCCATCGCATGCCGGCCCGCCGACAACCGCACGCGCGCGGTGGGCATCATGATGCGCGCCACGGCGATGAGGCGAACGAGGTCGAGCGGGTCGAGCGGTTCGCAGGACGCGAGAGGCGTCCCGTCGGACGGTACCAATTGGTTGATGGGCACGCTTTCCGGGTGCGGCTGAAGATTGGCCAGGGTAACCAGCATGCCCAGGCGATCGTCACGACTCTCGCCCATTCCCACGATGCCGCCGCAGCACACCGAGATACCCGCCTCGCGCACCCGTGCCAGGGTATCGAGCCGATCTTCGAAGGTGCGCGTGGTGATCACCTCCGGGTAGTACTCCTTCGAGGTATCGATGTTGTGGTTGTAGTAGTCGAGACCGGCTTCCTTCAGCGCGCCGGCCTGCTCGTCCGTCAACATGCCGAGCGTCGCACAGGTCTCCAGTCCGAGCGCCTTCACGCCGCGAATCATCTCGGTCACGCGCTCCAGGTCCTTGCCCTTCGGATTGCGCCACGCTGCGCCCATGCAAAAACGGCTCGCGCCTGCGTCGCGGGCGCGCTCGGCGGCTTCGAGCACCGACTCGATGTCCATCAGCGGCTCGGCCTTCAGGCCCGTCCTGTATCGCGCGCTCT
Organism: Gammaproteobacteria bacterium; assembly: GCA_030429665.1. Classification (GTDB taxonomy): domain Bacteria; phylum Pseudomonadota; class Gammaproteobacteria; order Arenicellales; family CAJQKF01; genus BQJD01. The sequence goes on along the minus strand of JAUIEZ010000138.1, from coordinate 3,379 downwards.
GCGAGCAGTAGCCGCAATCCTCGGGGCAGGCGCCGGTCTTGATATTGAGCAACGTGCTAAGCTGTACATCGGTCGGATCGAAATGGGCGCGGTGAGTGGTTTGCGCCTGGTAAACGAGTTCGGGCAGCGGCAGTTCGAACAACGCCTGGGCGGCTTCGAGGGACCAGGCCTGGGAAGGTTCGGTAGTCGTTTCGGCGTTCACGGGCTTCACGTATACGGATCCGGTATTCGGTTGGAGTTATTTGGCTCGACTGTCGCGAGATTCCCGGGGGTCGCCGGGCCGGCGATCATCGTCGACTTCCGGTCGCACCCGCCAGGAGGCGTCTTGCTCGAGGCACAAGGAGTGTACCCTCGGACCCACAATAGTCAAGGATGAACAATGAAAATTCTTTACAACTGCCTTGAATTTACACTGCAGTGCATCGCCCCAGACTACTGCCGCGTTTGCCGGCAACGATCCGATCCGGGTCGCCCTGTATGCCTGAGCTGCATTCGTCGCCTGCCGAGGGTGACGCACCCCTGCCCCCGCTGTGGCCTGCCCGAAACGGACGGGCGCGTTTGCGGCCGCTGCCAGGGCAAGCCGCCGGCGTTCGACCAAACGATCGCCGCTTTTCGTTACGCCGAGCCGGTATCGTCGATCATCTGTACATTGAAATACGCCGGCGACGTGAGCGCCGCGCGCCCGCTGGGGCTGTTGTTGGCGGATTGCGTGGCGGCGCGCGGACGCGGGCGGCCCGACATCTTGATGCCCGTGCCGCTGCACACGCGTAGAATAATGAAGCGTGGTTTCAACCAATCCATCGAAATCGCCAGGGTGACGGCGAAGCGGCTGAAAATCCCGCTGTCGACCGGCGCGGTTCGGCGCGCCCGGCACACGGCGGCACAGCAAACGCTGTCACTGTCCGAACGTCGTCGCAACGTCCGCGAATGTTTCGACGTGGTGCGGCCGCCCCGGGTGCGCCGCATCGCGCTGGTCGACGACGTCATGACCAGCGGCGCCACCATGGACGCCCTCGCCGCCGCGCTGAAGCGTCACGGCGACTACGAGGTCCAGGCCTGGGTCTGCGCGCGGGCCTGAGCCCGGGCCGAACGGCCGGATCCAGGCGCGAGCGCCGACGCGGGAATCATCCAACGAATAACGACGCAACTATCGGGCGAACACGTGGCAGCCACCGCTGACATCCATTCAATACCGACCCGCGTCGAATCGTCGGCGAGTTCCACGCTGTGGCGTTCGCTGTTCTACTTCAATATCTACCGCCTCGTGCTCTCGTGCATCCTGCTGGTGCTCGCTCTCAGCGGCGGCGCCTCCACCGGCGGTCCGCACCGATTTCCCGACCTGTTCCTGTTCGCCGCGGCCGCGATGATCGTGTTGTCGGGCCTTTACTTCTTTACGATCAACCTGGCGAAACCGCCGTTTCACGTGCAGGTCCACCTGCATACCATCGCGGACCTGCTGTTGCTCACCGTGCTCATTCATGCCAGCGACGGCATCCAGAGCGGGTTCGGGTTCCTGATGATCGTCAGCGTGGCCGCGGCCAGCCTCATGGAGCATCGCCGCGCGGCCATCGCCTACGCGGCGCTCGGCACGATACTGGCCCTGGGGGAAACGCTGCTCGGTTTCGCCGCCGGCCTCGAGAACATCGGCGTTTTACAATCGCCGGGCTTCCTCGGCGTCGGCCTGTTCACCACGGCGATACTGGTGTCTCGACTCGCCCAGCGTATCCGCATCAGCGAGCAGATCGTCTCGAGGCGCGAATCGGCGCTTGCCGACCTAAACGCCCTCAACCGCGAGATCGTGGAACTGATCCCGACCGGCGCGCTCGCCATCGACGACGGGGAGCGCATTCTCGTCTGCAACGGCCGTGCCCGCACATTGCTGCATTTCGAAGGCAATCCGGAAGGTCGAAACCTCTCGGAGGTCTCCGCCCCGCTTCATGAATGCATCGCCGGGGCTCGAAGCGACGACATCCAACCGCTCGACGAGTTCGAGTTCGAAGGCAACCCGGTGCAGGTGTCTACCGAAACCTTCGGCGGTGGCCGGCTGGTGTTCCTCGAGGACGTCTCGCGCGAGCGCGAACAGGCCCGCCAGGTGCGCCTCGCCGCCCTGGGACGGCTCGCCGCCGCCATCGCACACGAGATCAGGAACCCGTTGAGCGCCGTGTACCAGTCCGCGCAACTGCTCAGCGAATCGCAAGACTTGACGGACGAGGACGCCGGCATAGCCGCCATCATCCGCAAGCAGAGCGAACGCATCGAGCGCATCATTTCGTCGATACTGGTGGTCAGCCGCGGCGACGCCGGCAACCCTGAATCACTCGACCCGAGGTCGTGGCTGGAACGATTCGTCCGGCATTTCAGCGCCGAACGCGGACTCCCAGAAGACGCGATCACGGTTCGCGGACATTCCGCGCGAATTTACGCCGACCCGGGCCACCTCACCCAGGTGCTGACGAACCTGTGCGACAACGCCCTCGCCCATGCCACCCGCGAACAAGGAGAGCTCGTCACGCTGGCATGCGGATGGGAACCGGCGCAACAATTCCCCATGATCGAAGTCATCGACTACGGCCCGGGCATCCCCGGACGCAACCGGCGCCAATTGTTCGAGCCCTTCTTCACCACGCGCGCGCGAGGCACGGGCCTCGGTTTGTACCTCTCGCGGGAACTGTGCGAAGCTAATCACGCGCACTTGAGCTTTGAGGCAGACCGCCCCGACACGGTCTTCAGGATAACGTTTCACAACAGGCCCAATATCCATGCCAAAGCTGGCACTGGTCATTGACGACGAACCCGATATCCGCAGCCTGATCTCCATCACTCTCGGCCGAATGGAGATCAAGTGCATGGAAGCCGGCACGCTGTCGAAGGCGAAGCAGTTGCTCGACAGCCAGCCGTTCGACGTGTGCCTAACGGACATGCGCCTGCCCGACGGCAACGGCATCGACCTCGTCAAGAAGATACAAAAGGAGTATCCGAATCTTCCTGTGGCCGTCATCACCGCCTACGGCAACGTGGAGACGGCGGTTGGCGCATTGAAGGCCGGCGCGTTCGACTTCATCGCCAAACCGGTCAAGCTGGATGAACTGAGACGCATCGTCGATGCGGCGCTTCAAACCCGCGAACGAATTTCCGAAACGGTCCCCAAGGAGATCGAAGCGGACTTGCTCGGCGATTCACCTCCCATCCAACAGTTACGGGAGATGGTCCGCAAGGTCGCCCGCAGCCAGTCCCCCGTTTACATCCGCGGAAACACCGGTACCGGCAAGGAACTCGTCGCCCGCTTGATCCATCGTTCGAGCGGCCGAAAGGACGGTCCGTGGGTGCCGGTAAACTGCGGCGCCATTCCAGGCGAACTGATGGAGAGCGAGTTTTTTGG
>JAUIEZ010000137.1 GCA_030429665.1 Gammaproteobacteria bacterium | reverse complement strand
GTTCCTGGTCCGTTCCGGCGTGCTGACCTCCGTGCACGCCTTTGCCTCGGATCCGTCGCGCGGCCTGTTCATCCTCGCCTTCCTCGTCATCGTCGTCGGAGGGTCGCTGCTGCTCTACGCCTGGCGGGCACCTTCGCTGCGCGGCACCGGGCAGTTCGACACCGTATCCCGCGAAAGCGGCATTCTCGTCAACAACATACTTCTGGTCATCGCCGCCACCTGTATCCTTCTCGGCACGCTGTTCCCATTGATCATGGATGCCCTCGGACTGGGCAAGTACTCGGTCGGCCCGCCGTACTTCAACAAGATCTTCCTGCCCCTAATGATCCCGGCGGCGGTACTGGCCGGAATCGGCGCCCTGCTGAGATTCAAGCGCGACCGCATCGAACGCGTTGGCCGTCCGCTTCTGATCGCGCTCGCTGCGAGCGTGGTTGCCGGGTTCGCATCGCCGTTGACCGTGCCCGGCGCATGGTCGATCGGCGCCGCCCTGGGCATGACGGTGGGTTTCTGGGTAATCTCCAGCAACGCGGTCGCCCTCTACGAACGCATGGGGCGCGCGTGGCGGCCACGTCTGCTGCGCAGCGCGCCAAGCGGATTTATCGGCATGGTCACGGCCCACGTCGGCATCGGGATTTTCGTCATGGGCGTCACCATGGTGAGTGCCTACGAGGTGGAAAAGGATATTTCCATGGCGCCTGGCGACACCTTCGTCGTTGGCGACAATACCTTCACCTTCCAGGGCGTCGAAGGGTACGACGGCCCCAATTACGCGGCCCAGGTCGGACGCGTGGAAGTGAACATGGAAAGCGGCCGGTCGCTGATCCTGCGACCGGAGAAACGCGCCTACGGCAACGGCGCGCAGCCGATGACCGAAGCGGCCATCGATCCCGGCCTTACCCGCGACCTCTACGTATCCCTCGGTGAACCGCTGGGTGGCGATGCCTGGGCGGTTCGCATCTACTATAAGCCCTACATCCGCCTGATCTGGCTGGGATGCCTGTTCATGGCGGCGGGCGGTTTGCTTGGCGCGGCAGACAAGCGCTACCGCGGTGAACGGCTGGCGCTGAAGGAATCCGCCAACACGGCCCGGGTCGCGCGCTCATGACCCGCTACTTGCTGCCGCTGGGCATATTCCTGCTATTGGCCGCGGTTCTCGCGGTCGGACTGAAACTCAACCCTCGGGAAGTCCCCTCGCCGTTCATCGACAAGCCGGCGCCCGCACTCGATCTGCCGCAGTTGTTCGACGGCGGTGCGCGCGTGACCGGGGCGTCGCTCAAGGGCAAGGTATGGATTCTCAACGTCTGGGCATCCTGGTGCCTGGAGTGCCGCCGCGAGCACGGCCTGCTCAACGACTTTTCGCGGCGGTCGAACGTAACGCTGGTCGGGTTGAACTACAAGGACGCCGACGCCGATGCCAGGAACTGGCTCGCCGAACTCGGCAATCCATACAGCGTGATCGCCGTGGATCGTGAAGGAGACACCGGCATCGAGTGGGGCGTGTACGGCGTGCCGGAGACCTTCGTAATCGACAAGGAGGGCATGGTCCGTTACAAGCACATCGGACCGGTCGACGCGCTGGTCATGCGCGATACCATCGAGCCGCTGGTGGCGCGGCTGGAATCCGGCTCATGATGCGCGCCGCGCTCTGGGCACTTATTCTCGTTCCGTCTCTGGCCCTGGCCGCGATCGAGAGCCGCGAATTCGACGATCCGCTCACCGAGGCGCGTTACCACGACCTGATCGACAAGCTGCGCTGCCTGGTGTGCCAGAACCAGAATCTTGCCGACAGCAACGCGGAACTCGCACGCGACCTGCGCGACAAGACCTACGAGATGATCACGGCCGGGAAGTCCGACGAGGAGATTACCGACTTCATGGTGGCGCGCTATGGCGAGTTCGTCTTGTACGAGCCGCCCTTCAACATACATACGATGCTGCTCTGGCTGGCTCCCGCCCTGCTTGCCGGCATCGGCGCCGCCGTGTTCTACAGTCTCGTACGCCGGCGCCGCGACACCGCGGCGCCCGACGTCGACGCGGCTGACATGGAAAAGGCCCGCAGCCTGCTCGGGAACCGGGACGCATGATGCTCACTTTCTGGCTGATCGCGGCGGTGATGTCCGCCCTCGTGCTGCTGCTGCTCGTACCGGCCATGGTGAAGACGCCGGCTAATCGCAGCGTCGACCAACAGTCCCAGGACGTCGAGATCGCCCGTTATCGGCTAGCGGAGCTCGACAAGGCGCGCGCCGACGGAGAGATCAGCGAGGACGACTACGAGGCCAGTCGTACCGAGCTCGAGCAGGCGTTGGCGCAGGACCTGGCCCAGCTCGAGCGGGCACGAGAACGGGTCCACGCCGACGGCGCGGCGATAACGCCTGGCGCGATTGCGCTGCCCGTGGCGATCGCCTTCGCCCTGCCGGTGGCGGCGGGAGGTCTATACCTGGTGGTCGGCGAACCGGGCGCCATCGGCATGTCCGCCCGGCTGACGGCGCAGGTGGCGGCTGGCGAACAGGCGAACCGGTCCGTTGACGTGATGATGGACCAGCTCAAGGTACGCCTGGCAGAGAATCCCGACGATGCGAGGGGGTGGAGCATACTCGCCCGCTCGTCGATGCAGCTCGGACGCTACGATGACGCCGCCCTCGCCTTCGAGCGCCTGGACGCGTTGACACCGAACGAACCGGACATTCTCGTCCAGTACGCCGACGCCCTGGCGATGAAGGCCGGTGGCGTACTCGCGGGCAAGCCGACCGAGCTTCTCGACAAGGCGCTGCGCATCAACCCCGACCAGCCCCAGGGCCTGTGGCTTTCCGGAATGGCGGCGGCCCGGCGCGGAGAGTTCGAGCTCGCGATGCGGCACTGGAACCGCCTGTTGCCCCAACTCGACGGCGATCCCCAGTCCCGCACCGAACTGGTCAACCTGATGCGCGACCTGGTGTCCGAGGCCCGCGCCGCCAGCGTGGCGCTCGAGGTGCCCGACCTCGACGCGGCCTCGGCCGCTTCCGGCATGACCGCGACGACCGAAGCGACCGCGAAAAACGCCGCCGGTGGCGCGGCATTGACCGTGCGGGTTTCGTTGTCCGAGCAACTATCCGGCGCGACTTCGCCGTCCGACACGGTGTTCGTCTTCGCTCGTGCCGTCGACGGCCCACCGATGCCCCTGGCAGCCGCGCGCCGGCGAGTGGCCGACCTGCCCTTCGAGGTTACGCTTGACGATTCACAGTCGATGGTGCCGTCGATGAAACTGTCCGCCTTCGATCGCGTGAACGTCGTGGCGCGCGTGTCGAAGACCGGCCAGCCGGTGGCGTCCAGTGGCGATCTCGAGGGCATGCAGGAAGATGTGCCGACAAACGTCGGCGACGCGCTCGAAGTGGTGATCTCGCGTCGCGTGCCCTAGTAGGGAGTAGTCACGAAAACCTTCCCTCGCCTGCCGCGCGGACTGAAAACCCGGTGTTTGGCGTGCAGCGGCTTCGGCGCGACCGCCGTCAACGCGTCTCTAGGGTTGCACGATGGCGCGCAACGAATCGGCCTGGCGGACGCGTAACGCGCCGCTGCGTTCGAAACGTACCCAGTCGCGCTCGCGGAAATATGCCAGTTCCCGGGATAGTGTCTCGGGCGTGATGCCGAGCAAACTGGCGATGTCGCGACGGGTCGGACTGGCACGAACCGCGTCTTCGCCGGCGCGGTCGTCGGTTTCGGCCAACAGGTAGGCGGCAACCTTTTCGCGGGCCCCCAACTGGTTGACGCGACCCCACCAGTCGGCGTTCTCCCGGTATTGTCCGCCAAGGTAGCGCAGCAGCGCGACGGCGAAACGCGCATTGGCCTTCATCACGTCAACGAGACTGTCGCCGTCGACGACCAGTATTTCACTGGGCGTAAAGGTAACGGCGCCGAAATGATGGTGCCGGTCCACCAGCAAGTCGTCGAGACCAAACAGCGCCCTGGGATAGACCAACTGCATTACCTTGATGCGAGCGTTGCCGGCGTCGTAATTGAGCTTTATTCCGCCACCGAGCAACCAGTACGCATCACGGGCCTCGGCGCCCTGCTCGTAGACGAGCTTGCCCCGCCCATACCGGAGAGTCCTTGCCGAGCGGAACAATTTGGCGATCTGTCGCTCGTCGCATGCATCGAACAGTGAGCTGTCGCCCAGCCGCGAATCCGCGACGACTTGCTCGAGGGAAAGTAGACTCATGGATCCCGCACCTCGCCAACAATCGATGACGGGATCTTATGACAGCCGGGATCGACTCCTTTTGACGCAAATCAATGATTCGCAGACCATCCCGCCCCGGCCGGCGTCAGGCAGCCGCGTAAACGGACGCAACGGCGCGCTCCAGGCTTTCCAGCCCCTCGGCGATATCCGACTCGGGCACGATCAGGGACGGCGCGATGCGCACCACGTCCGCGCCGGCCACCAGCACGAACAAGCCCTCGGCGAGTGCCGCGTTGAGCACCTCCCGGGCGCGGCCCTTGTAGGCGTCGGAAAGTACCCACCCGATCAGCAGGCCTTCACCGCGAACCTCGGAAAACATCGGGTAACGGGCGTTGATCGCCTGCAGTCCGTCCTCGATCAGCCTGCGGCGCGAGGCGACGCCGTCGAGCACCTGTGGCGTGTTGATGATGGAGAACACCGTCCCGGCCACGGCGCAAGCCAGCGGGTTGCCGCCGTAGGTGCTGCCGTGCGTACCTACTGCCAGGCTCGCGGCGATGTCCGCGCGGGTGAGCATCGCTCCCACGGGAAAGCCGCATCCCAGCGCCTTTGCGCTGGTCAGGATATCGGGCGTCACGCCGTAGTGCTGGTAGGCGAACAAGGATCCGGTTCGGCCCATGCCGCACTGCACCTCGTCAAACACCAACAGCGCATTTTTCTCGTCGCAGACCGCACGTGCGGCCTCCAGAAACTCCCTCGTGCAGCTTCGTATGCCACCCTCGCCCTGGATCGGTTCGACGATAACCGCGCACGTACGGGACGATACCGCCGCGCGCAATGCGTCGATGTCGTTCAGCGGCAGGTGGGTGATTCCGCCGGGCAGGGGCCCGAAACCCTCGGTGTACTTCGGCTGGCCGCCCACGCTGACCGTGAACAGTGTGCGACCATGGAACGATCCGTCGAACGAGATGATCTCGTTCTTCTCGGGACCGTGGTGGTCGTAGGCGTAGCGTCGCGCCAGCTTGAAAGCCGCCTCGTTGACCTCTCCACCGGAATTGGCGAAGTAGGCGCGCTCGGCGAAAGTCGCCTCGCACATCATCTTCGCCAGTTCGAGGGCGGGTTCGTTGGTGAATACGTTGCTCAGGTGCCACAACGAGTCGGCCTGCCGTTTCAGCGCGTCCACGACTTGCGGGTGAGCATGACCCAGCGCAGTCACCGCGATGCCTCCGGCGAAATCGATGTAACATCGCCCGTCCTGGTCCCACACGCGCGAGCCCTCGCCGCGCACCGGGATGATCTTCGCGGGCGCGTAGTTGGGAGCCATGTACTGATCGAACATCTCGCGGGTGGCGTGGGTCATGAAGCTTCTCTCCGTTGGCAGGACCGGGCGTTTGACAGGATCGCGAGTATAACCGCGCCTCGTCGGCGCGTCAGTGCGCCTGCGCCGCCCCCGGCCCGAATTTTCTGCGTACGAATTGGCCTCCGGCGCGTTATCGTTCGGTGCCGGCAGCGGAGAGCCGTGTGATAACCTCGCCGCTGATATTCAAGCGGCCTGTCGCCTGCTCCGTCCATGCGCGAACTGTTCGATATTCCCGACGACGTCAGCTACCTGAACTGCGCCTACATGTCGCCCCTCGCCCGACCCGTGCTGGCGGCGGGAGAGCGCGGCCTGGCTCGCAAGGCGCGGCCGTGGGAGATTACGCCGGCGCACTTCTTCGACGAGTCCGAAAAGTGCAGGGCCCGCTTCGCGTCGCTGATCAATGCGCGAGCCGATGACGTGGCGATCGTCCCGTCGGTTTCCTACGGCATCACGCAGTCCAGCCACAATGTACCGTTTCCCACCGGCGGGCGTATTCTGCTCCTCGCCGAACAGTTTCCCTCCAACGTCTATCCCTGGCGCGAACTCGCGCGTCGATGCAACGGTGACGTCGAGGTCGTTCCGCGCGCCCCTGACGGCGGCTGGACCGAGCGTGTCATCGAGGCCGTCGACAGCGGCCGGATCCATGTCGCCGCGCTGCCGCATTGCCACTGGACCGACGGTTCGCTGCTCGATCTCGAAACCATCGCGCAAGCGTGCCGCCACCACGACGTCGCCCTGGTTCTGGACGTGTCACAGTCATTGGGCGCCCTGCCGCTCGACGTGGCGGTCCTGCAACCCGCCTTTCTCGTTTGCGCCGCCTACAAGTGGCTGCTCGGTCCTTACAGCATCGCCTTTGTCTACGCCCGCGAGGACATGCAGTCGGGAGAACCGCTGGATTATTCGTGGATCACGCGGGCGCGCGCCGAGGACTTCGCCGCCCTGGTCAACTACGAGCACGACTACCAACCCGGCGCGCGCCGCTATGATGTCGGCGAGCGCGCCAATTTCGCCCTCCTGCCGGCAGCCGCCGCGGCCCTGGAGCTGCTGCTCGAATGGACGCCCGAGTTCATCCAGGCCGAGCTGGCCGGTTATACCACGGACATCGAACGCGCCGCCCGCGAAATGGGTCTCGCGGTTTCCTCGATGCCCGAGCGCGCCGGGCATTTTCTCGGCATTCGCTTTCCCGGCGGTCTGCCGCCGGATGCCCTGGACACCTTTGCCGCGCACGGGATATTCGTCAGCGTACGCGGTGACAGTGTGCGCGTGACGCCACATCTTTACAACGACCAGACCGACCGCGAGCGGTTTCTCGAGATACTCGGAAGGATCGTCGGTCGATAGTCGCCAAATGCCAATCGCGGCATGCACAAGAAAATTCATGCCGCGTTCGGCCACGTTGACTTGAATCCGGCGATCTCGCGCACCTAACATGAACACTTTGCCAACCGGAGGTACGACCATGAAAAAGATGCTGTCCGCCCTGCTGGCTGCCGTCACCCTGCTCGGCAGCGCGGCGCGCGCCGAGGATCCCGTGGCGCTGCCCATCATGCGCCTGCACGCGAACCTTGCCCTGACCGCCGCGCAGGCCGCGTTGGAAGCGTGCCGGCAGCAGGGCCTGAATATCGCCGTGACCATCATCGACCGTGGCGGGCATCCCCAGGTCGTTTTGCGCGATACGCTGGCGATGCCGATAACCGCCGAGATCAGCCGGCAAAAAGCCTACGCCGCGTTGAACTTCAACACGGCGACATCGGCACTGGAAGACCGGTTCACGTCGCCCTTCTCGCCGGGCAAGCTGCCGGGCCTGATCCTGTCCGCCGGCGGGCTGCCGATCGCCGCGGCAAGCACCATACTCGGCGGCATCGGCGTGAGCGGGGCGCCGTCCGGAGAAACCGACGAGGCGTGTGCCCAGGCCGGGCTGGACGCCATCTATACGGACCTGGAGATGGGGCTGATGTAAAACGCTACACGCCGGAGCTTCGCGGGCGCGTCGGCCCGATGGCGCGTCCGCTTGCCCGTCTGACCGGAAAACGGAACGAAATGAGTGTTTTATTGACCTTTTGATCGAAACTGTTGCAAAATTCACTAAAGAAATCTGCGGGTGCGCCGATAGCTATTTAAAGAGTTCCCGGATTTCCTGTAATTGCGATAATACCCGGGGGTGTCGTGGTAATCGAAACGCTTCCCCTGCAAATCGGGCGGGGATCCGATCCATCGAGTGAAATTGGCCGTTGATCGGCACCGGATGCGGTTCGAACTGCTTCCAGGTGGCCACCCTGCTCGCAAGGAAGGTACCGTTCTGATGAAGGGCCCGGAGTCGACGCACGATCCTGTCGCCGTAGCAAAAGACCGCGCCGAATTCGGTGCCGACGGGCTGAACACGCCAACTTCGATTTCAGCCCGCACCAAGGACCGCGGCCTGACCCTGATCGAGCTCGTCATCACTCTGGTCATCGGCGGAATCCTTGCGGGTCTCGCCTATCCCGCATTCCAGCAGTTCGTAGAGTCCGCCAACGCGCGCCAAGGTCTCGAAGACCTCGCAAGTGGATTCCTGAGTGCCCGCACGATGGCCGTCACCAACGGCGTGAACGTGCGCGTATGCGCGCTGAACGGCAATGCATGCTCCAACAACCCGGATCACTGGAAAACAGGATGGGCCGTATTCGAGGACTGCGACGGTGACGGCGTCATTGACGACGCCTCCGATTCCGTAGCCTGCACACCTGCCAATTCCAACGTCACCACTGCGTCACCGGAGCCCGTGTTCGCCCGCGGAAAGGCGAACGAAGCAACCTGGACGGTCACCGAGGAAGGCGGCGCCGCCGGACCTGCCGTGTTTACCTTCCAGCCGAACGGTCGCGCGTTCTCGACGACCAACAATTGGCCGATACGCTTCTCGGTTTCGATACCCAGCAGCGAGAAGAAGAGCCTGCTCGTCGTATCGATCCTCGGCCAGGTTTGCGTGGAACTGCGCGACTCCGGCGAATGCGACGAGCCCGGGGCCTAGGAGTCGAAACGATGTACCGGCGAGAGCAGGTCGACTCACTGCACGAGCAGCAAGGATTCGGACTGATCGAGTCCATCGCGACGCTGCTCATCGTTTCGTTTGGCCTGCTCACGCTCGCCTACATGCAGTCCTGGGGTCAACGCTACGGGCAGGACTCCGGCGCGCGCACCCAGGCGACCATGATAGCCACGGAATTGATGGACCGAATTCGCGCGACCGGCATACCGGCGGTTTCCGGCGACACTGCCGGCTACACCACGACACCAACGGGCGCAATCACCTGCACTTCGACGACCGCGAGCGTGGCGAACGACGTCAACTGTTTCTTTCTCCAGATTCGCGACCGTCTCCCAACCGGCGCCGGCGCTATTTCGACCAACGGCAACATGTACCAGATCACGATCGCGTGGCTTGATCGATTCGCCGACACCTACGATACCGGCGGCGACGGATTGAGCAAGACGGAGTGTGAGAACAACAACCGTCTGTGGTCGAACGACTCCAGCATCAATTGGTATCCGTCGAGCTCGAAACCTTCCGAGGCGTCCTGCCTGTTGGTGCAGCGGTGGAGTCTCATGCAATGACCAGGCATCACCAGCGTCGCTTCACTCGCTCGATGCGAAACGCCGGCTTCACGCTGGTGGAATTGATGGTCAGCATGGTAATCGGCATTTTCATCGTCGGCGCCCTGATCGCCATCGTGGTCACCAGCACTTCCGCCTACAACATCCAGATCGATCACGCGCGAGTCAACGAGAATGCCCGCTTTAGCGTGGAATTCCTCTCGCGCGACGTTCGGATGGCCGGTTACTTCGGGTGTCTCGACAATCTCCAGAACGTGACCAACAACCTGAACTTCGCCGCCGGCTCCCTGCACGACACCGCTAATCCGATTGAAGGATTCGAGGGCAACGGCGGCTCATCGGCGTGGCAGCCGTCCGGCACCAGCGTCGATACACTGAACATCCTTCCGGGCACCGATGCGATCACCGTGCGCTTCGGCAATCCGACCGAGTCCGCCGCGCTGGACGGGACTTCCACCCCTGACACCGCCATTCCCGCCGCGGGTCCGGACTCTGCCGGCAACTACGATTTCTCCGCCGGACAGGTCGCCGTGGTGAGCGATTGTGACAAGGCGGACGTCTTCCAGATTTCCGGCGCCGATGGCAACAACAACCTCTCCCACGCTTCCGGCGGCGAGTATTCGCCCGGAAATACCAGCGGATCGCTCGGCGGCAGCCTCGGTGCCGGCTACAACCCCTTCGCGACGGTCATGACGTACAACGCAGCGCGCTACTTTGTCCGCAAGCGCGATCCGGACGATACGGATGCCAATGCGCCGGTCGCCCTGTATCGCCAGTACGTGACGGATACCGGCTCCATCCGGTCCGAGGAGTTGATCGAGGGCGTCGAGAACATGCAGATCCTCTACGGCGAGGATACCGACGCGGATGGCACGCCCAATTCATATGTCACTGCCGACGCCGTGGTGACGTGGCGAAATGTCGTCAGCGCCAAGATCGCGCTGCTGCTGCGGTCCAATCGCGAGTATGGAGGGGAAAGCGAAGCCAGCGGATTCGATCACTCGAACGCCGACGCCGCGATCACCTACGACCTGCTTGGCCAGACGGTCACGGTCCGTTCGGAGGGCGCCGACGTGCCGCGCTTTCGCCGAAACCTCTACTCGACGACCATCGCAGTGAGAAACCGCTAGTCCAGACGATGAAGCAATTTACCGGACAGATGTTGTGAAGCCGAAATACCCGCAAGAGGGATTTGCCCTCGTCGTATCCATGATTTTCTTGGCCATCCTCACGGTGCTCGGCATCAACGCGATGCGCAGTTCCTCGCTTGAGGAAAAGATGGCGGCGAATACCCAGCAGCAGAGTTTCGCGTTCCAGTCGGCCGAGACCGGTCTTACCGTGGCCCTGGGCACCGCGGCGGCGGCAACCACGAACCAGACCAGGGAAAGCTCGAAAAAATCGCATAAAATCGTCGAAGGTGCGCTGTGCGATCCCGTTGAATCGCCCGGTTGCGACTCCGGCGCCGATAAAATAGACGTCGCCACCATCGAGACCAGCGTGTGGTACAAGATGGAAGGCAAGGTTCCACCTCCCGGTCACAGCCTGGACGGGCCGTTTGCAACCCATCACTTTTCCACGTGGAGTCGTGCCGACTACGGCACGACTCGCGCCGAGTTGCTGCAGGGCTTTCGTCGCCTCGGCCCGAGCGGTGATAACTAGCGCACGGCGAGAATCGGAGTATGGAAATGTCAGCAAATCAACGCCAGAACACCGAAACCCTTCCCACCCGCGCAGGTCGCCGACATGCTGTTGCAGTCTTTGCAATGGCGATGGCGATCGCGATCGCGATCGCGATTCCGACGGCGCCCGCGATCGCCGTTCCGATCATGAAGGTTCTCGAACTGTCCCGGGAAGGTGCGCTCGTGACCTATCGGGTTGACCGAAATGGCTTTGGCAAGGCCATCGTGTACCTGTGCGATTCGTGCAGCGAAACGATCGAACTGGAGATTACGCCGCAGACCAGGCTCGAGGTAAACGGTAAAGAGGCCTCGTTTCGCCAGCATTCCAGGGCCCGACGCTCGCGCATGACCGTCTTCTACCTGCCGGACGAAAGGCGACTCACTCGTATCGTCGCATCGTTTCGGTAGCCAATACCGGTGAACGCAATGCCTCCCGTAGCCGACATGTATCAACGAGGTAGACAACAATGAACCGTGTTCGACCGAAGTCTGGCCTGGTTGCCTTGGTTGCGGCCATTGTCGTCGCGTCCGGAATCCCGTCAGTTGCCGACGACACCGAGATATACGTCGGCCTCTCCGCCAACCAGGACAACGTGAATCCCAACGTGCTGTTCATCATCGACACCTCGGGCAGCATGGATACCGACGTCACGATCACAACGGACTACGATCCGACGGCAACCTATGAGGCACCCGGCAACCCGGCGTGCGACAACGACAACTACGTATTTTTCTCGGGCTCATCCAATACACTCGAACCCCCTTCCTGCGATTCCAGTTCGCGATTCAACAAGAACCTTCTGCGATGCAGCCCGGCGCTTGCCACGCTGGGCACGTCTGCCGGCGACACCGGCCGATACACCGACCAGATCGGCGTGTGGACAGGCTCCTTTTTCTCGGCTCCGCAGTGGCGCGACTTCGTCACCGGGATATTTTCGTTCCTGTTTACGATATACCATGTCGAGTGCGAGGACGACAAAGGCGTTCACGGCGAAACCGCGGGCGGTCCGCCATGGCCCGTCAACACCGGCGGACCTTACCAACAAAGCCCGCCGTCCGGTCAGGGCACGTGGCAGACCTGGCCGACGCGCACGTTGTTCAGCGCCCACTACCTGCGATGGTACTGGTACTACCAGGGCACTCAAACCCAAACGCGTTTGGAGATCGTCCAGGACGTGGCCAAGGACCTCGTCGACAGCGTTTCGGAAATCAATCTCGCCCTGATGCGATTCGACACGACCGGTGGCGACTACAATCCGACTCATAGTTGGAACGGCGACCGG
>JAUIEZ010000136.1 GCA_030429665.1 Gammaproteobacteria bacterium | reverse complement strand
CAGATGCCGCAACTGATCGAGGACGGGCACCTGCAGGCACTGAAATCGGCCACCTGG
The DNA here is from genome assembly GCA_030429665.1 of Gammaproteobacteria bacterium. Lineage (GTDB taxonomy): Bacteria > Pseudomonadota > Gammaproteobacteria > Arenicellales > CAJQKF01 > BQJD01. The sequence goes on along the minus strand of JAUIEZ010000136.1, from coordinate 12,094 downwards.
ATCGGTTGGGGCACGGTCGTCTATCTGGGCGTGGTCATGACGGCCATCGGATACGGGACGTTCTACAAGCTGCTGGCGCGTTTCGACGTGTCGGCCGTCATGCCCTACCTGTTGTTGCTGCCGGTGGTGGGCGTGATCGGTTCGGTGATGATCCTGGGGGAGACGTTGACGCCCAGGGTGGCGCTCGGCGGTGCCATCGTCATCGCCGGCGTGACCATGATCGAAATCATGGGCCGGCGACAGCGGCGTGCCGAACGGCCGCGCGGCGCCGACGGGGCGTGAAAGCGCCGTCGATCGTTACAATTCGAAACATCCTGGTACGGGGCGGAAAAGCCCCGGCGACCGATCGCGTCTACATTGAGCCTTCCAATGTCACTACCCGAAGCACGGGAGGCAACAATGTCCAAACATCGCATGAAAAGACGCACGCGCAATCTGCTGGTTGTTCTTCTCGTCGTGACCGCGGCCGGCGCGGCGCTTCACTACAAGTTCGGCGGGGGCATCGACGCACGTGCCGAACGTTTCATCGAACGCGTCGACGCGGAACTCAACCTGGATGATGTCCAGCTTTCGGCCCTTCGTGCCTTGAAGAGCGATTTGGCGGGCCTGCGCCGCGAGATGCGAAGCGGGCGCGACGAGGATATTTCCCGGCTCGTCGAACTGGTCACCGCCGCGACCCTGGACCAGCAGGCGCTACTGGACCTCGTGCAGGAGAAGACACGCGCCATCAACGAGCGAGCCCCTGCCATCGTGGCGGCACTGGCGGGATTCACCGACGGCCTGAGTCCCGCCCAGAAGGCAATCCTGCGGGAGGAAATCGCCGAGCGGCGCGAGCGAATCCGCCACCGCGGCCGTTGGCACGACTAGCCTCGACGCAGGCCTTTGGTCCGGCGACGGCCGGGCCCGAACGGTTATCATTGCGTTCGGGTACAAGCCGGCCGCTCCGGATCCATGAACCGAATTCTCCTGATCGACGATGACGAACGACTTGGCGACCTGCTGGCCGAGTATTTCGCACGTTTTGAACTCGGGCTCGAACATGCCACGGACGCCGGGAGCGGATTGGCGAGACTCGCGACGAACCGCTTCGATCTCGTCATTCTCGATGTCATGCTCCCCGACATGGACGGGTTTGAAACCTGCCGGCGTATCCGTCGGCGCAGCGACGTACCGATCATCATGTTGACCGCGAGAGGCGACGTAACCGATCGCGTGGTCGGATTGGAGCTGGGTGCCGACGACTATCTCGCCAAGCCGTTCGAACCGCGGGAGCTGGTGGCGCGCATCCAGAATCTTTGGCGCCGCATGCGGCGAGGGCACTGTGTCGGCGCGACGCTTGAATTCGGTGAACTTTCCATCGATACCGAGCGCCGGCGGGTGTACGTCGGGGGAAAGGAGGTTTCGTTGACTACCCGGGAGTACGAATTGCTTCAGCTCCTGGCCGGTCAACCGGGTCGAAAGTTCAGTCGCGACGAGATCATCGGCGCGCTGCGCGGCACCGACGCCGACATATTCTCCCGCGCCGTGGACATCGCCGTCAGCCGACTGCGCCAGAAGCTCAAGCCGCTCGATCCCATACGCACGGTGTGGGGCAGGGGCTACGAGTTCGTTCCGTGAGGCGTTGCCGCCGCCTGTTACCGTTCGGAAGACACGAGCGGCGCCGCGCGTTGTCGGTTCGCCTGCTGTCGCTCTTTCTTGTCACCGGTATCCTGGTGGTTGTCGTCATAGGGTTCATGTTCGGCGGCGCCTGGCGCTATCGTTTCGAAGACCAGGTGGTACCGCATCTCGAGCAGTATGTCGCCTATCTTCGAGCCGACATCGGCGTGCCGCCGGATCTCGAGGCGGCGGCCCGGTTGGCGCGGGATCTTCCGGTGGATATCGCCATTTCCGGCGAAGGCGTGCGGTGGAGCTCGCTACCGACCTATCCCGATGAGAATTCCTTGCTGTTCGATCATGAGCATCGAATCGGTTCCGGCGTCGTGCAAATCGGCGAATACGGCCGCCGCGGGTACGTCGCGCGATGGAACAGCGATGGTTTCGACGTGTTGTTCCTTGCCGAAGCCGCGACACTTGACGACCGTGGCGCGCCGGCCCGGTGGTTGACGATCGTCCTCGTGCTGCTGATTCTCGGCGGCGTCTTCTACCTGATTCGGCGCATGCTGCGACCGATCGAGGCGCTGGACGACGCCGTTGCGCGGTTTGGCGCCGGCGACCTCGATGCGCGCGCGAATATTCGGCGACGCGACGAACTCGGCGCGCTGGCATCGAGCTTCAACCGCATGGCGAACGAGATTCAGCTCATGCTCGAGGCCAAGCGCGAGCTGTTGCTCGCCATCAGCCACGAACTGCGTTCGCCATTGACGCGAGCCAACGTATCGACCGCCCTGGTCGAGGATCCGGAAAGGCGCCGCCAGTTGCAACACGACCTGGACGAGATGGAGAAGCTGATCGGTGAGTTGTTGGAGGCCGAACGGCTCAACGTCCGCCACGCGCCGCTGAACCTGGAGCAAGTTCCGCTCGATGAACTCGTCGCGGAACTGGTTCGGGAGCAGTTCGCTGCGCAGCCGCTGCAACTGCAGATTCGCGGCAGTCCCATCATGATGCGCTTGGACGCAGTCCGCATTTCGCTCATGCTGCGCAATCTGCTCGACAATGCATTGCGGCACAATCGGGGTAATCGAGGCCCCGTCGTACTGGCTATCGAGCCGGAACCTGACCACGTGACGATATCCGTTACGGACCACGGCGAGGGTTTTTCCGAACCGGAACTCGAACTGGCCGGGGAAGCGTTCTGGCGGCGCGATCGGGGTCGAAGCCGGACCCGGGGCGGATTCGGGTTGGGGCTGTACCTCGCCCGGCGAATCGCACAAGCCCACGGCGGCGACCTGCAAATTGAAAGCCGAGCCGGCGAAGGGGCGCGAATTTCCGTGAGTATTCCACGGGATGCGCAATCGCGGTCAACGCGATAAACTCCATGGCGAACGATGGAATTGCGTTGGCGAACGACCGCCAGGAATACTGTCGCGTTCAATAGTCCGCGAGCTTGGAGCGAAGCGGTGGTACTCGCGTACCGATTGGGCCGGAATGCCCGACGATGCGCCGTGACGGCTGCGTGCGATGCCATGTCGATAGAGACGTTATTTCCCGGCATCCAGGATTTTCTCGTCCTGACTGCCAAGGGATACGTGGGGCGCGTCGAATCGGGCCAGGATTTCAGGGTTTTCAAACGGCTCTCGGAGTCGGTCGAGAACCATGCTCGCGTGTTGCTGGAGTCGCGCCGGCAACATCCCGACGACGAGGATATCCGGCCCGCGATCGTCATTCCGCCCATGCCGTCGAGAAAATGGCGATCGGCCAGCCTGGTATATTCCGATCGCGCGTTGTTGCGTTTGTTTCCGAGCGGCGCGGCGGGCAATCCCAACAACTTGACGCCGTTCGCGGCTCGCAACCGGGAAAGAAGCATCTACCAGGGTATCGAACTGCTGATTGCCTACGAAAACAAGTCCATGCCCGGTGTGGCGTTTTATTGCCCGGTGTTGTACGGCGAGGTTGGAAAACTGGGCGACTTCCCCAGCTTCTCCCAGTCGTTGTCAGACGATGTGCCGTCGGACACGCCGGTTATCGAGGTGCTCAACTTCATCGCGTTGTTGTCTCCGGCCGAGCGCATGAGCGAATGGGCGCGCGAGTTGGTGCGGTTGATACAGAACATCAGCATACAGACCGCAAAACGCGCGAGCTCGCCGTTTTCCATCGCCGAGTCCTGAAACGACCGCCGGCGCGCACTTCCGCTGTCCAGGTCGCCCGAACCCGGAAACGACGTACTGGCGCCGGCAGACGATTGCGGTTAGCGATTCTTGTAGGCGGCGTAGATCTGGAACGGCGCGGCGACCAGCAGAAGCGTTCCCATCAGCAGGACCGACAGCGCGGCGGTGCCCGGCAGGTCGGGGAATTCCCACAGGTTCCAGAGCGCCGTGGCGACGACGATGTTCGAGGTGGTCATGAGCATCAAGGGCACTGTCAGGTCCCGGGCACAGTGGGCGAAGACCCAGACCCAGCCGTTGAGAATCTGGGGCCAGACCAGCGGAAAAGTCACCAGTCGTAGCGACTTCAGCCACGACGCGCCGCTGAGCATTGCCGCGTCGCCGAGTTCCTTGTGAATCTGGATCAGCGCACTCGACATGGTCCGCGTACCGAAGGCCAGGTATATCGTCGTGTGCGAGAGCACCAGGATCCACACCGTGCCGTAGAGCGGGGTGCGGATATATAGAAGCAATACGGCGAGCACCAGCACGATGGGCGGGATCGCCATGGGCAGGAAGGACAGAATATCCAGCACCTTACCGAGTTTCCGGTTCGATCGCACCGTGAACCATCCGATGAGCGATGCCAGCAGCATCACGAACGTCGCGCTGGCGATGACCATGACGATGGTATTGATCACGGCGCGAATCACCACCGGGTTTTCGACGATTCTCGCGAACGTCGCGAAGGTCAGGTTTTCTAGCCCCGCCACGCCCGGCTTCTCGTATCCCGTATGGAGACTGATCCAAAGCAGCATGACAATTGGCAGGCTCATGATCAGGAAGTACGCGGCAACCGCCAACATGACCGGGACTTTCCAGCGCCCAAGGGCGATGCGGCGTGGTCTGAATGCCTTTCCCGTGACCACGCGAAAACGCTCTCCGGTGCGAGTGACGTACAGGTAGACCCACATCAGTCCGACGGCAAGCACCAGCAGGACCACGCCGAAGGCGGCCGACAAACCGTAGTTGGGCATGCCGTTAACCGGCGCCGACAACAGGTAGACACGGGTGCTCAATACGGGGACGTTCGCCGTCAGGCCGATGATGACGGGCAGGTCGAAGGTTTGCACGACGGCCATGAACATGTAGATGGCGACCGACAGCAGTCCGGGGGTAAGCAGCGGCATGGTAATGCGAAACGCGGTAACGACCGGACCACCACCGAGAACGCGGGAGGCCTGTTCCAGCTGGGGATCCATGTTGCGCAGCAGCCCGGCAATCATCACGTAGGCAGTGGGGACGACGGCGAACGCGGTGATCAGGACCAGGGTCCAGAACGAGTAAACCGTGAACACGTAGCCCTTGACGTCGAACAATTCGCGAAACAGAACGTTGAGCGCGCCCTGGCCGGGATTGAGGAGCAGGATCCAGCCGAATCCGACGACCAGGGCCGGCACCGCCATCCAGCAGAACATGAACACGCGGATCACGAACGATCCGGGCATGTCCGTGCGCTCGGTGCACCACGCCACGAACGTGGCGATCGAAACGCCGATCGCCATGCTCGACAGTGCATAGATAACGGTATTGAGGACCAGTCGGACCGTGTTGGAGGAAACCAGCAGCGTGACGAAGTTCTCGAGCGTCAACGCGATGGTTTCCAGCGGCATCGACTCGGGCGGCGTAAAGCTGGTGCGGATCAGCACGATGACCGGGCCCAGCACGAGCACGCCGATAACCGCGCAAAGCAGCAGGAGAACGACGCGTTCCTGGTTCAGTCGGCGCGATGGCATGCCAGGACCTGCTGAAGATCGCCGCGCCGGTCAGTCACCGGCCCATGTCCCGCGTGCTGCCGGCGTGCGCGATGTCGCCGCGCACCACGGTACAGCGTTCGGCCGGTAGTCGCAGCTCGACGGTGTCGCCGACACGAAGATCCGAGAATGGATCGAGGGACGCGTGCAGCACCTGTTCTCCTACTTGGAGGGCCACATCGAGTTGATCTCCGAGAAAGATCACGTCGGCTACCGTCGCGTGGAATCGATTCTCGTGGTCGGCGCCGCCATCGTCGCCCAGCACCAACGCGCGCGGATGCACCACGAGCACCGCGCGTTCCCCGACCGCCACGTCGTCGTTTGCGTTGCAATGAACCTCGCCGAACGACGTACGCGCGACGGCGTTGGGCGGTCCTTGCGTCAGGCTGGCGTCGACGAGGTTGTTCTGACCGATGAACTCGGCGACGAACACGTCGTTCGGCCGCATGCAGATGTCGCGGGGCGTGCCTTCCTGGACCACCAATCCCTCGCGCATCAGCGCGATCTTGTCAGACATGCCGACCGCTTCGACCTGGTCATGGGTGACGAATATCGTCGTCGTGCCCAGGTTCTTGACGAGATGGCGAAGCTCGGTGCGCATGGTTTCGCGCAGTCTCGCGTCGAGATTGCTGAGCGGTTCGTCGAGAAGCAGCAACCGCGGTTCGTGTACCAGCGCACGAGCGAGCGCCACGCGCTGTTGCTGTCCGCCGCTGAGCAGCGGCGCGGGCCGATCGGCGAGATGGCCGAGTTCGACCATCTCCAGCGCCTGTATGGCGCGGGGGCGGACCTGCGAGGACGGACACCGGCGTACGCCGTGAACCAACGGGAAGGAGACGTTCTCGAGCACGGTCATGTGCGGCCAGATGGCGTAGGACTGGAATACCATGCCAAGGCCCCTGTGGTTGGCGGGCAGGCTGGTGCCCGCCTGCGCGTCGAACACCCAGTCGCCGCCGATCCGGATGCGGCCGGTGTCGGGATCCTCGAGACCGGCAATGCACTGAAGCGTCGTGGTCTTGCCGCAACCACTGGGCCCTAGCAGGGTGAAGAACTCTCCCTCGCACACACGGAACGAAACACCCTTTAGCGCCGGTTCGTTGCGCTGCTGGTGGCGTGAGTCGAATGATTTCGTCAGGTTCTCGAGTTCGAGCATGGGCGGGCCCGTTTCGGGACGGCGCGTTGTACGGGTGACCTGATGATACGCCTTGCCGGACGGCGCCAGGGCGCGCGCCGTCCGGCCGGCAGATGACGACGTGCGCTACGCGCGGCCTAAGTCGGTTACTGCGTCATCATGGCGCTGATTTCGTCGCGCAGCGCCTTGCCCTTTCTCGTATCCTCGATCGAGCGCTCGGTGAGAATCTCGACGCCGGTCTCGGCCTTTTTCGCCTTGTACATCGCGTTCAACTCGGTGCGTTCGTCGAGAATGCGCGGCAACGCCTCGTTGGCGTCGAGAAGCGCGATGCCCTCGGTCGTCAGCCATGCGCTGAAGAGGCGCGCGGCATTGGGGTTGGGGGCGCTTTCGGGTACGTAGATATACAGCGTGGTCAAGGGAATGTAGTCGTCGAAAAGCTCGAATTCCAGGTTGTCCACGCGGGCGACCTGGTGAAACGAGGAGATCCCGACGGGCGCCTGCCCGACGGAAACCGCGCGCGTGGCCGCGGCGGTCCCGCGTTCCAGCACCGGGCTGTTGGCGAGTACTTTCTTGGCGAGGTCGACAGTCGCGTCGCGGCCGTTCACCAGCGCGTAGTATTCGATCGGATACAGCCCCAGCGCGTTGACCGCGAAACGCCCGCTCCATTCCTCGCCGGTGAGTTCCTCGTAAGTGCCGGGCAGTTCGTCCTCGCCGATCAGGTCCGGGTTCCAGGCAAGGCCGTAGGCCGCGTCACCGATGGGTAAGGCCATGCCGCGAATCTCCTCCATGGTGTCCTGAGCGGTGGCGGCGATTCCCGGCAGCTCTTCGCCGAACGTCTCGGCCCAAGGATAGGGTTTGACGATTCCTTCGTTGGCGACGACCGACACCTCCACCGGTCCGCCGGATCCGACCACGTCCACGGAGCCTTCGGCGCGATCTTTCTCGGCAATCAGGCGGGTGTTGGTCTGGACGGAACTCGTCGGAATCCATTCGACCACCAGGTCCAGTCCGAAACGCTTGTTGAACGCGTCGGCGAGCATGGTATGCGTCTCCGGTTTTCCGGGGCTGCTGACGACGACGACGACGCGTCCTTCGTTGCGGGCTCCCTCGAGCACCTCGTCAAACGTCGCGGCGACTGACGGCGTGCTCGATGCCGCGAGCAGTCCCATGGTCGCCAGGGTGGCGCGCAAGGTGGTCTTGCAAGAAAAGGTCATCATCGGTTTCCTCCTCGGCATGTCAGCCATCTCGTGTAATCGACGGTTCGACCGTCGTTCGTCACACGCTAGTCACGCGAGTGCGTTTTAAAAAGTCGCGCCGGCGATCGAACGCCGGTCATGATTCCCAAGTGATCAACGCGCCCGGTGGGCGAGATTGCTTTTATAGCATGGCTCGACACATCTGTCGAATATTAAACACTAAAAGATTTTTCCGGTCGGTGGCCGGCGTCTTAGACGTCGATGCAGGCGATGAAGCGGTCGGTATTGACGCGTGAAAGCGTACCTGCCACCGGCGGGATGGCATTGAGCCGCACCGCGCGTTTGAGATAGAGGTGCGCATCGTACTCCCAGGATATGCCGGCGCCGCCGAGATGCTGAATGTAGTCGCGTCCCGCGCGCGCGGCGGCCTCGGAGGCAATGACCCGCGCGACCTGCGCGTCGTACGGATCATCAGAACCGGCGGCGGCGCGGGCGCAGGCCAGTGCCTTTGTGAAATTCGCATACGCGTCGGCCAACCGGTGTTTGACGCCTTGAAAGCTGCCGACCGGGCGACCGAACTGTTTTCGTTCGCCGACCCACGCGACGGCGCGTTCGAGAATCGCGGCGCACACACCGTTCAGCTCGGCGGCGATCGCGAGGTGGACAGGTCGAAGTAGTCGCGCGGCGTCGTCGCCAAACGTTTCGATGCGTTCGCCGAGGCCGTCGGCGGCGGGAACAAGTTCCGCGACGGGGCAGGTGGGGTCGAGCGCGGTCGGACGGGAGAGCAAGCGCACGTCCGTCGCGGCCAGCAACCGGCACGAGACGCCCCATGGCTCGGATGTCTCGTCAATCAGCAGGTAATGGCTCGCCAGGTCGGGATGCTCGCCGAGGTATCTCGTCGCACCGGTCGAATCGGGCAGGGGACGGGGAACCGCCAGCGAGATCGCCGCGCCCGTGCCCGGCCATTCGAAATCTTGCGCGCGTGATCGGGACAATGCGAGAAGCCCTGGCGCCAGGACGGCGGAGGCCAGCCACGGGCCGCAGAACAGGTGGGCGCCGATTTCCTCGCTCAATGCCACCAACTCGTCGAGACCGAGCCCGATGCCGCCGTCGCGTTCGTCGAGAAGGATCGATGTCCAGCCGAGCTCGCAGGCCATCGACCAGTGTCGCGCGGCGATCGCGTCGGCCGTCGATTTTGCACCGGTGAGCTCGGCGTGGGGTTCGGCGTCGATCAGGGCGCGCCGACACGGCTCACGAAGTATCGATTCGCCGGCATCTCCGAGCAGTGTCATCTGGGCAGTCCCAGGCCGCGCTCTGCGATGATGTTGCGCATGATCTCGGAGGTGCCGGCCAGTATGGTTTCGGCGCGCGTCCAGAGAAACTGGAATTGCACCGCGCCATGGCGCGGGGCGCATTCCTCGCCGGGACCGAGTATCGCGTCGGTTCCCAGGATTTCCATGCCGAGTTGGTAGAGGCGTTGATGCGCTTCACTCCACAACAGTTTGACGACGGATCCTTCGGCGCCGGGCGTTTCGTTGCGTGCCGTACGTCGCAGCATGTCGTCCGCCAGCGCACGCAGCGCGGTACAGTCGTTTAGCAGTTCGCCGATCTCGAGGCGAATGCGCGGATCGTCGATGGCGCGAGCGTCTCCACGCGGCGTCCGGGCGGCGAGACGGACGATCTGCTCGAGTTCGCTGCGTAATCGAACGATGCGGGGAATGAAATAGGTGCCGCGTTCGAAACCGGCGGCGGCCATGGCGATGGACCAGCCGGCATTCTCCTCGCCGAGCCGGTCGGTGTCGGGAACGAACACGTCGTCGAAGAACACGGCGCAATAGTCGGCGTCCCCGGTAATTTGTCGAATCGGCGTGACGGTTATGCCGGGGCTTTTCATGTCGACCAGCAGCACGGTGATCCCCCGGTGCCGCGACCCGGCGTCGCCGGTGCGAACGAGGCAAAAGCATCGGTGCGCGACATCGGCAAAGCTGGTCCAGATTTTCTGACCGTTGACCCGGTAACCGCCTTCGCAGCGAGTCGCGCGAGTCGACAGGGACGCCAGGTCCGAGCCGGTCGATGGTTCGGAGTACCCCTGGCACCAGATCGTGCCGTTGTCGAGCAATCCCGGCAAAAACCGCTCCTTTTGCTCTTCGCTTCCATGTGCGAGCAGGGTAGGCGCGACGATGCCATGGCCGATCATGTTTACCGGCAGAGGCGCCTCGATGCGCGAGTGCTCTTCGAGAAACACGGCCTGGCGCGCAAGGTCGAGTGCGTGGCCGCCGTAGCGTCGCGGCCAGCCCAGCGCGGAAAAGCCGGCCCGGCAAAGATAGGTTTCGAACTCGAGCCGGAAATCGCGCCGGATTGCGCGGGTGCGCCAATCGGTCGAGCCGGCAAGACGTTGCAATGCGCTCGCGAGCCAATCGCGCACGCCGCGACGGAAGACATCGTCGTCTGTCGCCGCGATTATGGCGGCAACCTCGTCGTCGATGTGTCCGCGGGTCACCACCTGTCGGTTCATCGCATCGATTTTCCCTTGTCGATGGCCTTCGCCAGACCGGCTTCACGCTTCTCCCGGAATTCCTCGGTCACGTGGGAGAGCTGGTGCAGGTCGAAATGTGCTGATAGCGCGGCGCGAAACCCCTGGACGTCCAGGCTCCGATTGAGAGACTTCTTCAGCATGGAAATGGCGAATGGCGGTGCCGCGGCGATCCGGCGCGCCAGCGCCATGGTCTCGTCGTTCAGAACGTCGCGCGCCACCACGCGATTCACCATGCCCATGGCGCGGGCGTCCGCGGCGGAAAGTCGTTCGCCGGTAAACAGGAACTCCTTGGCCTGCCGCAGACCCATGACCCACGGGTGCACGAGCACCTCGACGGCGGCGGTCGCCAGCGTGTGCGTCACCGGATCCGCGAAAAATGCGTCATCGGACGCCACGACGAGATCGCACATGTTGGCCAGCATGAAACCGCCGGCGATGCAGGCGCCCTGTACACGCGCGATGGTGGGTTTGGGACAGTCGAAGACGCGCAAGGCGTAACCGTAGTAGCGCCGGCTCTCGTAGTCCCATCGTTGCTCCACGGTAAATCCGGCGCGCTTTTCCTGCGCCTCCTTCAGATCGTGCCCGGCCGAGAAATGATCGCCTTCGCCGCCGATCACGATCACGCGTACATCGTCGTTTCCGATGCAGGCGGTAAGGGCCTCGTCCAGTTCATCGAGAAGTTGCTGGCTCTCGGCGTTTCGTTGCGCCGAGCGGGCGTGCAACAAGGTGGCGACCGACTCCTCGATGGTGACGGAGATCTGGCTGTAGTCGGACATGTCCTGGATACCGTTGTTGATGATGCGCGGCTAGCCCGAGTTTCCTTCGAACTCGGACAGGTGTTCGATCAACGCGACGTCCTCTTTCAAGTGGGTGATCGCCGCGGCGAGGGTGCGCGGCGTCTTGCGAGCGTCGTCGTGGCGTCCCAGGCCGTGGATGACGATATCCACCAGGATTCTCGCGATCTCGGCCGGCGACTTGTTGCCGGACGGCGAATACCACAGCGCCGTCCAATTGGACATGCCAATCACCGCGAACGCGGCCATCTGGACGTCGACGTCTCGAAACTCGCCGGCCTTGATGCCGTCGGTAATCATTCGAGAGTAGAGGTCGAGGATCTGTCGGCGGCTTCGGTTGTAACGCGTTCGCAACTCGTCCGGCACCTCGGCCTCGAGCCGGTCGAATACCAGGAACCGCGACCCCGCCTTCAAGCGCATCACGATACCGTCGGTCACGGCCCTGATCAGGCGTTCGGTGGGGCTCAAAGTCTTCAGGTCGAACAGTTCGAGGATGCCGTTGCAACGGCGCGTGGCCTCCTCGTCGAACAGCGCGGAGAGAATTTCTTCCTTGTTGGAAAAATAGTGATAGACGGACGAACGCTTCAGTGAGAGCGAATCGGCGATGTCGTTGATGCTGGTGCGTCCGTAGCCGTTGGTGCAGAAAAGCTCGGCGGCCTTCTCGAGCAGGCGTTCGCGAACGAGTTCCTTGCGTGGGTTGTCCGCTTTACCGCGCTTCACCTTGCCGGATGAGCCGGTACGCGTCGCGGCGGACTTCTTCGATCTTTTCTTCGATGCCGCGCCGGTTCGTTTCTTGGTGGCAGCCATTGATGTTCTCCTCGTGGTCTTTCGTCGAGGGCGTCAGGCGACTTCGAACAAGCCCGCCGCGCCCATGCCGGCGCCGAT
>JAUIEZ010000006.1 GCA_030429665.1 Gammaproteobacteria bacterium | reverse complement strand
CCGGGCGGCGGACAGCCTCGCTGACAGGATTCATTTTGGGGCGGCCTCCAGGTGGTTGAGGGCATGGTGGAAGATATCGAAGTTGCGCAGGTGCTCCCCTACGCGCGCCGAACAGCGGTTGAACGCGAAAGGCACGCGCTGCTCGGACAGCCCGCCATGGGAACGCAGCGGTTCGGTCAGTCCCGACAGGTCGTGCTTCTCTTTCGCGCTGCCGAGCACGTGGTGGCTGGCGCTGATGACGACGAGGTCGCCGATGCGATCGCCCGGCAATTCGAACCGCTCGCAGGCAGCCGCCTTGTCGAGCACCAGCTCGATACCGTCGTGCGCGGCCAGCGCCGCGCCCAGCGAATCGACGTTGGCGCCATCGGGCAGGTATATCGTGGCGAAGCCGCCCAGCGCTCCGTGGTGAACGACGTAGGGATCGGTGATCGGCAGGATGACTCGCGCGCCCTGCACGCCGAGATCGGCCAGCAGCGGTTCAAGGTAGATAACGTTGGGCTCTCCGTCCGTTCCGGACTTGGCCTTCATGCCGTGGTCGGCGGTGAGCGCCACGATGGCGCCGAGCGCGTCGAGTTCGGCGAGATATCGATCCATCATGGCGTAAAAGGCATTGGCAACCGGCGTTCCCGGCGCGTGCTTGTGCTGAATGTAGTCGGTCGTGGACAGGTACATGAGGTCCGGGCGCATGGATTTCATGAGCACCACGCCGGCGGCGAATGCAAACTCGGACAGCTCCGCGCTGTACACGTCCGGCACCGGCATGCCGACGCGCTCGACGATACCGGTAATGCCGTTCTCGGACAGCGAGACCTGGTCCGCCTTCTCGGAAGAGAAGCACACCGCCTTGCCGCCACTCATGTCGAGCCCGTTGCCGAGCAGCCTGCGCAACTTGTCCTTGGCGGTCACGATGGCGACCGAGGCGCCGGCCTTCTGGAAGGCTTGAAAAATCGTCGGCGCGCGCAGCAATGCCGGGTCGTTCATCATTACCTCGGTTTCCGAGGCGCTGTCGTAGTAGAAATTGCCGCAGATGCCGTGAACCGCCGGCGGACGCCCGGTGACGATCGACAGGTTGTTGGGATTGGTGAAGCTCGGCACCACGCAGTCGGCGGTGACGAACGTTCCTGATTCGCGCACCCGCGCGAGGAACGGCGCGACACCCGCGTCGACGGCGCGTTCGATATAGCCGCCGCCGTCCGACCCTTCGCCCCCGGGCTCGGAACCGTCGATGCAGACAACGACCAGCGGCGACGCCGGCCAGGGGTATTCGCGTCCATTGACGCTAACTGGATTCTTGTCGGTCATGAGTTCTCGATCACTCGTTCAACTGGCAGATTCGTTCAGCGGCCAAGTACCGCCTTGACCGCCTCGAGGGCACCGCGCATGTGACTCTCGTCGAGTCGTCCGATGCAGCCCATGCGGAACGTTTCCGCGACGGTAAGCTTGCCCGGGTAGATCACGTAGCCGAGTTGCGAGAGGCCGTCGTAAAAATCCTGAAAACGGAAGTCGGGATCGTCCGGCATCAGGAAGGTGACGATAATCGGCGCCTGGAACTCATCGGGCAAGAGCGTCTCGAAGCCGAGCTCGCGCATGCCCTCCACGAGGATGCGGCAGTTATTGCGATAACGCGCGCCGCGACCGGCCACGCCGCCTTCGGCATCGAACTCCGACAAGGCCCGGTCGAAGGCGAGAATACAGTGAGTCGGCGGCGTGAATCGCCACTGGCCGTTGTTCTCGAGTCCACGCCACTGTTCGTACAGGTCCAGGCAGAGGCTGTCGCTGTTGCCGCGGGTGATCTCGAGAGCTTCTCGTCCGGCGAGGCAGAACCCCATGCCGGGCACGCCCTCCAGGCATTTGTTGCTTGAGGCCACGAGCGCGTCGAAACGAATATCGCGGCTGTCCACCTCCAGCGCGCCGAAGGCGCTCATGGAATCGATCAGCAACGAGCGCCCATGCGCGGCGACCACGTCTGCGACGGCCTTGAGCGGATTAAGAATGCCGGTGGTCGTCTCGCAGTGGACCACCGCCACGTGGGTGATGGTAGGGTCTTGCGCAAGCCGCGAGTCAAGCGCCGAGGGGTCGACCGGTTCGTTCTCCGGCCACGTCATGGCCTCGAACGACCGGCCGTGGTATTCGCAGATTTTCTGCATGCGCTGACCGTAGGCGCCGTTGATCATGATCAACACCTTGCCGTCGGCCGGCACGAAGTTGACCAACATCGCCTCGACAACGAAAGTGCCGCTGCCCTGCAGCGGCACGCACTCGTGGCTGTCACGCCCTCGAATGATTTCCACGAGACGCTCGCGCACCCGCCGGTTGATCTCGATGAACCGGCGGTCTCGCGAGCCGTAGTCGTGCAGCATCGCCTGCTTGACGGTCAACGAGGTCGTCAGCGGACCCGGTGTCAGCAACCAGGGATCATGAATGGCACCGTTTGTTCGGGTCATGGGGGATTCTCGGCTTGGGAAACGAATAGAAACCTCGGACCGCATTTATACGCAACTCTTTGATATTTAACAAATCGATAGTTACTATACATAATATAGTAAAATCCTATACCAAGACGATACTCGGAATCGGTCCGTGAGCATCAACGCCAACCAACTTCGCGCATTTCACGCGGTTGCCAGCCACGGCAGTTTCAGCCGTGCCGCTGGCGCGCTGCATCTCACGCAGCCCACGTTGTCCGGACAGGTCAAGTCGCTTGAGCAGCGGTTCGGCGTGAAACTGTTCCACCGCCGCAGACGCGGCATCGAACTGACCGAGCTTGGCAGGCAATTGTTTCAGCACTGCGCCCGAATCGAGGCGTCGCACGAGGAAATCGCGCTTTTACTGGAACGGGAAACGCGTGGCATCGGCGGCAAGCTGGATATTGGCGCGGACGCGCCGTACCAGATCATGCCCATCGTCGCGAACTTCAAGACGCGCCATCCGGCGGTGGCGGTCACCCTGCGATTCGGAAATTCGAGCTGGTTGCTGAGACAACTTGGCGAGGGGTTGGTCGACGTCATCGTCGCGCCCAATCTGGCCTCGCGCTCTCGCCTTCATACCGTGGCGTTGGCGACCGACTTCCTGCGGGTGTTCGTCAAGGCCGACCACCCCTGGCAGGCGAGACGTCATATCGCCCTGGAGGAACTACGCGAGCAGACGGTCGTGTTGCGCGAGACCGGTTCGACGACCAGGGCGATCCTGGACCGCGCGCTCCGACGCGCGGGCATCCGCCTTGAGCACACCATCGAAATCGGTAGCCGCGAGGCGGTGCGCGAGGCGGTGGCGGCGGGCCTGGGAATCAGTGTGATTCCGGACAGCGAACGCGGCAACGACAACCGGTTTCATTTTCTCGAGGTGCGCAACGCGGCACTTTCGAACACCGAGTACGTTGCGTGTCTTGCAAAGAGTCGCGAGCAACCGACGCTCAAGGAGTTTCTGAGCAGCTGCCGGGACGTTCAGGCGTTCGCCTGAACTACTATCGCATGGGGCAAGACGGTCTCACGGGCAAACAGAAACAGGGCCGTGAACCTCGCGGCCACGGCCCCGTATTCGACGGCGCTACTATCGTCGCGTTTGCGTGGAATCAGGACTCGCTGGGATTACCGCCGACCGACGTAGGCGGAGTCTCGTCCTGCGGCTCGGCCTGGCGCTCGAGAGCGGGATCGATCTCGCAAGCCGACGGCGACCCGCCGGCGCACGTCAACGCCTCGCATACCCGACGAACGCAATTGGCGGTGGCGCCGCACGGCAACCTGTCCAACCGATGGTAAAGCACGGTGGTTGGCGCGGACTCGATACCCAATTCCATTGCCGCCCTAATGCGTGCCGCGTCGTCCACCCAACGACTGTCCTGCTCGGAATACAGGGTGACGATAGCCGGCCGCCTCGAGAAGCCGTCACGTTGAAGCTCTTCGGTCAGCGCGGCGAACCGCGCGGGGTCGATATCGTCGCGTTCCGGGATGTCGAACAATTCGTCGAAATCATCCATCGGAACGACAAGGTGGTAGTCGCCGCCCGCGATCAACGGCACGGGCGTCAACTCGGCACCCTCGTCGTTGAACATGTTGATGATCCCGGCAAGATCGGTGTCGCTTCTCAAGTCGGTCAGCGGCCGCTGAAAATCCTTGTTGAAATAGAAAACGACCGGCAGGCGTTCGATTCCGCGCTGCTGAAACGAGAGCAGGTCCTCGCGGGAAATATCCAGCACGATCTCCTGGGACTCACCGTACAGGGCCACAAGGATTGGATGGGTCAGGCGTCCGTCGACGACGTTGTCTCGCGACGGGCCGAGTTGGTACCAGAATTCGTCCTCGTCGGCGAGATCCAGGAGTTCCTCGGTATAAGCCAGCATGTGGAAGTCGCCGCCGAACCAGTCCGGCATCGGCTCCATGACCATGCTTTCCTCGAAGTAGCGGCGCGCCACCTCGGCCACCGTTCGACGCTTCGGCAGGTCGTTGACGCCGTAATACGGCGCGTAAGGACCGCCGCGGGAACTCGTGGCGCCGGCGCCGCACGCCCACCCCGGCAATGAATCCTGCATGAGGAACGCCGCCGTGAAAAAGTCCCTGGCGCGATCGGAATCAGCGCGCGTCATCAGGTAAACCGTTTTGTCGATGGTCAGTCCCGATGAAACTGCGTGCATGATGATCGATTCCGTCGGGTAGCCGTCCTTTACGAAGCGCTCGATTTCCTCCGCGAAGCGCCGCTCCATGCGAGGCCACTCACTGGATAAGCCGATGTCGTCGCCGCCACCGCCGCCGGAGAACCCACACGCGCCGCCCGCAGCCGTGAACTCGCCCGGTGCCGGAATCCGGTCCCGCCGGATGAACTCGGGAATGTCGTCGATGCACGCGAGACTGGTATCGTCGCTGTAACCTGTCCGACCGGCGGAAAGTTCCAGAGTGTCCGCATCGTTGGACAGCGTGATCACCCTTTGCAGCGCGGCAGCGTAAACACCGGGAGGCACGCCCTCCGCAGATCCCTCGCATACGCCTGGCGAAGAAGAGGCATTCTGCGCCATGGCCGAGACCGCGCAAAACAGCGCCGACAGGCCGACAATAGTCTGCGCCCGACCGCTAGCGCGCCGCTTCGCGGCTCTACTTACTTTCATCTTGATCACCCCGGTACCGGACGTCCTTTTCTAATATTTCCAACGTGTGCGGCGTTAGTAACTTTCCTGTTCCACCATGTTCTGAACGTACAACGCCTGCTCGTCCGCACAATCCTGCTCGCAGATACGCAAGTAATACTCGGTGCCCCGTACGCCCAGGGTCGCCACCGGCGTCTTGACCCGGTAGGCGTCGGGATCGCGCTGCGCGATTACCCCGGTCACGGCCCGCAGACCGCCCTTGACCAGGCTTAGCAGCGCGCCGTTGTCAGCCTCCGTGGCGACGTAACGCTCGATAAGCAGCTCGGAATTCGGCCGAACCGTTGCCCGGGCACCGTCGATGAAATCGACGACAATATAGCTGTTCTCGCCGGTCGCCAACCGCTCGCCGACAAAGACCGGGTCGTCTTTCAGCAATGCGCGTTGACCGTCGTCTCCGTGGGCAACGACCTCACCCTTGATGCCGAGGACCGAGCCCGCCTGATCGGCGGCCTGTGTCGCCTGGATAGCGCCGAAAGACGCAAGACATAGCACCAGCGCCGACACGAGACGCTGTTTCATTGATGGTCTTTCCATTTTCGCACCCTCGGTTTGACCAACTGATTTATCGATGATTCTAACTGCAATCGACCCATCGACGCCAGACAATCAGGATGCGGGGGCGATGATCCCGTCCCAATCGGTCGGCGGATTGTGCTGCAACGCAACAAGGCGCTCCCGGTAAAACGCGTGGATCGACAGGGGTTCGAATCGTTTTTCCAGTGCATCGAGGGCCGCAACGGCGCCGTCGAAATCACCGGCACGGTAGCGATCGAGCATCGATCGGTAGGCTTCGAGTTCCGCCAGCCGATCGGCCGACATTTCGTCGAGCAACCCCAAAGGCTCAAGAATTTCAATCGCTTCCTGACGACCGCGAACGCGCACGTGATCCAGCGGCCGGTAGCAGTAGTCCGGTGCCAGGGCGGCCGTGTACTCGGTAACTATCACCGTGGCAGGATATACCTTGTTCAGCGCCTCAACCCGCGAACCGAGGTTCACCGCGTCTCCCATTACCGTGTAGGCCATGCGGAAATCCGATCCCATGTTTCCGACGGCCATCATGCCGGTATTGAGGCCGATGCCGATGCGGATCTGCGGCCAGCCTCGTTCGGCGAATTCCGTCTGGATCTGCGGCAGGAGTTCGCGCATGGCAACTGCCGCGGCCACCGCGTGCGAGGCGTGGTCCGGGTCGTCCAGCGGTGCGCCCCAGAACGCCATGATGGCGTCGCCAATGTACTTGTCGATAGTGCCATGATGATCGTGAATGACCTCGGTCATGCGGCTGAGGTAGGCGTTCATCAACTGGGTCACGGCCTGGGGCTCGAGCCGCTCGGACAACTGTGTGAATCCGCGCACGTCGCTGAACATCACGGTCAACTCGCGTCGACGGCCTTCAAGTGTATAGTGACCGGGGTCGCGGCTCATCTCGTCCACGATCTCCTCCGGCACGTAGCGGCCGAATTGCACCATCAACGCCTTCTTGTTGCGTGATTCGACGATGAATCCGTACGAGGTGATGTATACGTAGTGAAGCAGGATAAGCAGCATGGCCGAAGAGACCGGCAGCACGCTGCCCTTGAAGACCCACATGTAGAAATTGATGCCCGCGGTGAGGACAAGCGTCGCCAGGGTCAAGGCAGTGCTCCTGTTCGGGCCCAGGCCCGGCAGGATGAACGACAACAACACGCCGATGACCAGGAGTTGGATCATTTCCAGCGCGACCGTGTAGTCCGGCCGCGAAAGGAACCGCCCGTCGAGAATTCCGGAGATTACGTTGGCGTGAATTTCGACCCCGGGATAGATTTTCTGCACCGGGGTATTCCTGAGATCGAACAGGCCGGGCGCCGTGGTTCCGACCAGCACGATGGCGTCGCGCAGCACGCCGGCGTCGGCGTGACCATGCAATACATCGGTGGCCGAAACATATGGAAAACTGCCCTGGAGACCCCGGTACGGAATCAACGCCGCCATGTCCTGATCGACCGGCACGTACCGCTCGCCGATGCCGACCGCGTCGTTGGCATCGTTGAATTGCACCGGCGCATCGAGCGCGACTTCGCTGACCGCCACCGCCAGCGACGTGTACAGGCTGCCCTCGTACGATTGCACCAACGGGATGCGTCGAAACACGCCATCCTCGTCGTTGAGCGGATTGTCGAAAAACCCGCCAGCGCGCGCTGCAGTCTGTAGAACCTCTAGGTTGGCGCCGTAACCGGCGGCCTCGAGCGCCGGCACGCCGAGCATCTCGGCAATCTCGGCTGGGAGCAACGGTTCCGGCAGCATTCCCGACACCGCTTCCGAACCGCCGGACTGGTTGAAATAGTATCCGAGTACCACGTTTCGGCCGCGGACGGCACCGGCAAGGCGACGATCGGGTGCCGTGGCCACGCCTTCGACAAACTCGATCACGTCGCCGCGCCCGGCGTCTTGCGCGGCCCGCGCGACGGCATCCAGGCCTTGCTGACGTTCGGGCTCGGCGAACACCATGTCGAAACCGACCACCTTGACCCCGTAGTCGTCGAACAAAGCATCGACCATCTCGGCGATACGCGTTCGCGACCATGGCCAGCGCCCTTCCGACGCCAGGCTGGCCTCGTCGACATCGACGATGACGATCCGCCGGTCGAGATCGTTTGGCATGGTCGTGCGCAGGCGCACGTCGTAGGCCATGTTCTCGAACTGGCGAATCAGCGGAATCTCCATCCAGCGTCCGGCGTGCAGCACGAACAGGGCAGTCAACACCAGGCCTACGACAATCTGGTAGCCAAACTGGCGCAGATAGCGCCCGACCGCCGAAACGGTAATCGGTGCGGCATCGCTGGTCGATACTGACACGGTATTATGCCGGCGTTATCGAGCCCCAGGTTCCACTCTCGCCCGGATGGTCCTGGACCATGAGATGCAAATCGCTGCCTTCCCACGGATGCGCCGCGGCAAGGGACTCGTCCAGGCTCACCCCGAGTCCGGGTCCGTCCGGCACGGCGAGATAGCCGTCCTCGAAGTGGATCGCGTTACCCACGATTTCGCCGTAGAAACCGCCGAAATCGAGAATGCATTCCTGGATCAGGAAGTTGGGGCTACAGGCGTCCAGTTGGATGTTGGCGGCGGCCTCGATGGGACCGCAGTACAGGTGCGGCGCAATCTGGCAATAATGCGCCTCGGCGATCGCGGCGATCTTTTTCGCCTCGAGAATTCCTCCGACCCGGCCGAGCGCCGGCTGCAGGATCGCGGCCGCCTCGAGATCGAGGAGACGCGCGAATTCGTGCTTGCCGGCGAGTCGCTCGCCGGTCGCGACGGGAATGGTCGTGGCGCGTGCCACCCTTGCCATCGCCTCCATGTTCTCGGGCGGCACCGGTTCCTCGAACCACATAGGATCGGCGGACTCGAGGCGCCTTGCCAGGCGAATCGCGGCCGCCGCGGTGAATTGGCCGTGGGTCCCGAACAGCAGGTCGCAGCGGCTTCCCACCGCGTCGCGAATGGTGTGGGTAAATTCCGCGGCGTGTTCCAGCACAGCGATTTCCGGCTGCCGCGGATCGTACGCGGTATAGGGTCCGCAGGGATCGAACTTTATGGCGGTGAACCCAAGATCCAACATGTCCACCGCCCGCCGCGCCGCCAGGTCGGCATCGGCGTAAACGTCGGCCGTATCGCCGGCTCGGGGATACAGATACGTGTACGCCCGAAGCCGCTCGTGGACCTTGCCACCCAGCAGCGCGTGGACGGGCTTGTCCAACGCCTTGCCGACGATGTCCCAGAGCGCGATCTCCAATCCGCTCAGCACCGCCATCAACGACAGATCGCTGCGCTGCGAGTAACCGGCGGAGTAGGCGCGCCTGAACAGGTGCTCTATGCGAAACGGATCGGTGTCCAGCACGTATCGATCGAAAACGTCGCGCACCATGGCGTCGACCACGGTCGGACTGAAGGATGCGGCGTATACCTCGCCATAGCCGACGCTACCGTCGTTCGCGATCAGCTTGACGAAGAACCAGTAGCGACCGCCGAAATCGCGCGCGGGATTGCCGACGACGAAGGTCTCGATATCGATAATTTTCATGTAGTTGACGACGTTGAATTATTCGCGCCGCATGTCGCGTCCGGCGGGTCGGGCGCCGTGTTGGATTCGATAATCGCTCCCGGGGCACCCATCCATATCTCCACCGCCCGGCATCTGGAACTGTCAGTATGCTCCGACGAGGGTATCCCGAAACTTTTCGTGAGCGCAATCAACCCGATGAGGCGGCGTTCCGATCGTGCAAAGCACGTACCCTGGCCATGAACGTTCCACGCGAGGGGGTCGAATCACGCGCGACGGGAAGGATCGCGCGAAAACGGCGATACGCGTGACGGGAAAACGATGATTTTGAAGGTCGCATCCCTGCGACCGCATACAGCGCTCCATCGGCCGGGTAGGCGATCGGGATGATTTCTACCTTGAATCTCCGCCCGGTCGAAAGACGCGTCCTGCGACCAAACCCTCCATGGTCCCGACCCGACGTTCCATCCAAAAACGTACACTATACTGATTCCTCCGTCGGTGCAAATGCGCCGTACATGTTGCTTCTGACGGTATTGGTTGTCGATGTATCATCGACATCCTTCGATGACCCGTCGTCCGGATTAAGGCGTTTTTGTCGATCAACAGCCGCTTGATCGATACCGCGTGACAAGGCGCGGTATTCCAGGCCGACAGATCGCTCCCGCCACCCGAGGAACCGGTTAGGTATGCATTAATGTCGAAACCGCCTTCGCCCGAATCGCCTCTTGCGGCGCATCGCGCATCCCCGCGCCAGGGCGCCGAACGATGGATCGAACCATGGCGCCGCAAGGAGCCGCGCCCGCCCTCCCCGGCTTGCGCTTCGCCCGGTTTTCACGCGTCACGCCGATTCGAGATCGAACGGGTCGTCAATCGAGGGGGACGGTCGTGTAAACCACCTCGCTCCGATGCTCGTCATGTAGAAATGGTCCTCCAGGCGCACTCCGAACTCTCCCGGGAGCACCAGCATGGGCTCGTCGCTGGCGACCATTCCGATATCCAGCGGCGTTTCCTCGCCGCGCACCAGGTAGGGCGACTCGTGTACCTGCAGCCCACAACCGTGACCGGTGCGATGAGGTAATCCGGGCAATGCGTAGCCAGGACCAAAGCCGTGTCTTTCGAGCACACGCCTCGCCGCGGCGTCAACCTCCTGGCACGGGGTGCCGACGCGGGCGGCGTCGAACGCCGCGGCCTGCGCCTCATGCTCGACCGCCCACGCGTAACGCTGTCGTTGACTGGCCTTGCCGAAAGGATAGGTGCGCGTGATGTCCGAATGATATCCCTCGATTCGGCAACCGGTGTCGATCAGTACCCAGTCGTCGCGAGCGAGTACCTGCGGCACCTTGACGCCGTGAGGAAATGACGTCGCGTTGCCGAACAGCACGATGCAAAACACCGAGCCGGACGCCGCACCGCATGCGCGGTGCGCGGCGTCGATGAACTCGACGACCTCGGTCGTGGTGATTCCCGGTCGCAAGATGCGCGCCGCCGCCTTGTGCACCTCCAGGGTCAGGTTCGTCGCCCGTTGAATCAACGCGATCTCGGCAGGCGTCTTTCGGCTGCGGCACGGCGCCGTCAACCGCATCGCATTCAGGTAGCGGCAGCGTCCCTTCGCGCCGCAAACCCCGTCGAAAAACGCGAATGGCGCATCGGGGTCGAAGGCGATGGCGCCATCGCCGATGCCGGCCGTGTCGAGCATGCTTCCTACCAGGCGAAAGGGACTCTCGTGCTCCTCCCAGGTGTAAAGCTCGCCGGGCACCACCATGTAGCTGGTGAAGGTATCGCGCTCGAAGGCAGGCGCGATATAGGTGAGCGGTCCGCTGGCGGGAACGAGCGCGCCCGCCAGGCGCTCGCTCAGGCCCCAACGCATGCCGGTAAAGTACTGGAGGTTGGCACCGGGCGTAAGGAACAGGGCGTCCACCGCCTGCTGGCGCATCAGGTCCTGGACCTTTCGCAGCCTCGCTTCGTATTCGCCGAGAACGATCGGCTCGGCGCCAGCGGCCATGTCGGTGAGTTTTTCCAGCTCTTCGTGCGGTGCAGAACCGCCAACACCTGCGGCCATGTGAGTCCTCCGACAATACTTCCGGCGTTCACGAGACGCCCCGGTGTATTTTCAACCTCGGGGCCAGGGAACGGTACAATCAAACTTTGCGAACATTTCAATCACGCGGCGCGCCGCCGCGCACCGACCCGACCCAAGGACCCTGCTCCACCGATGCAACGAAGAACCGGCGCGACCGAAGGCGGCGCTCGCGGCATATTGAGACGTGTTTTCGGCTATCCGACGTTTCGCCCGCACCAGGAGGAGATCATCAAGGATTTGCTCGACGGGCACGACGTTTTCGTTCTCATGCCTACGGGCGGCGGCAAGTCGCTGTGCTACCAGGTACCCGCAATCCTGCGCGCAGGCACCGCCATCGTCGTCTCACCTTTGATTTCCCTCATGAAGGACCAGGTCGACGCATTATTGGCCAATGGTGTCGCGGCGGCTTGTTACAACTCGTCCATGGACGCAGACAGCGCCCGACGAACGCTGGCGAAGCTTCACGCCGGCGAGCTCGACTTGCTCTACGTCAGTCCCGAACGGGTAATGTCCGGCGGGTTCATGAACCGGTTGGCAGGGCTCGACGTCGCCCTGTTCGCCATCGACGAGGCACACTGCGTATCGCAGTGGGGTCACGATTTCCGACCCGAGTACGCGGCGTTGAGCGTGTTGCGAGACAGGTTTCCCGGCACCCCGATTGCCGCCCTCACGGCCACCGCCGACCCCCAGACGCGAGCCGATATCCTGACGGTGCTCGGTCTTGAAGACGCCCGCGTCCACGTCACCGGGTTCGACCGGCCCAACATACGCTACCGGGTGTCCGAAAAGTCCCGCCCCTTCGAGCAACTCATGCGATTTCTCGCCGAGCGGCGAGACGATGCCGGTATCGTCTACGCCCTGTCCCGCAAGAAAGTGGAGTCCGTCACCGAGAGGCTGCGCGCAGAAGGCGTCGTGGCTGCCGCGTACCACGCCGGACTGGATTCGACCACCCGCAGCTCGGTCCAGGAGCGGTTCCTGCGCGACGAATTGCGCGTCGTGGTCGCCACGGTCGCCTTCGGCATGGGTATCGACAAACCGAACGTGCGCTTCGTGGTCCACTACGATATGCCGCGACACATCGAGGGCTATTACCAGGAGACCGGCCGCGCGGGCCGCGACGGCCTGCCGGCTGAGGCGCTGTTGCTATTCGGCGCACAGGATATCGTCACCGCGCGCAGCCTGATCGACAACGGCAGCAACGCGGATCAGGTGCGCATTGAATCTCACAAGCTCAATGCCATGGTCGGCTTCGCCGAGTCACTCGGATGCCGTCGGCGCGTCCTGCTCGGGTACTTCGGCGAGCCGCTCGACGACGATTGCGGCAACTGCGATACCTGCCTCGATCCGCCGGAGCGCTTCGATGCCACCGAGGACGCGCGAAAGGCGTTGTCCTGTATTTACCGGGTTGGCCAGCGCTTCGGCATGAAGCACGTCATCGACGTGCTGCGCGGCGCCGATTCCGGACGCATTCGCACCCTGGGACACCACCGGTTGAGCACCTATGGCATCGGGGCGGACAAGAGCGCCGCGGAGTGGTCGTCGGTGTTACGGCAACTTATACATCACGGCCTGGTCGAGCAGGACATCGCCAACTACTCGGTACTGAGGCTCACGGCGGCTGCCAGGCCGGTGTTGCGGGGTGAGGCGAAAATCATCCTGGGCCGACCGAGGAAGGGCGTCCGCCACGGGCGCGCGTCGAATGACGACCGCCTGTCGTTGACCCCGCGGGAGCAATCGCTGTACGAGGCGCTTCGTGCGACGCGAACGCAAATCGCCAAGGCCAACAGCGTGCCGCCTTACGTGGTATTCAGCGACGCCACGTTGTGGCAGATGGCCAGGGAGCGACCGTTGGACGATGGATCGTTGCTCGCCATCTCCGGCGTGGGAAATCACAAGCTGGAAAAGTACGGCGCGGCTTTCCTGGCAACGATACGCGAATCGTCGAAACACGGTGCGCATTGACCGGACGGACCGGGCCGCCTTGTTGCCGCCCGCCGTCGACGGGGTTCCGGGAGGATTCTCGACGCGAACCTAACCGTCACCGCTTCGATTCGCACCTCGCCCTGCCGATGTTCAGCCGATCTTTTGCATCAGTCGGCCCGGTCGTCCGTCTCGTCGACATCGAGTTGGCCACTCATGCGACGCCGGATATGAGACCAGGACATACCGACCGCCATGATGCCGGCAACCGCTATGAGCACCAGCCAGGTAATCACGTCCGGTTTCTCGAGAGACAGGATACCCTGATCGAACAGCAGCCAGAAAAGCAGGACGAAGAATGCCGCCGCCAGGGCCAAACCGAACGCACCCAGCGAACGCTGCGTGGCGCGGATGAAGATTGCCCACCCGATGATCAGCACCAGGCCGATGAATGCCTTCAGCACCGAGAACGAAGTGCCTTCGGCGGTGCCCAACAACGGTCCGAGTGCCCACTCGTAGTACGAGTAGACCGGGTTGTAGGTGATGAACACCAGCACGAGCGCGGCGACGAGCCGGATCAGGAAGTGCTGGGTCTTGAATCGTGAAACGGCCATTGCGTCCTCCTCGTCGAATCAAAGCACGATTTCTTCGACGCGGATTGTAGCATCGCCTCACCGGCGGGATTCCGACCCGGGACGAATTTCCCTAGTGGCACGGCTCGAACGACACACCAGCGGCCCACGAACCTCGGCGCGCACCGCACCCGCAAGGCGCTCCCCGTGGTGACGGGAATCTCTACGACTTGTGCGGATTTTGTATCGTGGGACTGACAGTCGAAACGTCCGGACTGCTGGTTCGACGCCTGGCGCACATCGACGAATTCGTTGGCGACTCCGTTGGAACACAGAAGTAGCGGGCAATTCGGACAGTGCGCCACGCCATGGGAACCCGGCATCCCGACCATCCTGCTGCCGGAGCGACTACTCAGTCGGATCGCTTCGAAAATACCGCGTCCGGTGTGCGAATCTCGACGGTGTTCTGATGAGGATCTTCAGGCGTGCGCACATCAAGCGGCATTGACTTGACGCGAATCCGGTCGATCAACCAACCCACGCCCTGGCGTTTCGAAACAGGCGCATCCACGGACTGAATTCACCCCACGCCGGGTCATGCCAGGACAGGCACCGGGTGCGAAACACGCGCTCGGGGTGCGGCATCATGATGGTCGCGCGGCCGTCGACGGAGGTCAACGCCGTGATGCCGTCGGGCGAGCCATTGGGGTTCGCCGGATAGGTCGCGGTCGCCGCACCGCGATTGTCGACGAAAGACAGGACGATCCGCCGCTCGCGCCGCAAGTCGTCGATATCGGCTTCGTTTCCGAACGCCGCCCTGCCCTCGCCGTGAGCCACGACCACCGGCATGCGCGAGCCGGACATGCCGTCGAAGAAAATCGAAGCGCTGTCGCGTACCTCCACCATCACCAGGCGAGCTTCGTATTGCTCCGAACGGTTCCGCAGGAACCGCGGCCAGCGCTCGGCGCCCGGGATCAATGCCTTCAGCGTCGCCAACATCTGGCAGCCGTTGCAAACCCCCAGCGAAAACGTGTCGTCGCGATGGAAGAACGCGGCGAAGCCGTCGCGCAGTGCGTCATTGAACAGTATCGACCTGGCCCAGCCCTGACCCGCGCCAAGCACGTCGCCGAAGGAGAATCCGCCACAGGCAGCCAATCCCTTGAAGTCACTCAGCGAATGCCGTCCTTCGACGAGATCCGACATGGTAACGTCCACCGCTTCGAACCCGGCCAGGGTAAAGGCCGCCGCCATCTCCAGCTGTCCGTTCACGCCTTGCTCGCGCAGGATGGCGACTCGCGGTCGCGCGCCGGTGGCGACGAACGGCGCAGCCACGTCTTCGCCGGCATCGAAGCCGAGCCTGGCATGCAGGCCGGGGTCGTCGACGTCGGCGATTCGGTCGTACTCCTCGCGGGCGCAGTGCGGATTGTCGCGCAACGACTGCATGTGCCACGTCGTCCGCGACCAAATGCGATGCAGCGTCGGCCGGTTGGTTACCAGCAGCACGCGCTCGCCGGCTACGACCTCAATGTCCGTGCCGCATCCGGCCCGGCCGATGACCCGCGCGATCGGCGCCAGGTCGGCGAACGCACTCAGTACGCGCTCGACGTCCCGTGCGCGTACCTGGACGACGACGCCGATTTCCTCGGCGAACAGGTGAGCCACGGGATTGGCGACAGGGCCGAGATCCACGCGCAGACTCGCGCGCGAGGCGAAGGCCATTTCGCACAGGGTGACGATCAACCCGCCGTCGGACACGTCGTGGCAGGCCAGCAGGACACCCTCGCGATTGAGTCTCGACAGGGTGTGGAACAGCGCCGCCAGGGCGGGCGGGGAGTCGACATCCGGGCAAACGTTGCCGATCTGTCCGTAGACCTGGGCCAGGCACGATCCGCCCAGTCGCGGCGTCTCGCCGCCCAGCCCGACGTGAACCAGAAGCGTGTCCGGCTCCGCCAACGACAATACCGGCGTCAACGTCCGCCGCGTGTCGGCGACGGGTGCGAACGCGGACACGACCAGGGTGAGCGGCGCGGTCACCGAAACGTCCCGCCCATCGTCGTCGCGCCAGCCGGCGTGCATGGACATGGAATCCTTGCCGACCGGAATGGAGATGCCCACGTCCCGACACAGGCGGCTCGCGGCTTCCACGGCTTCGACCAGCGCCTGATCCTGGCGCGGATGGCCGGCGGCCGCCATCCAGTTGGCCGACAACACCACTCGGGACAGGTCGACGACGTCCGCGCCGACGAGGTTGGTCAACGCCTCCGCGACGGCCAGGCGCGCGCTGGCGGCGGGATTTATAAGGGCAACGGGCGAACGTTCGCCGATCGCCATGGCCTCGCCGGCGTCGCCGATGAAGCCGGTGGCCGTCACGGCCACGTCGGCGACGGGTACTTGCCACGGACCCACCATCGGGTCTCGCACGATCTGACCGCCCACGCTGCGATCACCGATCGTGACCAGGAAGGTCTTGTCTGCCACGGTCGGCAGCGACAGCACCCGACACAGCATGTCCTCGACGGAATCCGGCGGCAGCGACAAATCCGGCCAGGTGGGCACGATCGATTCGAACGACCGGGACATTTTCGGCGGATGTCCGAACAGCATCGACATGTCGAGATCGATCGGTCGCTCGACGCCCTCGCAATACGAACCGGGCGACGGCGCCGCGCTGTCGTCGAGCACCAGGCGCCTCGACTCGGTCGCCTCGCCCACCACGGCGTAAAGGCAGCGCTCGCGCCGACAGATTGCCTCGAACTCGCCGAGTCGCTCCGCTTCCACCGCGAGAACGTATCGCTCCTGGGCCTCGTTGCACCAGATCTGCATCGGCGACATGCCGGGGTCGTCGTTCAAGACGGCGCGCAAATCGAATCGACCACCGCGGCCGGCGTCGTTGACCAGCTCCGGCAACGCGTTGGACAAGCCGCCCGCGCCCACGTCGTGGATGGCCAGGATCGGATTCGACTCGCCCAGGGCGATGCACCGGTCGATGACTTCCTGGCAGCGCCGCTGCATCTCCGGGTTGCCGCGTTGAACCGAGGCGTAGTCCAGTTCCTCGCTGGAGGCGCCCGCGGTGACGCTGGAGGCGGCGCCGCCGCCCAGGCCGATGAGCATGGCCGGTCCGCCCAGCACGACGATCTTCGCCCCGGCGGGAATCGGCTGCTTGGCAACGTGCGCGGCGCGGATGTTGCCGATGCCGCCCGCGAGCATGACCGGCTTGTGATACCCGTACACGGTTCCGTCCTGCCCGCTCGCCCACTCGAAGGTGCGAAAGTAGCCGCCGATATTGGGCCGACCGAACTCGTTGTTGAACGACGCGCCGCCGATGGGTCCTTCCAGCATGATGTCGAGCGCGGTTGCCATTCGAGGGTTGCGCCGCGGCGGGTCCTCCCACGGCGCCGGCGCGTCCGGCAGGTGCAGGTTGGAAACGGAGAAGCCCGTTATACCGGCCTTGGGCTTGCCGCCGCGGCCGGTGGCGCCCTCGTCCCGGATCTCGCCGCCGGAGCCTGTGGCGGCGCCGGGAAAGGGCGAGATGGCGGTGGGATGGTTGTGGGTTTCCACCTTCAGAAGCATCGGGGCCGCATCGGTTTCGAAGCGATAGACGCCGCTGACCGGGTCCGCCAGCAGCCAGTTTGCTTCGGCGCCCTCGATCACCGCGGCGTTGTCCCTGTACGCCACCAGTGTCCCGTCGGGCCGGGCTTCGTGGGTCAGCCGGATCATGCCAAACAGCGACTTATCCATTGGCTTGCCGTCGACGGTCCAGTCGGCGTTGAAAATCTTGTGCCGGCAGTGCTCCGAGTTCACCTGGGCGAACATCATCAACTCGGCATCGGTGGGGTTGCGCGACAAACGGGTGTAGCAATCGAGCAGGTAGTCGACCTCGTCGTCGGAGAGCGCGTAGCCCTGATCCACGCTGGCGCGAACGAGCGCCTCGCGGCCACCGCCGAGCACGTCCACGCAAGCCAGCGGCGCCGGGGCAGCGCGCGTGAACAGGTCCCCGGGCAGATTCGATCCGACGAATACCGACTCGGTCATACGGTCGTGCAGCGCCGAAGCGGCCGTCCGCAGATCGGTTTCGGACGGCGCCGGCTCCGCCTCGAGACTCCATGACACGCCGCGCTCGATGCGCCGCACGTTCAGCAATCCGCAATGGTGGGCGATGTCGGTGGCCTTGGTCGACCAGGGCGAAATGGTGCCGATTCGCGGCACCACCAGCAGCGAGGCGCCGTCCCCGGCATGGGACGCCGGCACGCCGTCGTCGAGCAGCCGTACGAGCACCTCCCGGTCACGGGCGGTGAGGTCGTCGGCGTCGACGAAGTAGCGAAACCGCGCGGACACGGCCCGCAACCCGGGGACGACCGGCGAGAGCGCCCGGTGAATTCGCTCGAGCCTGAAATCCGATAAGGCGCGGCCGCCGTCGATGTGCATCATGGCAGGGGAGTCGCTTCGTCGCTCTTGGTGACGCCTCGCGCGCTGCGCGAGTGCTTCCGTTTGGCGTGTCAGTCGTCCAGGGGTACGCCGAGGCGGCGGGCCACCTCGCGGTAGGACTCCACCACCTCGCCGAGGTCACGGCGGAATCGGTCCTTGTCCAGTTTCTTGTGGGTTTGCGCGTCCCACAAGCGGCAGCCGTCCGGGGTGAATTCGTCGCCAAGAACCAGTTGCCCGTCCGCGCGGCCGAATTCGAGCTTGAAATCCACCAGCATGATGCCGGCGTCGGCGAACAGCGGCTTGAGCACGCCGTTGACCGTGTGGCTCAGCCGGTGCATCCCCGCAGTCTCCTCTTCGCTGGCCCAGCCGAATACGCGGATATGGGATTCGTTGATCATCGGGTCGTGCAGGGCGTCGTCCTTGAGAAAGAACTCGAAAACCGGTTCGTCGAGAACCAACCCCTCCTCGATGCCGAGCCGCTTGCTCAACGAGCCCGCGACCACGTTTCGCACCACGCACTCCACGCGCACCATGTCCAGGCGCCGTACCAGCGATTCCTCCGGACCGAGCTGTTCGATGAAATGGGTCTGCACACCCGCGGCCTCGAGCTTTTGCATGATGAAGGCGTTGATGCGATTGTTCATCTCGCCCTTGCGTTCGAGCTGCGCAAGCTTGACGCCGTCGAAGGCCGAGGTGTCATTGCGAAAGTGCAGGATCAGCCGCTCGGGATCGTCAGTGCGGAATACCGATTTGGCCTTGCCGGAGTAAAGTTGCTCGCCCTTGTTCATTGAGCCCCGAATCGTGCGACGCTGGAATGGTGAAGGCAGGCCGGATTCGCGTGTCGCCCGGCCGCCGAAGGGCCTTGGATTGTATCATCCCCGATGCCCGCTTCGGGGGAGACATCGTGTCGCGGCGGCGCGGTCGGCCCTATACGCCGGCCAGCATCGGGCCCGGCGAGTACGCCCAGGTCAGGCGCCCATCCTCGATGCTCGCCGAGGCGCCGGTCATGAGCGGGAAATTCGGGCACACGTGGCCGAAATCCGTGGACGTGAACACCGGGCAGTCGGAGCGTTCGGCGATGCGGCCCGGCAGCGCCTCCAGCGCCGCCCTCTCGGACGCGTCCGCGTGCACGAATCGGCCCAGCACCACCGCGGCCACGCCGTCGAGCGCGCCGGAATGTCGCCACTGGTTCCAGTAGCGAAGCACCCGGGCGGCATTCTCGTTGACCTCCTCGAGAAACACCACGTGGCCGGCCAGGTCACGGGGAAAGTACGGCGTACCGATCAGCGCGCCGAGCACGCTCAGGCAGCCGCCGAACAGCGGACCCTCGATCGATCCGGCCAGATCGCCGCGCACCGCGACCGCGCCGCCGCATTCACCCGGCCACGCGCGCAGCACGTCGATCACCGCCGCCACGTCATCGCCGTGCGGGCGCCAAAGTGTCGACCCCGGCATCGGGGCATGAAGCGACACCCAGCCGAGCCGCGCGTACAACGCGCACTGCAGCGCGGTGATATCTGAAAAGCCGACCACGAGACGCGGCGCGCAAGACTCGAGCAGCGGCCAATCGAGCCGCTCGAGCAAGTCACTGATGCCGTACCCGCCGCGCGCGCAGAGCACGACGTCGTATTGCGCCAGCGCGTCGTTGAGCAGCGCTGCGCGCGCCGCGACCCCGGGACCGGCGAGCCGGTCTCCGACGCAATCCGGATACTGGCGCAGCTCGAACTCGAGCCCGGTTTCGTCGAGATGCCCACGGTTTGCCTCGAGCGCGTCGGCCACCGGGACCCCGGCCGGATCGATTACGATCCCCCTCACGATGCGAACCCGCTCACCGGCTTCGCGACCGCGTCCCTAACCCTGCTGCGGAAGGACCTGCTGAAACCACTGGGAATTCTCCTTGAGATCGTCGAACGTGCCATCCGATACGATGGTACCGCCATGTAACACCAGGGTGCGATCGAAAAGATACGACAGTTCGGGGCGTTCCAGCACCCAGATCACGCCGCGACCCTGCTGGAACTCGAGCACGCTGCGCACCAGTTTTTCCTGTGAGTTCGGATCGATGGCGCTCAATGCCTCGTTGACGATGAGCACGTCCGGGTGCTTGAGAAGGCAGCGAGCCAGCGCCAGCTTCTGCTTCTGCACGACGGACAGGCGCGCGCCGGCGCTGCCCACGTGGTACGTCAGGCCGATCTTCATGATGTCGTCTCGCAGTCCGGCCTCCTTCACCACGCCGCCGAGCACGACGGACAACCGGTCCTTCGCGTTGGCCTGGCCGTAAACCACCGTGCCGAACAGTATGTTGTCCTGCAGCGTGATGGCCGGATTGACCTGGTTCTCGTCAAGGAAGCGAATGCTGTCGTTCTCGTCGCCGAGGCGTTCGCGCAGTTGGCGGCGCACGTCGAGAATGCGCGACTGCAGTTCGTCCGAGATCAGGCCCAGTCGATGCCGCGCGGCGATCAACTTGAATGGCAGCGACAGGAAGTCGAGCCGATCGTCCTCGCGCCAATGCGCCGGATCGTCGTCGTTGCTGGTACGACCGATGCGCGCGCGAAACTCCGCCAGCGCCTCGGCGCTGATGAAGCTGAACTGTTCGAACAGCGGATCGCCCGGGGGCGCGTCGGCGAACAACTCCAGCATGATCTCCGCCACGCGCCGGCCCATCAGGCAGAAGGCGTCGTAGAGGTCATCGTCTCGCAGGAGTTCGATGATAAGCGGGTTCTCGGCCAGCCGCTCTGCGTCAAACTCGCTCTTGAGCGGCGCGCCGAACAGGATGTTCTCCGCGATCGACAGGCTGCGGTTGTAGGCGTGACTGTCGAAACGTTCCACGAGCTTGGACTGGCCTGCCGCTTCCAGCGCGTCCTGCATCTTGGCGCGCGCCGAGAGAATGTGCTCGGCAAGTTGTTCGTGTACCCGTTCGTCGGGCCGGGAAGTCAGGCCGAACTGGTAGACATCCTTTTCGAGATCGGCGACTTCGAGTACTTCGTTCACGCGCTCGTACAATGTCTCGCGATCGGCGGCGCCCACCGCGCCGTAGTCGACCCAGTCGGCATATCGCTCGTCGAGGCTGTTCGCGGTAATCCGGGCGATCTTCATGCGCCTCTCGCGCTCCTCGGCGTCGATCTGCTCTTCGTCCGTCAATTCGCCCGGACTATGTTTGAGCCCGTAGAGCAGGTTGTCGATCACCGTCCCGGTGAAGATGTGGGAGCCGGCGCCCACGTACGCCTGGCGTCGGCCGAGAATGCCCTCGGGCAGCGTGGCGATGTTCTCACCATCGATGCTGATTCGACCGCTGGTGGGCATGAGCAGCCGCGCCAACAGCCGCGAGAGCTCGTCCTTGCCGCTGCCGGTGGCGCCGACGGTGCTGATTCGCTCGCTGAGCTTGGCAGTGAAATTGACGCCGTCGACAGGCTTCAGGGAACCGTCCTCGGAGTATACGACGTTGTTGGCCATGAGCTCGCCGACCAGGGGCGTGACCTCTTCGGGCGGCTTCTGCAACGACTCGGCGAACATGTTCTCCGGATCGAACTGCTCGATGACCTGCTCGTACTTGACGCGGATGTCCTCCTTGGTCTGGTAGTACTTGAGCAGTTCCTTCCACGGCGGCGAGATGTCCTTGTAGGCGGCCAGCACCGCAACCAGGGCGCCGAGGGACAGGTCGCCGCGTATCACGAAGTAACCGCCGATGGAGTAAAAGAAAAACGGCGTGAGCTGAGCCAGGAAATTGTTGAGAAACTTGATGAAGAATTTTCGCTTGAACAACTCCGCGCGAATGACGTAGATGGAGCCGAGTCGGTGGGATATCTCGGCGCGCTCCATCCGTGAGGTGTCATGGGCGTGAATCTCGTTGATGCCGGAGATCGACTCGCCCACGCGGTCGGCGAGACCACGCACTTCGCGCACCCGCCGCTTGGCGAGCTCGTTGACCTTGCGCTGCAGTTTCGGGATCAGCCACAGTTGCGGCGGGTAGAGGGCGATCGCCGCGAGGCCGAGAAACAGATCCTGCTGAAAAATGAAAAAGAGGTAGGTCAACAGCAAGCCGCCCTGGAATGCCGGCAGCGTGAACGACTCGCCGATGAACCCGCCGAGCGGCTCGGTCTCCGAGGTGATCATGGGGATGATCTCGCCCTGCGAAGTGCGCTTGAAGTGCGGTAGCGGGAAGCGCAGGATCCGGCTGTACAACTCGTATCGAAAGCGCATCAGCATGCGCTCGCCGACGATGCCGCTGTACACGTTCACCACGTACTTGATGCCCCCGTTGAGGCCGATCACGGCGAGAAACGCGAAACACAAGGCCATCAGATAGCTGACCTGGTCAAGATCGAAGCCGAACAACGAATAAGGCGCGCCCTGGCCGCCGATCGCCTCGTTGACGATGATCTTGGGGATCTCCAACGAGACGTAGATAAACGGCAGATTGACCACGGTGAGGATCAGCAGGTATATCTGATCCCTGTACGTGTGCGTCAGGACGTACTTGTAGATCGATTTTTCCATCAATTCCCCGAACGCTGCGACGATCGGCGCCGTGAACTCCCCGAAAACCCTGTCCACGCCAGCGGCGGGCCGTTATGCGGTCCGGGCCCAATGCCAAACGGCGGACGAATCTCGCCCGCTACGCCCATGATGGGCGGTGCCGGCGTAACCGATATTCTCCCCGTGGAAAAGCTGTCATGACAACGCGGGCAACCATCGACCCCGTCGACCTCCCTGCCCCCGCGGCCCCCGACGCAACCGGCAAATCGCCCTGCATCGCGGTCGTGCTCAAGGGCTACCCGCGGCTCTCCGAAACCTTCATCGCGCAGGAACTGAAGGCGCTCGAAGAGATGGGGCTAAGACTTCGATTGATCTCCTTGCGCCACCCCACCGATCACACTATACACCCGATCCACCGCGAAATTCACGCGCCCGTCACATACTTGCCGGAATACGTCTACCAGGAGCCTCTACGCGTAATGAGAGCGCTGCTTCATGGGCTGTTCCGCCTGAACACCGGCCCGGCGCTTCGCGCGTGGCTGCGCGACCTTCGCCGCGATCCCACCCCCAACCGGGTCCGCCGATTCGCCCAGGCGCTGGTGCTTGCGCGTGAGTTTCCGCCCGATTGCCGCGCCATCTACGCGCATTTTATCCACACGCCGGCCTCGGTAGCCCGATACGCCGCCATGCTGATGAACCTTCCATGGGCGGTGTCGGCGCATGCCAAGGACATCTGGACCATTCCCGAGTGGGAAAAACGCGAGAAGTTGGCGGAATCTGAATTCGTCGTCACCTGTACCGAGGCGAACACCGCGCACCTGAAATCCCTGGCCGCGCGACCCGATCACGTGAGGCGGGTTTATCACGGTATCGATTTCGGGCGTTTCCCCGATCCCGGCCCCGAGGCTGGCGGTGGCGACGGATCGGCGGCTCGACCGGTCAAGCTGATCTCGGTGGGCCGCGCCGTGCCGAAAAAGGGCTACCCGGTGCTGCTCGAGGCACTGTCCGCACTCCCGCCGGCGCTCCATTGGTCCTTGGTCCACGTCGGCGGCGGACCCGAACTGCCGAATCTCAAGGCGCAGGCGCGAAGACTCGGCATTGCCGGGCGCATCGAATGGCGCGGCGCCCTGCCCCAGGACGAGGTGCTCGACGCCTACCGCGGCGCCGACCTCTTCGTGCTTGCCTCGATCGTCACCGGCAACGGCGACCGAGATGGCCTGCCCAACGTGCTGATGGAGGCGCAAAGCCAACGCCTGTGCTGCCTGGCAACCCGGGTGTCGGGCATTCCGGAACTGATTACCGACGGAGAAACGGGCTTCCTGGTGCCGCCCGGAGACGCCGAGGCCTTCGCCCGGGCGATGCAGCGGCTGATCCGCGAGCCCCACGTGCGCGCCGAGGTCGCAGCGCGAGCCATCGAACGACTTCGCGAATCGTTTTCCCAGGAGCGGGAGATCACCGAGTTGCGCAACCTGCTGGTATCGATGTGAACATCGCCTTCTACGCACCGCTGAAACCGCCCGACCACCCCAACCCGTCCGGCGACCGGCTGTTGGCACGGCTGATGATCGCCGCCCTCGAGCGTGCCGGGCACAGAGTCTGGCTCGCCTCGACGACCCGGAGTTTCGAAGGCGCGGGCGACGCCCGACGGCAGCGACGCATACGCGCCGACGCCGAGCGGGAAGCCGACGACCTGATCGATCGCTGGCGCGGTTCCGCGTGCCCGGATCTTTGGCTCAGCTACCACGTGTACCACAAGGCGCCGGACTGGATCGGGCCGCGCGTCTGCGAGGCGCTTTCTTTGCCATACGTCATCGCCGAGGCTTCGGTATCGCCGTCCCAGGCCGGCGGTGCGTGGTGCGAAGGCCATGAACAAGCCCGCCGCTGTGTCAGCCGGGCCGACGCGGTGATCGCTCTCAATCGGCGCGACGTCGAATGTACCCGCCCGCTGATGCGGCACGGCGCGCCGCTGGTGCGGATGGCGCCGTTCATCGACCTCGACGGATGGCCGCCGTCGAATCGACGCACGCCCGGGGAAACGGTGCGGATGGTCACCGTCGCGCGCATGCGGCACGGCGACAAGGCTCGATCCTGGCGGCTGCTTGCCGATTGGATCGGCCGCCTGACGTCGCGCCGCTGGACGTTCGACGTGGTCGGCGACGGCAATGACGTGGAAGACGTTCGGTATCGGCTATCGGAATCAGCGGGCGACCGGATAAGGTTCCACGGTCGCCTTGAAGGCGCCGCGTTGGCGGCCGTGCTCGACGCCGGCGACCTGTTCGTCTGGCCGGCGGTCAACGAAGCCTTCGGCATGGCGCTGATCGAGGCGCAGTCGCGGTCCCTCGCCGTGGTTGCCGGGCGCAACGGCGGCGTGCCCGAGGTCGTGACGCACGGGCGCGGCGGCCTGCTGGTCGACCTCGCCGATCCCGGAGCGGCCGCGCGCACCATCGACTACCTGCTTCGACGTCCGGCGGTAATCGAGCGCATGGGGCGCGAGGCGCTGGAAAACGTCCGCGCGCGCCACACCATCGGCGCGGCGACGGCCACACTCGATCACCTGGTACGGGAACTATGCGCGAACTCTACCTGATCCGACACGGTTACACGGCCTGGAACCTGGAGCGACGCATCCAGGGACAGACGGACGTGCCGCTGAGCCCCGAGGGCGTGGCGCAGGTACGCCGCTGGCAACTGCCGAATGAGGCGCGCCGCGCGGCCTGGTACGTCAGCCCCCTTTCGCGAACCCGGGAGACGGCGCGGCTGCTCGGCATCACCCCCGTCGCCACGGTCGACGCGCTGATCGAGATGGACTGGGGCGAGTGGACGGGACGCCGCATCGCCGACCTGCGCGCCGAGCTCGGCGAGACCATGGCCGCAAACGAGCGCCGCGGACTGGACTTTCGCCCAAGCGGCGGCGAATCGCCGCGGGAGGTCGCCCGCCGCCTCGGAAACTGGCTTACCTCGCTGCCCGACACCGGCCCACCCGTCGGCGCGATCACCCACAAGGGCGTCATCCGCGCCGCGATCAGCCTGGCGACCGGCTGGGACATGACCGCAGACCACGGTACCAAGCTCGATCGCGACGGCGCGCTTCGATTCAATCTTCAAGACCGCCGCCTGTCGATCGTCTACCCGGGTGTATCGATGATTCCGACGGAGTGACACGCCCCGGGCATGCCGAACGATGGCAATGACGTCACGATCGCACGCGGCCTACGGCAACGTTACCGGGACGAGATTCGGTTGGGCGCTCGCCAACTACGCCGCCCCCGCGCAGGGGTAGTAAGCGCTCTTGGTCAATCGGCAACCGGGTTGCCGGACGACGTGCCGGGCGGGGCCGTGAGCCAAGTTACCCGATCCGTAACGGATCGTCCGGGTCGACGCCTTCCATGAACGGCTCGTCCCTGTTCTTGCCGGTGAGCTGATAGACCAGGCCGAGCCAGTTGTTGAAAATGATCTTGCCGGTATCGCCCCAAGTGTAGTCGGTTTCGGCAAGGGCCTCGGCCTCGGGGAACTCGGCGAGCAGGGCGCGACGGTCGGCGGACTCGACGAGACGCTTTCTGTATTCGTCGAGCAGGTGCTTGCCATGTTCGGTGAGGTAGTGGTCCGGATACGGCGGGTAGGTCTGTATCTCGCCATTGACGAAACGCACGACCTCGCGCTTGTATTCCTTGAGCAGGCTGTTCTGGTCGTACTCGGGATGACCCTGGAAGAACACGAAGCGAAAGCCGTCCGGACTCACCGCCAGGTGCACGCCGGCTTCCTCGCTGTCCACCAGCACCCGGATACCGTGCGATGTCATCTGCTCGGGATAGATCTCGTTGAAACGCGAGTGGGGCACGTCGAATCGGGTGTTGGTGTTGCGCACCATCGGGTGTACCAGTTGGCGGCGATGGTGGTACACGCCCCAGCGCTTGAAGCCCAGCGGCCGGCGGTCGATATCCCAGAAGTATTTCATCACCGCGTGGGTGGCGAGACACGCGCACAGGGTCGATGTCACGTGCTCGCGGGCCCAGTCCAGCACGCCGCCAAGCGGCGGCCAGAACGGCTCGCGGGTGAGGTCCGCGCCGGGGATGGCGCCGGTGATGATCAACGCGTCGAGGCCATCCCGGCGGATATCGTCGTAACCGAAGTAGTAGTTTTCAATGTGCCGCCGCGCATCCTCGCCGCGCGGGATTTCCGGCAGGCTGAACGGGTAGACGTAGAACTGTGCGATGCGGTTGCAGCCGCCCACCAGTCTCATGAACTGCCGCTCGGTCACTTCCATCGCGGCGTCGGGCATCATGTTGAGCAGGCCGATATGCAGTTCGCGGATGTCCTGGTGATGGGCGCGCTCGACGTCGAGGACCTCCTCGCCCTCGGCGCGCAGGCGCTCGAATCCGGGCAGCGCGGTGTTGGCGACCAGTGGCATGTCGATCAGCCCCCGCCGTCGAGCGCGTCGGCGATCAGGTCGATCACGTCTGCCTCGTCTTTCAGTTCCTGGATGCGCCCGGCGTCGATGGTAATGCCGTAGCGCTCGGCGATGGCGCGGTAGCGCGGCAGACGCCACGCGACCAGGCGCGGGAATATCCAGCGGGCAAAGTCGTCCGGTTCGACATTATCCGGACCATCGAGGCCACGTTCGGCCAGGTAGGCGGACAGGTTATCGTCGAGGAATTCGGGGCGATAGTACAACGGCTTGGGGTAGGCGCGTGCGCGCCGGCCGAGTTCCTCGAGCATGTCGGCCGGCGCCTCGAGGTAGACGATCAAGGTGCGGCTGGCAAGCATGTCGAACAGCTTTTCGTCCTCGAGTTCGCACAGGCTGCCGCCGGCGTCGTTGATGAAATGCCGGTAACCGTAAACCTCCCAGGCCTTGTCGATGAACGCGCCCACGTCCCACATGGCTCGGCACTCCGCCTTCATGTGCAGCGCCTGGCGATGCTTGAATTCCTCCACGGAAATGCCGCCCTTGTCCGGATCGCCGATCTTGCCCAGGAAGGTGGAGATTGGCGTCAGATTCTCCGTGGTGATGTTGTGGCAGATATAAATGGAATCCTGACGCAGCAGCTCCGCAAGGTACGGTACCTTCATCGCCTCGCGCTTGATGTTGTCCAGGATCGGCTCGTCCAGGTAGCGGGTGCCGATGCGGTAGTCGCCGGAGTAATGGAACCACTGGTCGGAAGGCAGCTTTCGGCACAAGGTGGTCTTGCCGACACCGGACATGCCGAGCAGCGTGATGGCCTTTCGATCCAGTGCGCGGAAGGCGGCGCCGTCGAGGCGGTTCATCCAGCGGCTCATTGTTCCCCTGCCTTCAGTATGCGCTCCAGGGCGGTGCGTATGTCCGCGGGAATGGTCACCGGGCGCTGGTCGGTGCGATCCACGAATACGTGAATGAACCCGCCCCAGACCGAGGCCACTTCCTCGCCTCCGTGAAACATGCCGACTTCGTAGGATACGCTGCTCGTGCCGATGCGCGTGACACGCAGGCCGGCCTCGATCACCTGGGGGTAGGAGAACGGCCGCGCGTAGCGGCAGTGGGATTCGACTACCAGGCCGATGGTTTCCGACGCGGACGGCACCAGTCCGCCGGCCTCGATGAGGTACCGGTTGACCACGCTGTCGATGTAGAAGTAGTACACCGAGTTGTTGACGTGGCCGTAGCAGTCGTTGTCCGCCCAACGCGTGGGCAGACGGTTCCAATAGCCGTACAACTCCCGGCCCGGTTGTTCCCGCGAGGCATTCAAGGACGCAATGCCCGGCGCGGTTCAGCGGTCGCCGGCGTGAAGGCGCACCACGGTACGACCGGTGACGGCACCCTCGATATAGTCGTTGAATACGGTCGGCAACTCGTCGAATTCCACCACCCGGGAAACGATCTGGTCCAGGTGGCGGGGACGCATGTCCTGTCCCAGCAGCTCCCAGGCCTTGTTGCGCAGCGATGACGGCATCTCGATGGAGTTGATGCCGATCAGCGACACGCCCCGGAGGATAAAGGGCATGACGGTGGTCTCAAGCTTGAAACCGCCGGCCAATCCCACCGAGGCAATGTTGCCGAACGGCCTGACGGTGCGGGTGAGCCAGGTAAGCGTCTCGCCGCCCACGCTGTCCACCGCCCCGCCCCACGTGGCTTTCTCCATGGGCTTGCTGCCGAAATCGACCTGGCCGCGGTCGAGCAGCCGCTTGGCCCCCAGGCGTTCGAGATACTCGGCCTGGTTGGTCTTGCCGGTGAAGGCAACGACGTCATAGCCGCGCGCGGAAAGGATGTCGATGGCGACGCTGCCGACGCCGCCCGTGGCGCCGGTCACCACGATCTCGCCCATCCCGGGCTCCTGTCCCAGTTGCTCCATGCGCAGTACCGCGAGAGCGGCGGTGAATCCGGCCGTGCCGATGGCCATGGCGTCGAACAGGGTGAGCCCGGCGGGCAGCGGCACCACGCAGTCGGCCGGCACGCGGGCGATCTCGGAGTAGCCGCCGTCGAATACTTCGGACAGGCCGCAGCCCACCACCAGTACCTGCTGGCCCTCCTCGTACCTGTCGTCCTCGCTGGAGATCACGGTACCGGACAAGTCGATGCCGCCGTTGAGAGGATACTGCCTGAGAATGCGACCCTTGCCGGTTGCGGCCAGGGCATCCTTGTAGTTGACATCCGAGTAGTGCACGCGGATGACGACCTCGCCGGGGGTGAGGTCGTCGAGCGAGATCGTCTCGAAGCCGGCGCGAACGCCCTTGTCGGCCTGGTGAATTCGAAATGCGCGAAAGCTGTCCATCGGTCGTCACTCGCTGGTTTTTCCGGGGACCCGGGATACGGGTCCCGCGGGGAGACAAAAGGTTAGATTGTAACGGGAATTATCGCTAATTTAGAATGGTGTCGTCCGATTCACCATCCAATCCCGCGAAATGAGCACCGAGACCATATTCAGCAAGATCATCCGCAAGGAAATTCCCTCCGACATGCTCTACCAGGACGACCTGGTCACGGCGTTTCGCGACATCAATCCCCAGGCGCCGGTTCACGTGCTGGTGGTGCCCAACAAGTTGATCCCCACCATGAACGACGCGGACGCGGACGACGAGGCGCTGCTCGGACGCATGATGACCGTGGCCAAGAAAATCGCCGCGGACGAGGGTATTGCCGAGACCGGCTACCGGCTGCTGCTCAATTGCGGCCCCGACGGGCACCAGGAGGTGATGCACATCCACCTGCACCTGCTCGGCGGGCGCGACCTGGGGAGAATGGTCGGACGACCCGGCTGAGGGGAGGGCGCCACGGGCGGGGAATGAATACACCCGCTGGTTGCCGTAGCCGTCAGAGTCCTGACATGCGGGCGCGCGACTATTCGCGATTCGATACACGATGATGCCGCGTCAGGATTTTTGCTTCGCGCGCCGCTCGCGTTCACGCAACTCGATGCGACGGACCTTGCCCGTGGTGGTAAGCGGCAGGGCGTCGATGAACTCGATCTCGCGCGGATACTCGTAGGCCGCCAGGCGCTTTCTCACCGCGTCCTGGATCTCCTTTTTCAGCTCCTCCGTTCCGCGGAATCCGTCGGCGAGGACGACGAAGGCCTTGACGATCTCGCCGCGTAACGGATCCGGGCTGCCCACGGCGGCGGCCTGCAGTACCGCGGGATGGGTGATGAGGCAGTCCTCGATCTCCCCGGGGCCGATGCGGTAGCCCGCGCTGGAGATGACGTCGTCCTTGCGGCCCACGAACCAAAGATAACCGTCCTCATCTCGATAGCCCATGTCGCCCGTGCTCCACCACGGACCGATGA
Organism: Gammaproteobacteria bacterium; assembly: GCA_030429665.1. Classification (GTDB taxonomy): domain Bacteria; phylum Pseudomonadota; class Gammaproteobacteria; order Arenicellales; family CAJQKF01; genus BQJD01. The sequence goes on along the minus strand of JAUIEZ010000006.1, from coordinate 47,165 downwards.
ATTTTTCCTCGGTGGCGTCGGGACGGTTCCAGTAGCCGAGAAACATCACCGGGTCGTCCCGCCAGGCGCACAACTCGCCGATCTCGCCAACCGGCTTCTCGTTGCCTTCCTCGTCCACCGGCGCCACGCGGTGACCGGGGTACGATTTTCCCATGGCGCCCGGCCGAACCGGCATGATGGCCGAGCAGTTGCCGACGATGTAGTTGAATTCGCTCTGCCCCCACATCTCGTTGATCTCGATGCCGAGCACGTCCCGGCCCCAGTGGTAGAGCTCGGCGCCCATGGATTCGCCCGCGGACATAACCGCGCGCAGGTCGACCCCGTGACGCCCGCGCGGATCCTTGACCTGGCGCATCATTTTCAACGCCGTGGGCGGAATGAAGGCGCAGCGTACCCGGTAACGCCCGATCAATTCGCAGGCGCGCTCGGGATCGAACTTGCCGTAGTCGTAGCCCAGCACCGGGTAGCCGTAGTAGAGCGACGGCAGCAGCGCGTCGATCAACCCGCCGGTCCAGGCCCAGTCCGCCGGCGTCCAGAACAGGTCGCCTTCCTGCGGGAAAAAATTCTGTGACAGTTCGAAGCCCGTAAGGTTGCCGAGCAGACAGCGGTGGGCGACCAGCGCGCCCTTGGGCGGTCCCGTGGTGCCGGACGTGTAGATAATCAGCGCCGGATCGTCGGCCGCGGTGTCGGCGGTTTCGAAGGTGCCGGCACCGCGCTCGAGCAGCGACCAGAAACCGCCTTCGCGCTGCTCGTCGCAGTCAATGACGTGGTGCAGTTCGTCGAACTCGCGGGCAAGGGACTCGAGCGTCTCGCGACGGACGGCGTCGGAGATCACCAGCTTCGCGCCGCTGTCGCCGAGCCGGTATCGCAGGGCATCCGGACCGAACAGCACCGAAAGCGGCACGGTGACGGCGCCGACCTTGAACGCCGCGAGATGGCTCACCGCGGTCTCGATGCGCTGCGGCAGCACGATGGCCACGCGGTCGCCGCGCTTGATGCCCATCTGCACCAGCGTGTTGGCAAAGCGGTTTACCATCGTGCGAACCTCGCCGAACGTGTAGCTCGCCGCGCGACCCGTTTCGTCCTCGCAGAAGATTGCCGTGCGATCGCCGATGGATTCGTGGCGGTCGCAGACGGCCTGGGCGATGTTGAAGCGCTTGGGCATGCGCCATCGAAACGTGCGCGAAAGGGCGTCGAAGTCCCGGGCCGTCGCTGGATCGAACAGGCGTTCCATCAAGCCCCCCGCGCTTGCCCGTCGCCTAGCAGCAACAGGTGAACGTTGCGTGGACCATGAGCGCCGTACTCGATGGTCTGCTCCACGTCGGCCGTCTTTGACGGTCCCGAGATCATGGCAATGCCGCGCGGCGGGAAGTCCGGCCGCTTGCGCAGGATTCGCCACACGTCCTCCTGCCAGCGCACCACGACGGACACCGGCACCACCACGATGTGGTGCTCGGGCAGATAGTTGTGGGTCATCGGCGAATCCGGCGAGGAGACGACGACGATGGTTCCGGTCTCGGCGATGGCGGCGTCGGCAACCGACAACGCCACGGCATCGTCGCCGCGCGCCGGCCGGTGCTCGCAGGTGACGCCGTCTCCCCAGGGCAAGTCCTTGACCGGTGCGCGATCGGCGGCCACCAGTCGCTGCGGCAGGTCGTTGTCGCGCAGGTAGGCGATCACCGCGTTGACGATATGCAGCGCGGTGTCGATCGGTTCGACGCTGCCGTGCAAATCCCGGTGCTTGCGCACCAGGCGCTCGACGAGATCCTCGTCGTACGCCGGCTGGACGTGGGGATGGATATCCGCGTTGCGCGCCTCGATGCCGCGACGGACGTTCTCGTCGAGCGCCTCGCGACGCTTGAGAGAACGACGGATCTCGGCCAGGATTCGCTCGCGACTCATGTGTCCTGCTCTCCGCGCCGGCGCCAGCGGGTCATGAACGTGGCGCCCTCGGGCGCCGGCATATCGCGCCCACGCGTCCAGCCGCGCCCGGCCGGCAGGTAGCGCAGCGCCCCGCGTCGACGACCTAACCACGCCATGGATCGCATGGAAAGGTTGGTGACGAAGCGGTAGACCCTGGGGCGCGCCGCGAGCCTGGACCACATCGAAAGGGCCAGGCGTTGGCGCGCAGGGGTAATCTTCGCCTCCACCTGGCGCTGGCGCAATCGCCGCAGCAGCGACGGCAGAGGAATGCGCATCGGGCACACTTCCTGGCAGCGACCGTTGAGCGTGCACGCATTGGGCAAGTCGTAGGATTCTTCCAGGCCCTTGAAAAGGGGCGTCAGAACCGAACCCATCGGCCCGGAATACACCCAGCCATAGGCGTGCCCGCCGATGTGACTGTACACCGGGCAATGGTTCAGGCAAGCGCCGCAGCGGATGCAGCGCAGCATCTCGTGAAACTCGTTGCCGAGCATGGTGGAGCGACCGTTGTCCAACAGCACCACGTGGTACTCGGCCGGTCCGTCGGAGTCGCCGGGTCTCGCCGGGCCCGAGTAGAGCGTGCTGTAGGCGCTCATCTCCTGGCCGGTGGCGCTTCGTCCCAGCAGGCGAAGGAACACCGAGAGGTCCTCGAGGGTGGGAATCACCTTCTCGATGCCGGCGGTAACGATATGCACCTTCGGCAGGCAGGACGTCAGGTCGCCGTTTCCCTCGTTGGTGACGATGATGTTGGAGCCGGTCTCGGCGATGAGAAAATTGGCGCCGGTGATGCCGACGTCCGCCGACAGGAAGGCCTCGCGCAGCACCCGGCGGGCTTCGGCCACAATGGCGGTGCGATCCTCGGCGCGGCCCTCGATGCCGAAGCGGGCATGGTTGGCGTGAAACAGTTCGGTGATCTGGGCGCGCGTCTTGTGCACCGCCGGGGCGATGATGTGACTCGGCGGCTCGTCGGCGAGTTGGATGATGTATTCGCCCAGATCCGTTTCCATGCGTTCGATGCCGGCGGCTTTCAGGGCGTGATGCAGGTCGGTCTCCTCGCTGACCATGGACTTGCCCTTGGTCACCAGCTTCGCGCCCGCCCGGCGGCAGATGTCGACGACGATGCGGTTCATGTCCTCTGCGGTGGACGCCCAGTGCACGGTGCCGCCGTTTATCTCCACGTTCGCGGCATAGCGCTCCAGGTAGTAGTCCAGGTGCGAGAGCGTGTGTTCGCGGATCTCGTTGGCAGCGTCGCGCAAGGCTTCGAACTCGGGCAGCGCCTCGAAGGCCGCGCGTCGCTGCTCGACGAATCCGCCGCGCGCGCGGCCCAGGGCTTCGCGCAGGTCGTTGTCCAGCAGCGCCCGGCGCGATCGGACCTTGAACGCCTTGCTCGACTGGGCGACAGTCATCGGTCGTCATCCGCGGGGTCGCCGATGCCGGGCCGGTCGTGGTGGCCGGCCAGCCATTCGGCAACGTGGTAGACGCGCGTTTTCACGCCCTTGCGCCGCATGCGCCCGGCGATGTTGAGCAGGCAGCCGAGATCGCCGCCCAGCAGCACCGGCGCCCCGGTGTCGGCAACGCAGTCGACCTTGTCGTCGACCATGCGCGTGGAGATGTCGGGATACTTGACGCAGAACGTACCGCCGAAGCCGCAGCAGACATTGGAATCGGGCAGTTCCACCAGTTCGACGTTCTCGAGTTGCGCGAGCAGTCGGCGCGGCTGCTCGCGCACGCCGAGTTCGCGCAGGCCGGAGCATGAATCATGGTAGGTGACCTTGCCGGATCCGCCGGGGGCGTCGGCTCGCCAACCGGCGAGGTCGGCAAGGAAAGTCGTCAGCTCGTAGGTCCGTTCGGCAAGATCGAGGGCGCGTCGACGCCAGGTGAAATCGTTCTCGAACAACTCGGGATAGTGGGTGCGAATCATGCCGGCGCAGGAACCGGACGGCACCACCACGTAGTCATAGTCGGCGAATGCCTCGATGACCTGCCGGGCGATGGGCAGCGTGCTCGCCACGTCGCCGCTGTTGAAGGCGGGCTGCCCGCAGCAGGTTTGTCGTTCCGGAACGGACACGTCGCACCCGGCGTCCTCGAGCAAATCGACGGCGGCGAAACCAACCGACGGTCGCATCAGGTCGACCAGGCAAGTAACAAAGAAACCTGTTTTCAATCGCTCATCCCAAGTGACGGAATTTCGCGACGCGAACATCGCCGGCATCGCCGGCCGGGCGACGCGCCGCGGGTGCGCGCCATGATAACATGCAGGTGCCGCAGCCAAGTGCGCGCGCACCGTCCCTAACCAACCGCCTGGAATCCCCTTGAGCTCGAGCGAACCAACGCCGAACACGGCGCCGCCATGCCGCGGCGACATCCTTTCCGTGCTCGTCGCCGGCCTGATGTCGTTCGTGCTGCCGGGATTCGGCCAGTTCGTCAACGGCCGCCCCAACAAGGGGCTCTGGGTGTTCGGCGTGTTCTGTGCGGCGGTGTTGTTCCTCATGGCACTGGCATCGCTGATGGTACCGGACCGCTACCTGGTCGCCGCCCTGGCCGCAAGCCTGCTGGTCGCGATCCTCGTGTGGCTCTACGGCATCGGCGACGCCATGTGGCAGGCCTGGCGCGCGCCGTTGCCGCCACGCCCCTGGCAGACGCTGCCGGTGTACGCCGCAGTCCTGGTGTTCGCCTACGCGGTGGTGTTCAAGGCCGGCGGCGGCTACGTGCGCGCCCACGTCGTGGAACCATTCCGCATTCCGTCGCAAAGCATGGCGCCGGGCATCCTGCGAGGCGATTTCCTGTTTGCCGACAAGCGTGTGAACTGCCCGGGCTGCCGGCTCGAACCGCGGCACGGCGACGTGGCGCTGTTCATCTACCCGGACAACCGCAACATGGTATTCATCAAGCGAATCATCGGCATGCCGGGCGATCGTATCGAAATCGACGGCACCCGGGTCATGCGCAACGGCCAGGACCTGACGGTTCGCGCTACCGAGCGCGACGGCGGCCGCATCGAGGTCGTGGAACGCGGCGCCCGCGGCGAGTACGAGGTGGAGTGGACCCATCCCGGGGACGAGCGACTCGAGTTCGACGTACCCCATGGCCAGGTATTCGTGATGGGCGACAATCGCAGTCACTCGCGCGATTCACGACGAATCGGCACCATTCCCATGGCCGACGTGATCGGCATCGCGCGGCAGGTGTGGCTGTCGGTGGACGAGAATCTCGACATCCGCTGGGACCGGATGGGCCGGCGGGTCCGGTAACACCCGTCCACCTCCCAACATACCCGGCAGTCGACCCCGGTATCGGCTAAACTCCGTCCATGCTCGCGCGACTCCGCCAACGACCCGATCTGCTGTTGCTGCTGATGGCCTCGGCGGTGCCGCTGTCCTTCGCCACGTGGTCGGCGCTCCTGAACAATTTCGCCATCGAGCGCGCGGCATTCACGGGCGTCGAGATCGGCATCCTGCAGAGCCTGCGCGAAGTGCCGGGATTCATGGCCTTTACGGTGGTGTTCTTGCTGCTCCTGGTGCGCGAACAGTCGCTGGCCTACCTGTCGCTGCTGCTGCTCGGCATCGGCACGCTGATCACGGGCTGGTTTCCCACCGTGATCGGTCTCTACGCGACCACGGTGGCGATGTCGATCGGCTACCATTACTATGAGACGGTGCAGTCTTCACTGGCGCTGCAGTGGCTGGACAAGAAGGACACCCCGGAATTTCTCGGCAAGGTCATTGCCGTGGGATCGCTGACGTCGATGGCGTCGTTCGCCCTGATCTGGTTGTGCTCGGACCTGCTCGACCTGGGTTATCGCTTCATCTACGCTGCCGGCGGCGGCGCCACCGCAGCCATCGCCATTACCTGCTGGCTCGTATTTCCCCGCTTCGAGGAGAAAGTCGAGCAGCACAAGACCATGGTGCTGAGGCGCCGATACTGGCTGTACTACCTGCTCACCTTCCTGTCCGGAGCGCGGCGACAGATCTTCGTGGTGTTCGCGGGTTTTCTGATGGTGGAGAAGTTCGGCTACAGCGTCGGCGCCATCTCGGTGCTGTTCCTGGTCAACGCCACGCTGAACGTATTGTTCGCCCATCGAATCGGACGCATCGTCGGCAAGGTCGGCGAGCGCTCGGCGCTCGTGTTCGAGTACACGGGACTGATCGTCATCTTCACCGCCTATGCCTTCGTCACCAACGCGACGCTCGCTGCGGGACTGTATATCGCCGACCATTTCTTCTTTGCCCTGGCCATTGCCATCAAGACCTATTTCCAGAAGATCGCCGACCCGGCCGACATCGCCAGCACCGCCGGCGTCGCCTTCACCATAAACCACATCGCAGCGGTCGTGCTGCCGGTGGTGCTCGGCCTGGTTTGGGTAATCTCGCCGGCCCTGGTGTTCCTGGTCGGCGCGGGGCTCGCGCTCGCGTCGCTGCTGTGCTCGCTCATGGTGCCGCCGCGCCCGGCGCCGGGAAACGAGACCGTGGGCATCCGCACGAGCAGCGCCGTGGTCGAACCCGCCATGGAATCTCAGATCGACGCCACGGCACGCTCGAAGGCAGGATCGGCCATCAGCCGCTGACAGCGCTCGAAGCGGTTCACCGCGTAGCTCCAGAAATCCTCCACCGGATTGTCGTTGGCGTGCTGCACCACGCCCCACAGCGTCCATAACAGGTCGCACAGCATCTTGTAGGCCACCATGCGTCCGGCCTGGTCCGCGGGCGGCTCGCCGCCGAAGTAGGCACGCAGCAGCAACGCGTCCTGGTCGGCGTCGAACCCGCCCTCGACCGACAGGTCGCCCAGGTCCCACATGGGATCGTTGTTGCCGGCATACTCCCAGTCGACGATGTACACGCGCTCGCCGGTGTCGATGAAGTTCTCAGCCAATGGGTCGCAATGGCAGGGAGCAAGCGCGGCGGGTTTCGCTTCCAATACCCGTCGCACGCCTGATGCCCGCTCCCGCACGGCCTCGTATCCGTCGGGCACCCGCGCATTCAGTTTCTCGATCAATCCCAGGTACTCGTCGATTTGCTCGAACACCTCGAAGCGCTTGACGAACTCGCGGCCGGAGGTATGAAGGCGTCGAAACGCCTCGGCGGAACGGCGCACGCTGCCCGGGTCCTTGAAGCGTTCGGCGTTGAGCGTGACACCGTCGATGTACTCGGCGAGCATCACGCCGCTCGACTCGTCGAAGTGCAGCACCTTCGCCGAGACGCCGGCCTCGGCGGCGCTGATGGCGTCGCGTTTCTCGGCGCGGCGGTCGATGTACTCCTCGGTGCCCTTGCCGGGAATCCTGAGCAGATAGTCGACGCCGGCGACGTTGACCCGGTAGACAACGTTGGTCAGGCCGCCGAGGCGTTCCACATCGACGCCGCGATCGTCCACGTCGACGAACCCGGGAATGGCCCGCAATTGCTCGATGGCGTCATTCACTATGCCGTCCTCCTCGTTCCTGGTACTGGATTGCCTCAGGCGCGAAGCCGAAGCATGTCGGGATCGTACACGGCGCCGTCGATGCGCCGTGCCGGATAACGCTCGCCGAAGGCCTCGATATCGAAGGCGCTTCGCGAAGCCAGCTCGACCGGCAGGTAGCCCATGGCAATGTTGCAAGCCGCGGTGTGCCCGTAGTTGGCGCTGGTGGTGGATCCCACCACGTCGTCGCCGCATAGGATGCACTCGCTACCGTAAAACACCGGCGGGGCGTCGATGGTGAACGAGCACAACGTCCGGGCGATGCCCTTGTCGCGCTGCGCCTCGAGTGCGTCTCGCCCGATGAAATCGCCCTTGCCGAAGTGAACGCAGAAATCCAGCCCTGCCTCCAGCGGCGTGTAGTCGGGTCCGATTTCGGCGCTCCAGTAACGATAGCTCTTTTCCATCCGTAACGTGTCGATGGCGGCATAGCCGGCATCGGCGATGCCATGGTCGCGGCCCGCGTCACGCAGCCGGCGGTACACGTACAGGGCCTGGTCGCAGCTCACGTGCAGCTCGTAGCCGAGTTCGCCCACGTAGCCGATGCGCGCGGCCAGCACCGGCGCCGCGCCGACGTGGACACGGCGGCAGCGAGCGAACGGCAGCGCGTCGTTGCTCACGTCGTCGTCGGTCACCGCGCCGAGCACATCCCGGGCGCGAGGGCCGGCGATGTTGATCACCGCGTATGCTGCCGTGACCTCGCGCGCGGACAGTCGCGCATCCGGCGGCAGGTGTCGGCGGATCCAGTCGAAGTCGTGAACGCCGAAGCCGCTGCCGGTGACGACATAGAATCGCTCGGCGCTCGTACGCATGATGGTCAGGTCGCACTCGATCCCGCCGCGCTCGTTGCACAGTTGGGTATAGACCACGCGTCCCGGCGGATGATCCAGGTTGGCCGTTGCCAGTCGCTGCAGGGCGGCGAGCGCACCGGGGCCTTTTACCTCCAACTTGGCGAAGCTGCTCTGGTCGAACAGTGCGGCCCGTTCGCGTACCGCTCGATGCTCGGCGGCAATGGATCGAAAGCCGGGCGCTTCGCGGCGGTCGAAGCTGCCGCCGCGGTGCTCGGCGGACGAGTCGGAGAACCAGTTGGGCCGCTCCCAACCGAACTTGGAGCCGTATACCGCGCCTCGACCGGCGAGCTCGCCGTACAGCGGGCTGACGCGCAGGCCGCGGGCGGTGTGACTTTCCTCGCCCGGCCAGTGCATGGCGTAGTAGCGCCCGTAGCTTTCCACGGCGCGAGGGCACAGCACCTCCGGACGGGCGTGGTGCGGACCGAAGCGTCGCACGTCGAACGTGAACACGTCGTACTCAGGCTCACCGGCGGTGATCCACTCGGCCATGGTCTTGCCGGCGCCGCCCGAGGCCGCGATGCCCGCGGTAAAGCCGCAAGCGACGAAGAAGTTGTCCAACTCGGGTACCGGACCCATCACCGGCTCGCCGTCGGGCGAGACCGGGATCGGACCGTTGATCAACTCGCGGATGCCGAGCTCGTTGAACACGGGTATGCGCTCGGCGGCGGCCAGCACGATCTGCTCGAAACGATCCATGTTCGACGGCAGCAGTTCGCGACCGAATCCCTCGGGCATGCCATTTTCGGCGAACGCCGGCGCATCGGCCTCCCAGCCGCCGAGAGCGAGGCTGCCGGCCTCGGGCTTGAGGTAGGCAAGCTTGTCCGGATCGCGGAAGGTAGGCAGGCCGGGAGTGACCTGGTCGGACTTGACCGTGACCATGTATTGATGCTCGACGACGCCTGCCGGCACGGCGACGCCAGCCAGCGCGCCCACGTCCCGCGCCCACAGCCCGGCGGCGTTGACCACGGTGTCGCAGTACCAGTCGCCCTCCGCGGTATGGACGGCTTGGACGCGCCGGTCGCGGATGTCGAAGCCGGTGACCCGCACACCCTCGAGGAAGCGAACGCCGCCGGCACGGGCACCGGCTACGTAGGCATTGGTCAGGCTCGTCGGGTCTATGTAGCCGTCGGTGGGAATCCACGCGGCGCCGTGCACGCCGTCGGTGGTCATGAGCGGGAACTTGTCTGCCGCCTCGACGGCGTCGAGCAGCTCCAGTTCGAAGCCGAAGCTGCGCGCGGTGGTGGCCGTGCGGCGAATCTCCTGCCAACGCTCCTTCGAGGAAGCCACGCGCAGCGAACCGACCGGGTGCCAGCCGGTGGCCTGGCCGGTTTCGGCTTCGAGGCGTTCGTAAAGCTGCACGCCGTATTGCATCAACCTGGTGAGATTGCGCTTGCCGCGCAGCTGGCCGACAAGGCCGGCAGCATGCCACGTGGCACCATGGGTGACGCGGTGTTGTTCCAGAACCACCACGTCTTTCTCGCCGAGCTTCGCAAGATGATAGGCAATGGAGCAGCCGATGGCGCCGCCGCCGATGATGAGAATGCTGGCGTGATTGACTGTCATGAATTCGATGCCTGTTGAACTACGGAATCCTTGGTCGATGCACCGTGCGACATGTCGATGGCCTACCGCCGCATGACGGCGGCCGCATTGTCGCGACGCGTATCCAGTGCGTTTCCGTCACGCCTTGATGCGCGACATCTGCGGGTCGTATAACGGACGCATGTGCAGCTCGCACGATACGCGCTCGGTCGCCACCTCAAGTTCGTACGCGCCTTCTTCCAGGTACGCGCGATCGACGCCTGCCTCGTTGCGGACGTACCCCAGGCCGATGTTCCTGCCCACGGTATAGCCCCAGCCGGCGCTGGTCAGCCAGCCGGCCCGCTCGCCGTTGCGATAGATCGTCTCGCGGCCAAGCAGCACCACGTCGGGATCATCCACGGTGAAACAGGCAAGGCATTTCGCCGGCGGCTTGTCTCGCGCAGCGAGCAAGGCCTCGCGTCCGAGAAAATCCTGTCCCGACCTGAACTTCACGGCCCAGCCAAGACCGGCCTCCAGCGGCGTGTAGTCGGGTCCGATGTCGGCGCCCCAGGCGCGATAGCCCTTTTCCAGCCGAAGGCTCTCTATGGCGCGGTAGCCGGCATCGACCAGGCCGTACTCGCCGCCGATGGCCGTCAACGCCTCGTAGACGTTGCGGGCGTACTCCACCGGTACGTGCAACTCGTAGCCGAGTTCGCCGACGTAGGTCACGCGCAGGGCGTTGACCGGCGCGCCGGCGACGCCGATCTCGCGCGCGGTGGCAAAGGGAAAGGCGTCGTTGGACAGGTCGTCGGACGACAACCGCGCCAGCAGATCGCGGGCATTCGGCCCCATCAACGAGAGCACGGCCCAGGCCGAGGTGACCTCGATGACCTGCGCGTTGAGAGACGGATCGATGTTTCGCCGGATCCACGTCAAGTCGTGGGTTGCGAAGCCGGTGCCGGTTACGAGGTAGTAGTGGTCGCGAGACAGGCGGGACACCGTGAGGTCGCACTCGATACCGCCGCGCCGATTGAGCATCTGGGTGTAGGTGAGCGTACCGGGATCGCGCGCCACGTTGCCGGCGCAGATCCACGTCAATGCCTTCTCGGCATCGGGGCCGACCACCGCGAACTTGGCGAAGCTGGACTGGTCGAACAATGCGACCGTCTCGCGGGCGGCGCGGTGTTCGCGGCCCACCGCCTCGAACCAGTTTTGACGGCCGAAGCCGTAGCGGTCCTCGGGCGTTTCTCCCTCGCCGGCAAACCAGTTGGGCCGCTCCCAACCAAGCTTTTCACCGAAGCAGGCGCCGCGTTGCTTGAGTGTTTCGTAGAGCGGCGAACGACGGCACGGCCGGCCGCTGGCGTGCTCCTCGAAGGGCCAGGCCATGGTGTAGTGCTTGGCATAGGCCTCGAGCGTGCGCTTCCTCACCCATTCGACATCGCGATGGGGACGACCGAAACGGCGAATGTCCACCGGCCACAGGTCGAAGGGAGGCTCGCCGGCAGCGACCCACTCGGCGAGCGCCATGCCGGCGCCGCCGCCGGCGGCGATGCCGAAGGCGTTGAATCCGGCGCCGACGAAAAAGTTCTTCACTTCGGGCGACTCACCGAGAATGAAGTTGCCGTCGGGGGTGAAACTTTCGGGCCCGTTGATCAATTCGCGCACACCCGCCCGTTCGAGCACCGGCGCGCGCTCGATGGCCTGCTCCATGAGGGGGCCGAAATGATCCCAGTCGGGATCGAGCAGGGAGAAATTGAAACCGTCGGGTATGCCCTGCTCCGCCCACGGTATCGGATTGGGCTCGTAGCCGCCCATGACCAGGCCGCCGACCTCTTCCTTGAAGTAGATGAGCCTGTCGGGATCGCGCAGCGTGGGCAGATCGCGCGGCAGGCCATCGATGGTCTCGGTGACGAGATACTGGTGCTGCACCGAGACCAGCGGAACGTTGACGCCGGCCAGACGCCCGACGTCGCGCGCCCACTGGCCGGCGCAGTTGACGACCACTTCGCAGTCGATGCGGCCGCGGTCGGTGACAACCGCTTTCACCCGCCCGTTCTCGGTCTCGATGGCAGTGACGAGCGTCTTCTCGAAAAAACGCGCACCCGCGGTCCGCGCGCCCTTCGCCAGCGAACGCGTGATGTCAGAGGGACTGGCCTGCCCGTCGGTGGGCAGGTAGGCCGCGCCTACCACATCGCTGACGTCCATGGCCGGCCACAGTTCGAGCGCTTCCGACGGCGTCAGCAACTGCATGTCGAGACCGAAGGAGTGCGCCGTGGTGGCCTGGCGCTTGACCTCGATCCAGCGTTCGGCATTGCAGGCCAGGCGCAGTCCGCCGTTCATTTTCCATCCGGTGCCCAGGCCCGTCTCGGATTCCAGCCTGTCGTAGAGCGACACCGAGTAACCGAGCAGCTGGGTGATGTTGGCATTGCTGCGCAACTGGCCCACCAGCCCGGCGGCGTGGAACGTCGAGCCCGACGTGAGTTCACCCTTCTCCAGCACCACGACGTCGTCGAAACCGAGGCGCGCCAGGTGGTAGGCCGTCGAACAGCCCACGATGCCGCCGCCGATGATCACGGCGCGGGCCTGCCGCGGAAACTCGCTCATGAGATGGATACTCCCGTGTTTCGGTTCATTGTCATTCGTCGTCAAACATTTCCAGGGCGCGCTCGAAGCGCGCCAGGTTCTCGGCGGTGTATTCGCCGAAGTCGAAGTCGATCTCGGAGTGAATCTCCGAAACCATGCTCCACATCGTCTCGCGCAACAACGAGGCGCATTTCATGGCGCGGTATCGTCGCCACAGCGTTTCGTCCACGGCGCGGTCGAAATACCGTTCCAGCAGCCAACGCTCGGCGTCCGTCGTCAACTCGTTGTTGGAGGCGAGCCCGCCCAGGTCGAACAGCGGGCTGTTGAAGCCGGCGTAGTCCCAATCGATGAGCCAGAGTTTTCGTCCGTCGTCGATGAAGTTGGCCGCCAGCAGGTCGTTGTGTCCGAACACGATCTCCACCGGCCCGACAGCGCGCTCGAGTCGTCGGGCCGCCTCGATCAAGCCATCCAGCTTGTCGAGGTGCCGACTGTCGCCTTCGCGCAGCGTGTGGGCGTAGTCGCGCACGACCTGGAACACCCAGAACATGAGCACCGCGCCGCGCAGGTGATTCGGCACCTCCCTGTGGCAGGTTTTCACCAGTGGCACGATACGTTCGAGCATGCCGTCGGCGCGCACCGCGTCGGCATCCAGCGTACGTCCCTCGACGTATTCGAGCACCAGCGCGCCCGGCTCGGCGTGCACCACGGCCGGGGAAATGCCGGCCGCATGCGCGGCGCGGCTGGCGGCGAGTTCGTTGAATCGCTTGACGCCGTGCACGGCGATGTCCTCGCCAACGCGAACGACGAACTTGCGGCCGGCGTCGTTGACGACGAAGTTGACGTTGGTGATGCCGCCGCCAAGAGGTTCGGGATCGACCCTGCCCCGCCAGCACGACAGCGACGCGGCGCGTTCGATGGCCTGCATGGTTCCTCCTTACTGTAGGCCCAATCGCCGCCGCACGCGGTTCGATCCCGCGGCGATCAGCCGGTCGGCGATGATGGCGATGAAGGCGACCGACAGGCCTGCGACGATACCGCGCCCGGTATCGGCCTTGGTCAGCGCTATATAGACTTCCTGGCCGAGGTCGCGTGTGCCCACCAGTGCGGTGATCACGAGCATGGACAGCGCCAGCATGATGGTCTGGTTGATGCCGAGCATGATCTCGGGCATGGCGAGCGGCAGGCGGATCTTGAAGAGCAACTGCCGCGGCGTGCAGCCCGACACGATGCCGGCCTCGACCAGCTCGGTCGGCACGTACCGGATGCCGTGGGCGGTGTAGCGAATGGCCGGCGCCACCGCGTAGGCGACGATGGCGATCATGGCGGAGAAATCACCCACGCGAAACAGCATTACGACCGGTATCAGGTAGACGAAGGACGGCAGCGTCTGCAGCGTATCGATGCACGCCTGCACGACGCGCCAGGCGCGATCATTGCCGGCCGCGGCAATGCCGACGGGTATACCGATCAATGCGGCGATCACCACCGAGATGCCGGTGAGGTAGACCGTCACCATGGCATCGGCCCATTGCCCGGTGACCAGGATGAAAGTCGACAATGCAGCCGTCAGGAGCGAGAGGCGCCAGCCGCCCAGCCACCAGCCCGCGGCGGCCACCAGGAAGATCACCCAGGCCCAGGGCATGGCGAGCAGGAAACGTTTCACCGGCACCAGCACGTTGATCAGCAATGCCGCCTTCACCGCCTCCAGCGTGTCGTAGAAGTTGACGTTGACCCACTTGACCAGCGCCGTCCAGAACGGACCGGTCGTGATCTGCCAGGCTTGCGGAAATTCGGCCAGCGCGGCGAACAGCAAGCCGCCGAGATAGGCGGCAACGACGATCCCCAGCGCCAGCAGCGTCCATGGGTGCCGCTTGACCAACGATGTCTCGCCGCCCGCGCGCCCGGTCGGCGTTCTCGCGGCATACGCCTGGCTGAGACGGTCCAGGGCGATGGCCAGCACCACGATGGCTACACCCGCCTCGATGCCGGCGCCGATGTCCAGGCGCCTGAGCGAGGTAAGGACATCGTAACCAAGCCCGCCGGCGCCGATCATCGAGGCGATGATCACCATGTTCAATGACAGCATGATGACCTGGTTCACGCCCACCATGAGGCCCGACGAGGCGGACGGCACGAGGACCTTCCACGTCAGCTGGCGCCGCGTGCAGCCCGCCATGCGGCCGAACTCGACCACTTCGTCCGGCACCGAACGCAAGGCCAGCATGGTGACGCGCACCATGGGCGGCATCGCGTAGATGATCGTCCCGATCATCGCCGCCACCGGGCCGAAGCCGAACAGGAACAGGATCGGCACGAGGTAGGCGAAGATCGGAATCGTCTGCATCAGGTCCAGCACCGGCGTGATGGCCCGCTCGAAGGCGCGCCAGCGGTAACCCGCGATGCCCAGCAGCAGCCCGCCGGCCACGCCGAAGGGTACCGCGATGACGATGGACGACAACGTCACCATCGCGCTGTGCCATTGACCGAACAATGCCAGGTAGCCGAAGCAACCTGCTACCAGCAACGCGAGCTTCACGTCCCTGGCGTAGCGCCCCATGAGATAGACCACCGCGATGACCGCGACCCACGACAGCGGCGGCAGGATCTGCTCGGCATTGCTGCCGACCCCCGACAGGAAACCGGTGGCGAACAGGCTGGTCGCCAGGTTCAACGGCTGCTCGAGCACCCACGCGATGCCGCGCGTGAACTCCTTGAACGTGACGAGGCCGAGAGTTGCATCCTCGATCAGCCAGTTCATGAACGCGGAGATATCGTCCTTGAGCGGAATGCGCCATGCCGCGGGATACCTGGTCGCCGCGCGGGGGAGCAACTCTCCGGCAAGGTAGTACAGCCCGAACGACACCACGAGGGCGCCGCTCCAGAACCACCGCCACGGGCTGCGCGCGACGCGATCCGACGCCATGGTCAACCGTCCCGCCGCCCCATGAACACCTCGACGAGATCGTCCCGGGTCACCTCGCCGACTACGTCGCCTCCGGCGTTGACGACGGCATAGACGTTGCCGGCGTCGAAACGCACGGCAACGTCGGCGACGCGCTCGTCGGCATGGAACCTTTCCGCGTACGCCGCCGATGACGACGGGCGCATGATCGAACCCAGGGTGAGCACCTTGGCGCGGGGGATGTGGTTGGTGAATTCCGCCACGTAGTCGGTGGCCGGCGCGATCACCAACTCCTCCGGCGTGCCGACCTGTATCACGCGGCCGTCCTTCATGATCGCGATGCGATCGGCAAGGCGAATGGCTTCGTCGAAGTCGTGGGTAATGAACACGATGGTCTTGTGCAGCACGTTCTGCAGGCGCATGAACTCGTCCTGCATCTCGCGCCGGATGAGCGGATCCAGCGCGGAGAATGGCTCGTCGAGAAACCACAATTCCGGCTCCACCGCCAGCGACCGGGCGATTCCGACGCGCTGCTGCTGGCCGCCGGAGAGTTCGCGGGGGAAGTAGCGCTCGCGGCCCTCGAGCCCGACGAGTTTGATGATCTCCCGCGCGCGCGACTCGCGCTCGCGCCGCGCCACCCCCTGCACCTCGAGCGGAAAGGCGACGTTGCCGAGCACGGTCAGGTGCGGCAGCAGCGCGAAATGCTGGAACACCATGCCCATCTTGTGCCGGCGAATGTCGATGAGTTCCGCCTCCCTGGCGGCGAGCAGGTCCTCGCCGTTGAACAGGATGCGGCCGGCGGTGGGCTCGATGAGGCGCGAGAGGCATCGCACCAGGGTGGACTTGCCGGAGCCGGACAAGCCCATGATCACGAAGATCTCGCCCTCGCCGATGTCCAGGTTCACGTCCCTTACCGCGCCGATGAGCCCGGCGCGCTTGAGCGCCTCGTCGTCGACGGAATCGCCGTGTCGACTCAGAAATTCTCGCTCGCCGTTGCCGAACAGTTTCCAGACGCCCTGGCAGGCGAGCTTGATGCGATTGTCCCCGGTCATGTGATCCCGGTCATGAGTTGCTCCAGAAACGAGACGGGCGGCGCCGCGCGAACGGCGCCGCCCGCCGACTCTTGCTACACGCTACCCCGCGGATTCGGTGGTTACATCCCGATCCAGGACTTCCAGCGCGACTCGTTGTCGGCCATCCACTGATCCACAACGCCCTCCACGGTGCCGCCCTCGAGGTCGACGGCCGCCACCATCGCGCCCATCTCGTCGTTGTCCAGGGTAAACGCACCGATGGCGGCATGGGCCCCGGGCCACTTGTCCTTCACGCCGCTCCACGCGACCTTCCAGATCGGTCCGCGCGGCTTGCCGCAATCGTAGGCCGTATCCGGGTTGGAGCCCCAGGCCGGATCGTCATAGCATTCGGCGGTGTAAGGCGGAAACTCCACCCATTCGCCCTCGTACTTGATCGGCGCCCAGTGCGGCGCGTAGACCCACAACAGGACCGGCGCCTCGCGTTGATAGGCGGACTCGAGTTCGGCAAACAGCGCTGCGTCGGTGCCCGCATGCACCACCTCGTAGTCCAGCTCCAGCGCCTCGACGCGCTCATCGTCGAAGCCGCCCCAGGTGACGGGACCGCCGAGGTAGCGGCCCATGGGCGCTGTCTCGGGCGTCGAAAACTCCTCGGCGCAGTCGTTCAGGGCCGTCCAGTCGGGCAACCCCGGGCAACGCTCCTTCATGTAGGCGGGATACCACCACTCCTCGATGGCCTGCAGACCGGTCTCGCCGAGGTTTTCGACATTGCCTGTCGCGGTTGCCTCGTCCATCGCTTCGCGACCGGTGGTTTCCCAGATCTCCATCGCCACGTGCAGGTCGCCGCTCTTGAGTCCGGCGAACTGCGCGATGTAGTCCGCTTGCACGTATTCGATGTTGTATCCCGCCTTCTGCAGGACTTCGCCCATGATCCGGGTGGTGATCAGCTGGCCGGTCCAGTCGTGCAGGGTAAGCTTGATCGGGTCCTCGGACTCAACGGCCGCGCCGGCCGGTGCCGCCAGCATCACGGCCATCGTGCCGGCCATCGCTACGGCGCTCACGCGCTCGAAGATGTTCATACGGTCTAACCTCCGCTCTTCTCGTTTGGGTTGGCTCGATCCAGATCGACGAAAATCCAGACGAAAAAATATTCTCACAAATATCCCACAGTTTCCAACAGAGATTGAGCGCTTGCGAGGGAAAATTTGGATATTTTGTGGTTTATGTGGATTTTGCTATGCTAATCTGACTCAATGGACGAGAGATTGATCAAGGAATGTACGCCACACGCATCCACGGACGGCCAACGATAATGCAGGCCCATCGCCGACGCGAGGAGATCCTGCGCATGGTCCGCGCCAGCGGAGACTGTTCCATCATGGAACTGGCCAAGGCGCTTCGCGTATCCGACGAAACCATCCGCCGTACCATTCGCCCGCTCATCGACGAGGGGCTCGTCGAAAAAGTGCACGGCGGCATCGTCCTGACCGACTACAAGGGCGCCGAGCCTCCCTTTCAGCGCCGAATGCAGGAGCACATGGCGGAAAAGACCGTCATCGCCGACCTGGTGGCGGCGATGGTCGAGTCCGGCGACTCCATCATCATGGACACCGGTTCCACCAATGCCTTCGTCGCCCGCGCGCTGCGGCGTCATGACAACCTGTCCGTGGTCACCAACTGCACCGAGATAGCCCGCACCCTCGCGCCAGTTGGCGGCAATCGCGTGCACATCTGCGGCGGCGAGCTGCGCGCGGACGACTCGGCAGTGTTCGGTCCCACGTCCATCGACTTCGTGCGCCAGTTCCACGTGCGCTATGCCATCCTGTCCATCGGCGCGATCACCGAGGACGGGGAGTTTATGGACTTTCACCTGGAAGAGGCGGAGTTCTCGCGCGCCGTCATCGGCCAGGCGCAGAAAACCATCGTCGTCGCCGATCACTCCAAGTTCGGTTCACGCGCCTTCGTGCGCATTTGCGACCCGGGTGACATCGACGTGCTGGCTTGCGATCGACCGCCGCCCGATTCGCTTGTCGCCCAGCTCACCGAGGCCGGTGTCGACGTTGTCGCGCCGCCGGACCCGTCGACCCGCCGGTAGCCGAATCTGTCGCGGTTGCCAGCCACCCGGCGCTCACGTCTAATTGCCCAAGGATACGGTTTTACAACAATTCAAGGAGTTGTCATGGTGCCACGATCCATCCTCGCGCTGGTCATTGCCGCCTGGAGCATTGGCTGCATTGCGGACACGGCCCTGCACAGCCAACAGCGCCGCGCTGCTTCGATGCATCTGCCGGCTTTCTCCGACGAGCAAACCGACGGCATCGGCGTCATGCGCTACGCCACGATCGCCGCGCGCGGCGACGTCGCGCGCGAGGAGGCCGTCGGCCTCGACCTGGTTGCTGCCGCGGGCGACGACGAGCTACGCGTCGGCGCCGCGTGGAGCGAGGATGAACAACGGCTCGACCTCGGCATGAATGGCGGGAGCTGGGCGTTCAACGTATTCACCGGCAGCGGCGAAGCCTACAGCCGCCTCGACCCCGATCCGCTCCAGTCCGATCCATACCTGTTTCACGGTGGATCGCGAGAACGATTCGAATACCGCGGGGCGGCGGCCGAACTGGCGATCCGGCGCGCCGTGCGCCTTCGTTTCGCGCTCGCCGAAGTCCGCGCGGACGATCTCGACGAGCGGCGCACGGTCTACGCCGGATTGACCGCCGGCGCCGCCGCGGCCGGCGTATTCTCGGTCGCGCGAGCGGACGAACCTACCGCGGCCGGCGTCATGCTGTCCTGGTCGGGCCAATCGATCGACTGGCGATTGCGTCAGGTCGACCACGAGTCCGGCGCCCGTTTCCGCTCGCTGGGTATATTCCGCGGTACCGATCGCGGACACCGCGTCGGCCTCAGCCTGCGCTCGGGCCGCAATCCGCTTTACCGCGAAGGCGACGAGACTCGAATCATGTTCCACGTCGCCGGTACGCTGGGCGCGCCGCCGCCCGGTGCCCTGGCGGCGGCGGAAGCGGTGGAGAACGGCGACGGGACGGTCGCGGCGTCCAGCGGCGCCCGCGGCCTGGCCCTGCTTGGCGCGGGCCTGGTCGCCGTAAGCATCGCCGGCAGCTCCGGCAGCGAAAGCAAGGACGAAGCCGTGCGCATACGCGACCGAAACAATGCGGCGCGTACCGTCCTCAATCAGATCAACCCGGTCTCGGTGCGTCAGAATCGCGAGTACGGTGGGTGGATCTACCGCAATGCCGATGGCACGTTCGGCTATACGGATCCGGTAGCGGGTACGGTCTCGAGCGTGGATATCGGTTCCAAGCGAAGCGTGCCGGGAGGGACCTCGGCAAGCGCCAGCTACCACACCCACGGCGGTCCCGACCCGCGCTACAAAAACGAGGAATTCTCGCCCGCCGACTTGTTGTCGGATCGAATCGAGGAGGTGGACGGGTACCTCGGCACTCCCGCCGGCTACATGAAGCTGCACGAGTATCGTACCGGCCGGATCACCGTGATCGGCAGGATCAACAATTGAAGATTCGCTACGCCGTCCCGGGGTGCCTGGCGCTGGCCTCGATAGCTCTCGCCGACGACGTTGACGTCGCCCGCCAGTGGGTCGAGACGTTGCCCGATTCGGGCATTTATACCGACGGCTACGCACCGCACGAACCGCCGTCGCCCATGACGGCGGCAGGCCAGGCGCGCATGGTTCCCGTCGCGGTGCTTGAATACTACCGGCGCGCCTGGCAGGTGTTTCTGGAACGGGGCGAACACGATTCGGCCGCGCGGGATCCGAGACACTACAAGATCGGACACTCGATCGAGAACGGCACGCTTGTCGTGGTGGTCCAGGGGCTGCTGCTGCCGCGCATCGAGAACGGCGCGCCCAACGGGATCATCCGCGCCTCCCTTGGCCCATCGATGCGACTTCGCTACGACCTCGAGAGCGGAGAACTGACGGGCATGGAGCGCTTGCGTTGAAGCAACGGGGCACAGATCGTCGATGGCAGTCAATCCGGCGGTGACCGGCCCGGCAGTTCCCGATGCGCGCTGCGTGATCGTCGGCGGCGGCGTGGTCGGTTCGGCCGCGGCCTGCTTCCTGGTCAATCAGCGAGCATTCACCGGTCGCGTCATCGTGATCGAGCGCGACCCGACCTACCGCGAGGCCTCGACGCCGCGTTCCGTGGGTGGCATTCGCCACCAGTTCTCTACCGCGGCCAACGTGAGAATTTCCCGGTTCGCCACCGATTTCGTTCGCAATCCGTCGCGCTTCGTCCGCACGGAACGCACGAGTGCGGACCTCGCCTTCGTGGAAAATGGCTACCTGATGCTGGCGAGCAGGGCCGGGGCGGGCATGCTCGAGAGAAACGTTGCCCTGCAGCGCGAGTTGGGCGCCGACGTGGCCATGCTGGGTCCCGCCGCGCTGGGCAAGCGTTTTCCATGGCTGAACATCGATGACATCGCGCTGGGCGCCCACGGCGCAAGCGGTGAAGGATGGATCGACCCGCACGCGCTACTCAACCTGTTCCGGGAAGCGGCCATCGCCGGAGGCGCTCGATACGTGACGGGTGAGGTGACGTCGTTCCAACGCGTGGGCGACCGAATCACGGCGGCATGCTGTGGCAACGGCGAAACGATCGCGGCCGACGTCTTCGTCAACGCGGCGGGCGCATCCGCTGCCACGCTGTGTGACCTCGCCCGATGCACGCCGCCGCCGGTGGCGCAACGCAAGCGCCAGGTGTTCGTGTTTCACTGCCGAACGCCGATTGACAGGGGCTGCCCGTTGGTCGTGGACCCCTCGGGCACATACTTCCGGCCCGAAGGCACGCGGTTCGTCTGCGGACTCTCGCCACCGCCCGACGCGGATCCCGATTGCGACGATTTCGAGATCGATTACTCCTGGTTCGAAGATCGCCTCTGGCCGCTGCTGGCACACCGGGTACCCGCCTTCGAGGCAGTCCGCGTTACCGGGGCGTGGGCGGGACACTACGACTACAACACTTTCGACCAGAATGCCATCATCGGCCGCCACTGGGAACTCGAGAACTTCTTTCTCGCCAATGGATTTTCCGGCCACGGACTGCAACAATCGCCAGCCGTGGGCCGCGCCCTGGCGGAGTTGATCGTCGCCGGCCACTACACGAGCCTGGACCTGTCGATTTTCTCGCCCGACCGCATCGCGCGCGGCGCGCCGGTCGTCGAGAAAGCCGTCGTATGACGAATCGCCGGGTCGCAACTTCGGACTTTCTATTACCGGTAACGCGTCATGACGAGCCTGATCTGGTTGCGCGCCGAAACCAAGCGCGGTGAACACCGCACCCCGCTTGGCCCGTCCGACGCCGCTCGCCTCGTCGAGGCCGGCGTCGAAGTTTGCGTGGAAGAGTCGGAGCAACGGGCATTCGCCGACAGCGCCTATGCCGCCGCGGGCTGCCGTCTGGTGAGTGAAGGAAGCTGGCCGGAGGCGCCGCCCGAGGCATTCATTCTCGGCATCAAGGAATTGCCCGACGAACCCGCGCCCCTGGTCCACCGGCATATCTATTTCGGCCACGCCTACAAGGATCAGCCCGGTTGGCGATCGTTGCTCGGCCGCTTCGTCGCCGGTGGCGGCATACTCCTGGACCTCGAGTTTCTCACCGACGAGTCCGGCCGCCGCCTCGCGGCTTTCGGTTACTGGGCGGGATTCGCCGGCGCCGCCCTGGGCGTTCGCCTTTACGCGGGCCGCCAGCGCGAAGGCGTCGACTTTGCCCTGTCGCCGCAGAAACCCGCCGCGGACAAGGCCGAACTGGTCAACGCCATTTCGAACCGACTGGCCCTGGTTCCGGATCCGGATCGCCGCGCGCCACGCGCCGTGGTCGTCGGCGCCCTCGGTCGGTGCGGTCGTGGAGCGGTGGCCCTGTTCGATGCGCTCGAGTTGCCCGTGGAGCAGTGGGATATCGCCGAGACCGTCGCGGGAGGCCCTTTCGACGCCCTGCTCGATTACGATCTCATGGTGAACACGGTACTGCTCGGCGAACCGATTCCACCGTTTCTCACCGAGCGGGAAATTCAAAGGCCCTCGCGCCGCCTGTCGGTTATCTCGGACGTGAGCTGCGATCCGGGCAATCCCGGCAATCCCCTGCCTTTTTACGACCGCGTGACCAGCTTCGAGGAACCCGCGCTACGGGTCGCCGGCGGAGACAACCCGCTCGACCTGATCGCGGTGGACCACCTGCCGTCCCTGCTGCCTCGCGAGAGCAGTATCGACTTCAGCAGCCAGCTCCTGCCGCAACTGCTGGAACTGGGGGAGATGTCGGCGGCATGGCGTCGCTGCGAGGAACGTTTCCGGCGGCACGCCGCGCGATTGTAGGTCGAACAGCGCCGCCGGCCGACGCGGCGCCGGGCGCCGCGAGTCGACCACGGAGCATCGTCACGGGACCCGGAACGCGACCCGGTAACCGGCGTACTTACGCACGTTGATCACGCCGACATCGAATATCAGGTACTGCCCCTTCATTCCAAGCAACGTGCCGTCGATCTTCGGCGTGGCGCCGACGTCAATCGAACGAATCTTCTTCGGGTACTCCAGCACCGGGTACTGAAACTCGTACACATTGGGCACCGCGCCGCGCGCGCTGCCGGCGCCGCTTGCGGTACGAATGGATTCCGGGTCGATGTCTTGTTGCGCGCAGGTATCCAGCCAGAACGCCTCCAGGTCCATGCGCTCCGCGTCGTCTCGAAGCATGGCACGCCAATCGGTACGGTCTCGCATGAACTGCTTCAGCAGTTCCTCGACCAGGCCGCTGTGATAGCGGTTGGCAACATCCAGCACGGGCATCGCCTGTATGGCACCCTGGTCGATCCAGCGCGTCGGCACCTGGTTCGCGCGGGTGATTCCGACCTTGGGGCCGGATGAGTTGGCCACGTATACCACGTGCGTTTGCATGCAGTGTGTCTCGCCCCAGTCCGGCTCCCGGCACGTGCCTTCGTGGAAGTGGCATAGCGACGGTCGGGTGATGCAACGGTCGCAAGCCGCCTTGGACCGGAAGCAGGGATAGCAGTAGCCCTGGTTGAAACTCTTGCGCGTCTTGCGACCGCAGCCGACGCAGAAAACGTCGCCGTCGAACGCCATCTCGACCCGGGAGCCGAGCAACGAATTGAGGTTGACGCCGGCATCACCCACCGGTAACGCGTAGGAGACCGGCGTTTCGTGCCGAACGAGCATTTTTGCCAGGGTACCGAGATATTCCACGAGCAGACGATGCGCCTTGCTTACCAGCCAATGGAAAAGTGTATATTCTCTGTCCGCAACGACAGTTTACGAGACGATAGACATGCACGACATCAAGCGCCAGGCCGAATTGTACCGTCAGCTCATCGAGGGTACCGGCGAGGACCTGTCCCGCGACGGACTGCGCGGCACGCCGCTGCGAGCGGCCAAGGCGTTCGAGTTTCTTACCCGCGGCTACGAACAATCGCTCGACGATGTCGTCAACGGGGCCGTATTCGATTCCACCAACGACGAAATGGTCATCGTGCAGGATATCGAGGTTTATTCACTGTGCGAGCATCACCTGCTGCCGTTCATCGGCAAGTGTCACGTCGCCTACCTGCCGACCGGGAAGGTCATCGGGCTGTCGAAGGTCGCCCGCATCGTGGACATGTTTGCCAGTCGCCTGCAGATACAGGAAAACCTCACCAGCGAGATTGCCGAGGCGGTGGCGGAGATTACGCAGCCGCGTGGCGTCGGCGTGGTGCTCGAAGCGCAACACCTTTGCATGATGATGCGCGGTGTCGAAAAGCAAAACTCGGTGATGAAAACCTCGATGATGATCGGCGCGTTCCGCAAGGATCACCGCACGCGTTCGGAATTCCTGCGACTTCTCTCCCACTGAGACGACCTGCCGTCCCGGCCGGCGGTACTGGTGCCGCTTCGCCGCGTTGACCCGGCGGATCGCAGGTGCAGGGTCATTCCGCGTGCCGTTACGCAGACACGTCCCGCCCGGACCAGTTCACGCATCACCTTGCCGGTCATTTCCCGCGAGGCGCCGACCATGTCTGCTATGACCTGGTGCGACGGGCGCTCCGGAATCCGCCATACGCCGTCACGATGGATCGCGAGCCGAAGCAATGCGGCTTCCACGCGTTTTCGAACGTCGTCGGTGGCGAGGGCGCCGACGTTTTCCGTCAGCATGCGCACGCGCGCGGAGAGGCCGGTGATCAACCGGTAGGCGACATCCGGGTGCGCCGCGAGGCACTCGCGAAACGTCGAACGGGAGATAACCAGCAGTCGCGTTCGCCTGAGCGTCATCACCGAGGCCGAACGCGGCATCCGATCGATCATGGACAGTTCGCCAAAGTAACCGCCACGTCGCTCCAGGGCCAGGACCACCTCGCGCCCGCCGGACGTGCTCAGGAATACCTTGACCATGCCCTCGACAATCACGTACAGCGCCTCGCCAGGGTCTCCCTGGCAGAACACCAGGACATTGCGGGGCATGGTGCGAACGCGACAACGGTCGACGAACGCGGCCAGTTCGTCAACGCCAAGACTGCTAAATATCGGGACCTGCCTGAGTGCGGATGCCAAGTCCATTTGACCTCAACGCTCCTTTCCTGTTCATGGTGAAATCCGGTCCGCTATCGGACGCGTCAACGGCGGCGCCGACGACGGCGCCCGTGTGAACCGCCGCCCGACCCGCCCTCGCGAGGGACCGGCAACGTGACCGCGCGGGCGAGTTCGGTGAACGGCAGGGTCTTGTGGGGAAATGCCATGGCCTCGACGAAGTGCTGCTGGAATTTCGGCTCCACGGCAGTTTCCACCTTCTCGATACGCCGCACCTCGACCTCGATCTCGCTGCGCGCCTTGTGATCGAGCAGGGCAATGCAGGCACCCGTGCCAGCAGCATTGCCGGCCGAGGTGACGTGATCCAGCAGGCAGTCGGGTATCATACCGAGCACCATGGCGTATTTTACGTCGATGTGCGCGCCGAAGGCGCCGGCCAGCCGGATACGATCGACCTTGTCCACTCGCATCTTGTCCATGAGCAGCCGCGTGCCGGCGAACAGCGCCGCCTTGGCGAGCTGGATGGCGCGCACGTCGTTCTGCGTCAGGGTGAGGCGCACCGCGCCGTCGTGCAGCAGGTAGGCGTACGTCTTGCCGTTGGCATATACGTGGTGGCTTCGTTGCGCCGAGGCGCCGTCGATAATGCCGTCGGTCGTGATAACGCCGGCGAGAAACAACTCCGCGATAAGTTCGATGATGCCAGAGCCGCACACGCCGGTGATGCCCACCTCGGACACCGCCTCCTCGAAACCCGGCTCGTCGGACCATAGGTCGCAACCGATCACCTTGAAGCGCGGGGCCAGCGTTTCAGGATCGATGCGCACTCTCTCCACCGCGCCCGGCGCGGCGCGCTGGCCGCAACTGATCTGCGCCCCCTCGAAGGCCGGCCCGGTTGGGCTGGATGCCGCCAACAGTTTCTTGCGATTGCCGAGCACGATCTCGGCATTGGTGCCGACGTCCACCACCAGGGTCAGTTCGTCACGCAGGTAAGGCGCTTCGGACAATATAACGGCGGCGGTATCCGCGCCGACGTGGCCGGCAATGCACGGCAGCACGTAGACTTCGGCATGCGGATCGACGTCGAGGCCGAGCGCGCCCGCCGTGGTATGCACGGCCTCATCCGTCGCCAGGGCAAACGGCGCCCCGCCGAGTTCCACCGGGTTGATCCCGAGGAACAGGTGATGCATGACCGGATTGCCCACCAGCACCAGCTCCAGCACGCTGTCGGCTTCGACGCCGGCCTCTTCCCGCGTTTCCCGTACGAGCTGGGCGATGGCGTCGCGCACCGCGCGGGTCAGCTCGACTTCCCCTCCCGGGTTCATCATGACGTAGGACACGCGGCTCATCAGGTCCTCGCCGAAACGGATCTGGGGGTTCATCAACCCCGCCGAAGACACCGCCTTGCCCGTGGACAGATCGATCAAGTGGGCGGCGATGGTGGTCGATCCGACGTCGATCGCCATGCCGAAGACGCGATCGTGGTAGCCCGGCCAGATACTCAGCACGCGCTTCTCGTCGGCAATCGCCACGGTCACGCTCCAGTCGCCGTCGCGCAAACATTGTTGCAACGAGGGTAACAACGACGCGGGGAAGTCGAGATCGGACAACGACCATTCGAACTCAAGCGCCTCGCGCAGGCGACGCAAGTCGCCGGCGGGATCGTGCATACTGGGCTGGGGCACCTCGACAAAGTAGATGCGCACGGCCGGGTCGACCTCGATCTCGTGCACCTCGATGCGCTTGCGCACGACCTGCTTGTGTACCTGGCTGTCCGCCGGCACGTCGATGACGACGTCGTCGAGGATCTCGGTGGAGCAGGCGAGACGCCGGTCGGCATGACGGCCGAGCGTCTTGAAGTAACTGGTCTCGGTTTCCGTGGCCGGTGACAAGTTCGCGGCCCTCGACTCGATTCCGTGCTTGGCGAAGCTACCCTCGCTCAGCTTGACCTGGCAGCGGCCGCAGATGGCGCGGCCGCCGCATACCGAGTCGAGGTCCACGCCAAGCGTGCGCGCCGCCTGCAGCACGGTGGTGCCGCGCGCGAACTCGCCGCGCTTGCCGGACGGGGTGAACACGACCCGCACCGGCTCCTGGTCGGTTTGTAACGCGATGTCGCGGTTCATTCAGAATCCAGTTGTCGTCACGACGACGAGGCGGAAGCGTCGCGGCGCGTCAACCGCGACGGCGACGACGGCCGGCTCGCTGCACCCTGGCGCTGCCGGCGCCCTCGGCCGCCGGCTCGCGATACTTCCGGATCCAGTTTCGGCAATCCGGGTCGTGGCCCATCATGACATCGGCGCCAAGGATTGCCTGCAGCACTTCGGCATGCAGCGGGTTGGTAATCGCCGACGTCATGCCGGCGGCAATCGCCATGGTCAGGAACGCGGCGTTCATGCCGTTGCGGTTCGGCAGGCCGAAACTGATGTTGGAAGCGCCGCAGGTGGTGTTCACCTTGAGTTCCTCGCGCAGGCGGCGTACCAACCGCATAACCTGCACGCCTGCCGAGTTCATGGCGCCGATGGGCATCACCAGCGGGTCGACGACAATGTCGGATCGGTCGATGCCGTGATCGGCAGCGCGTTCGACGATCTTCTTCGCCACCGCGAAGCGCACGTCCGGATCCTCCGAAATGCCGGTCTCGTCGTTGGAAATGGCGACGACCGCGGCGCCGTGCTTCTTGACCAGGGGCAGCACCGACTCCAGGCGTTCCTCTTCACCGGTTACCGAGTTGACCAGCGCCTTGCCCTTGTAGACGGACAATCCCGACTCCAGGGCGGCGACGATCGAGGAATCTATCGACAACGGCACGTCGGTGAGCGACTGCACGAGCTGCACGGCCTCGGCGAGGATCTTCGGCTCGTCCGCCAGCGGAATGCCGGCATTGACGTCAAGCACGTGGGCTCCGGCAGCCACCTGGGCCAGGGCATCGGACTCGACCCGACTGTAGTCGCCGGCGGCCATTTCCGCGGCCAGCAACTTCCGACCGGTGGGGTTGATGCGCTCGCCGATAAGAACGAACGGTCGGTTGAATCCAATCACCACCTCTTTACTGGCGGAGCTGATTACGGTATCGGTCACTGTACAAGCCTCATGGTATCTGTATTCGTGCTGCGATTGGGGTGCCAGGGTACTCGGCCCTCGAGGACGCCGGAGGCGTCGACGATCTCGGCGACCGACTCTTCCTGCCGGTAGGCCATGAGGTGGACGCCGGCAACGCCGGGAATCTCGCGGATTTTCTGGATCAGTTCGATGCAGAGCTTCTTGCCTTCCAGCTTGGGCTTTTCGGCCTTCGCCAAGCGCTCGATGACGACATCGGGAATGTGCACCCCGGGTACGTGATCGCGAATCCACGCGGCGGCGCGCGCCGACGCCAGCGGACCAACACCGACCAGGATAAACACCTTCTTGTCCAGTTCCCGTTCGCGAACCCGCGCCATGAAACGCTTCAGGCGCCCTACATCATAACAGTATTGCGTCTGCACGTATTGCGCGCCGGCCGCGACCTTCTTGGCCAGGCGATCGACGCGAAAGTCCAGCGGTTCGACGAACGGGTTGGACGCCGCGCCGAGAAAGATCTTCGGCGAGAAATCCAGCTTGCGCCCGCTGAGCAACTGCGACTCGTCGCGCATGCGGCGCGCCGTCGCCAACAGCGTCATGCAGTCGAAGTCGAACACCGGCTTGGCGCCCGGCTGGTCACCTGCCTGCACGCCGTCTCCGGTCAGGCACAGGATGTTGGCCACGCCCATCGCCGCGGCGCCCAGGATATCTCCCTGGATGGCGATGCGGTTTCGGTCCCGGCATGAAATCTGCATGATAGTCGAATAACCCACCCGCGTCAGCAACGCGCACACGCCCACGCTGGACATGTGACAATTGGCGCCGGAACCGTCCGTGGCGTTGATGGCGTCGACGAAGCCGTCGAAAATGCGCGCGCGCAGGAAGACTTCCTCCGGATCGGCGGAGTCCGGCGGCGCCAGTTCGGCGGTAACGGCGAATTTGCCCGAACGAAGCACCCGCTCGAAGCGACCGGGAGATACGTGCCCGGGCAGGATCGGCAACGAGTAACCCGGAACCGGTTCGTCTTCAAAATACATGGCCTGATCCCATAGTCGGAAAGTTGCCGGGTCAGTCGCGGCGAGCGCGCTCGTCGTGGAGCCGTCGCACCTCCCGCAGCCACGACGAGGTGCCCTTGTGGGAACGGTCGAGAACCGTTTGTACGTCGAGAATGTAGTGGCCCTTGCGCATGCGGCGACTGCCTTCGTACGCCTCCACCCAGACGCATCGCATGCCTGGATTCACCTCGCAGTTGCCGTTGGCACGCACACCGCCGCAGGGACCGTTGCGAAGCTCCTTGGGACAATTCATGGGGCACGACATGCCGGTGGAACTGAGCACGCAGTGCCCACACATCCGGCAGTCGAACAGAAAACCCTTCACACGCCGCTCGACGGCGACAATCGGTTTCTCGACGCGCTCGTAGCCGATCTTCAGCCACAACGGATGCAACGCGACGATTATCGATTCGAAGTGCTCGTACAGCCATTCGAAGAAACGCGCGTGGCGCACCGACCAGCGTCTCACCGCGTACATGACCGTCTACTCCGATGCCTTGCCGCCGTCGTCAAGACCCTTGGCACGGATCAGCGACGTCAGGCGCTCATCGTCGAAGGCCGCTTCAATCTCGGCCACTCGGGCATCCACGGCCGCCTGCATGTCACCGCTGCATTCGACGGTCTCGCGGCGCCACTCCTCCAGGTAGGCGTCCGTGCTACCCTTGCCGGCGCGCATGGCGGCCCGGTCGATGGCTTCGTGGAAACGGTCGGCCAGAGGCGTCTTCACCGTTTGCCGGCCCTGCCGGGCAATGACTTGGGCCGGGATGTCGCGCCAGTATACGGTTATCAGCTTGGGCATGGGTCGGTCATACAATTGATTCAAGTGCATCGGAGAATGGCGCAAGACCGGTGGCGGAACGCTCGTACTCGAGACCGAGGAACTCGGCCGCCGAGCGCGCCGCCTCGTCGAGAGCCGGGTCGTCGCGCTGGGCAAGATAGACGAGGCGGCGGTAGTTTCCGAACAGCATGTCCTTGAGCTCCGGGTGGCGGTCGATGCCCATGCCCTTGACGATGAGCCGCTGGAAATTTCGCGCCAGGTAGTCGGTCAGGTAAAACGTCGCGGGATCGGCATCGGCCATCTCGGCGAAACGCCCGGCGCCGGAGAAGAACTCGTAGCAGTGCGCGCCGGGAATACGCGCCACGTCGTGGCGCGAGAGCAGCGCGTCGAGCCGCCCGCCGGTGCCGCAGTCGGCGTATCCGACGACGATGCGCTCGTAGTCGTCCAGGTTGGCCTCGAGCTTTTCCTGCACGGCGGGCGTGATGCGTTCGGGCCGGTTGTGCAGTTCGGCGGGCAGGCAGGTGATATCCAGTTCCGTCCACTCGTTGAGCTTCTTGACGCGAACCAGTTCCGCGGCCAGCGCGCCGCAGGCGATCATCAACACCCGTCCCTTGCGCGCGCCCGCCACGGCGTTACGCGGCCGCTCGTCGCTCGGCGACCAGCCGCTTGGCGGTTTCCACGGCCACCGCGGCGTCGCGGCAGTAGGCATCGGCGCCGATGGCCTTGCCGAACTCCTCGTTGAGCGGTGCGCCGCCGACCAGCACGATGTAGTCGTCTCGCAGACCCTGCTCCTTCAGGGTATCGATGACCACCTTCATGTAGGGCATGGTGGTGGTCAGCAGGGCCGACATGCCGAGAATGTCGGGCTTGTGCTTCTCCAACGCCTCGAGATAATTCTCCACCGGGTTGTTGATTCCCAGGTCGATCACCTCGAAACCGGCGCCCTCCATCATCATCGACACGAGGTTCTTGCCGATGTCGTGGATGTCGCCCTTGACGGTGCCGATCACCATCTTGCCGATCGTCTCCGCGCCGGTCTCCGCCAGCAGCGGCCGCAGGATGCTCATGCCGCCCTTCATGGCGTTGGCGGCCATCAAGACCTCGGGGACGAACAGGATGCCGTCGCGAAAGTCGATACCGACGATCCGCATGCCTTCCACCAGGGCATCGGCGAGCACCTTGTCGGGCGCCCAACCCCTGCCCAGGAGGATCTGGGTACCCTCCATGATTTCGTCCCTCAGTCCATCATAGAGATCGTCGTGCATTTGCTCGACGAGCTCGTCGTCATCCAGGGCAGAAAGGTCGATTTCTTCCTCACCGTCTTCCAGCACTTCATCTTCAGCCATTTCGATGCACTCGCGTTGGGGCCGTCGACCCGGTGAACATTTCGTGCGCACCGGGCATCTGTTTACGCGCCTGCGGTTCGCCGAAGGCGCGGAAAGTGCGAATCGTACTCGATTCGGGACTCATTTAAGAGTCGGTGCCGCGTCGGCGCTGGCGCCGGCGCGACACCCGGTTATAGTAGAACGACAAGATAACGACAAGCGTCGGCTGCACGACCCGCTCAGAACAATCCCGTGGTTCGTCCCGACTCGTCGATGCGAATCCGCATCGCCGCCGGCACGCGAGGCAATCCGGGCATGGTCATGATCTCGCCGCAGATCACGACGACGAATCCGGCGCCGGCCGACAGCCTCACTTCGCGAATCGGCACCACGTGATCGGAGGGTGCGCCGCGCAGTTCCGGGTCGGTGGAGAAACTGTACTGGGTCTTGGCGATGCACACCGGCAGGTGGCCGAAACCCTCGTCCTCGTAGCTCTTCAACTGGCCGCGCACGCGCTTGTCGGCGATAACGTCCTCGGCGCCGTAGATGCGCCGCGCGATGGTGCGCACCTTCTCCCACAGCCCCATGTCGTCGCCGTACAACGGCATGAACTGGCTCTGCCCGGACTCGGCCAGCTCGACGACGCGGCGCGCCAGTTCCTCGGTGCCGGCGCCGCCGTCGGCCCAGTGGGTGCACTCGACCGCCGTCACGCCGTACTCGGCGCAGGCCTGCTTCACCAGTTCGAGCTCCGCGTCGGTGTCCGAGTGGAAGCGGTTGATCGCCACCACCACGGACACGCCGAACTGATGCACGTTCTGGATGTGCCGGCGCAGGTTCGCCAGCCCGACTCGCACCGCGTCGAGATCCTGCGTGTTGAGCGAATTCCGCGCTACGCCGCCGTGGTACTTCAATGCGCGCACCGTGGCCACCAGCACGGCGGCATCGGGCTTCAGGCCCGATTTGCGGCACTTGATGTCGAAGAATTTCTCCGCGCCCAGGTCGGCGCCGAATCCGGCCTCTGTCACCACGAAATCGGCAAGACCCAGGGCGGTCTTCGTCGCCACCACCGAGTTGCAGCCATGGGCGATGTTGGCGAACGGGCCGCCGTGAATGATGGCCGGATTCCCCTCGAGCGTCTGTACCAGGTTGGGGCTGAAAGCATCCTTGAGAAGCACGGTCATGGGGCCGGCGGCGCCGATTTGGCCGGCGCGGATCGATTCACGGTCGCGGGTATATCCGACGATGATGTCGCCCAGGCGGCGCTCCAGGTCGGAGAGGCTGTCGGCGAGGCAGAAAATGGCCATGACCTCCGAGGCCACCGTGATGTCGAACCCCGACTCGCGCGGAAAGCCGTTGGCCACGCCACCCAGGGAAACGTTGATCGCGCGCAGCGCGCGATCGTTCATGTCGAGCACTCTTCGCCAGGTGACGCGCCGCGAATCGAAGCCCAGCTCGTTGCCCCAGTAGATGTGATTGTCGATCATCGCCGAAAGCAGGTTGTGAGCGGCGGTGATGGCGTGAAAGTCCCCGGTAAAGTGAAGGTTTATATCCTCCATGGGAATCACCTGCGCGTAACCGCCGCCGGCGGCGCCCCCCTTCATGCCGAAGCAGGGCCCGAGACTGGGCTCGCGCAAGCACACCATGGCCTTCTTGGCGATGCGGTTGAGACCATCGGTGAGCCCTACCGACGTGGTGGTCTTGCCCTCCCCCGCCGGGGTCGGGGAAATCGCCGTCACCAACACCAGGCGACCGCGCGGACATTTCGACGCGGTCTCCACCAGGTCGAGGCCTATCTTTGCCTTGTCGTGACCATAGGGGCGCAGTTCACCCCAATCTATGCCGAGGCGTTCGCCGACCTCGCGAATCGGCCTGGGATTAACGCTGCGGGCGATTTCGATATCGGACTTGAACTCGGTCACGGGTACGCTCTCCGATGCTGTCAGGGTGGAAAAGTCCGCGCAGGTTAGCACCGCCCGTACCGGGAACTTTGCCAATCACGTCCACGGCAGGGCGAAAAACGACCCGCGACGATCCAGTCGACAAACCGGGTTATCGGTTCGGATTCTCCCCGGTCGGCGGCAGATCCCGGAAATCGCGCTCGCGCATGCCGATCAGGTAGAGAATGCTGTCCAGGCTCGACGCGGCGAGGGCGAACCTGGCCTGGCGGCGCACCACGGGCTTGGCGCGAAACGCGATGCCGAGGCCCGCGATGGAGAGCATCTTGAGGTCGTTGGCGCCGTCGCCCACCGCGATGACCTGCTCGAGCCTGATATCCTCGCGCTCGGCGATGGCGCGGAGCAGGTCCGCCTTGCGGTTCTCGTCGACGATTTCGCCGCGCACCCGGCCGCTCAGGCGGCCGTCCTCGATATCCAGCTCGTTCGCGTACACGTAGTCGATGCCGAGGCGTTCCTGCAGGTGGCGCGCGAAATAGGTAAAGCCCCCGGAGATGATGGCGACGCGGAAACGGTAGTGTTTCAAGGTGCGTATCAGGAATTCCGCGCCGTCGGTGATTCGCAGCGACGCGGCCACCTTCGGCAGCTCGGACTCGGGCAGGCCCTTCAGCAGCGCCAGGCGCCGCGTGAAGCTTTCCTTGAAGTCGAGTTCGCCCGCCATGGCGCGTCGCGTGATCTCGCTGACCTTGTCGCCAACCCCCGCGACCTTCGCCAGCTCGTCGATCACCTCGTTCTGGATCAGCGTCGAGTCCATGTCGAAGCACACGAGGCGCCGGTTGCGACGGAACACGTTGTCCTCCTGGATGGCAACGTCGATATCGAGGCGCTGGGACAGCTGCAGGAAGGTGGCATGCATGACCGACAGGTCGGCCACCTCGCCACGTACGTGAAAGTCGATGGCCGCGCGGCGCTTGTACTCCGGCGTCGACAACAACGCACGACCGGACAGCCGGTTGATGCGGTCGATGTTCAACCCGTTGACGGCGATGAGCTCCGAAACCCGGCAGATGTGCTCGGCGCGAATCTGCTTGCCCAGTACCGTGATGACGTGGCGCGACTGCCCCTGCTTACCGACCCACTCGCCGTATTCCTCGCCCGACACCGGGGTGAACTGGAGGGTCAGGCCGAGCCGGTGCGCCTCGAACATGAGTTCCTTGAACACCGCGGAATCCGCCGACTGCGCCGGGATCTCCACGAGCATGCCCCAAGCCAGGTTGTTGTGAATCACCGCCTGGCCGATATCGAGCACGTTCAGCTCGTGGCGGCCCATGATCTGGGTAAGCGAGGCGGTAATGCCGGGCCGATCGGATCCGCTGACATTGATGAGAACGATTTCGCTCATGAGGTGACGTGACGGCGCTTCAGGGGCGGCCAATGATACTGAAGCCGAACACCGGGGCAAAACGTGCGCGCGCGGCCAACGCCCGGCGGGGAATGCCGCGTCCGGTTTTCTCCGTGAACCCCTCAGGTCGATTCGGACAGGCGGAGGAACAAACCCGAGCGCACCTTCGGCTCGAAACAGGTGGACTTGGGCGGCATGGTCTCGCCGGCATCGGCCACCGACATGATGTCGTCGATGGACGCCGGGTGGCAGTAGAATGCCACGCGCCATCCCTGCCGCCGCAGGTGGTTGACGCCCTCGTGACCGCTGGTGCCGCTGACGTACTCCAGCCTTTCATCGCCGCGACTGTCGCCGATGCCGAGGATGGGCCCCAGCACGAGATCCTGCAGGATGCTGACGTCGAGACCGTGTACCGGAGAGTTGTCGTTTACGGCGCGGTCGCGAAGTGTCAGCCGGTAACAGCGGTCGTCGAGCACCATGGTAAACGTGCCTGGCGCCTCCGGCAGCGGCGCCATGTCGGCGTCGGCATCGAGTTTTTCGATGTCGAACAAGGCGCCGAGTCGCTCGAGAAAGGCGCCATCGGCAAGTAGCCCCAGGTCCCGAACCACTCGGCTGAACGGCAGCACGTTCAACTCGTCGTGGGGAAACAATGCCACCAGCACATGGTTCCAGGCCCCGTCGGCCACCGGCGCGCGACCGGTCCTGACCAGTTCGGCGACATAGCGCGAAGCGGCGGCGGTGCGGTGATGACCGTCGGTCAGGTAGGTCACCGGCACGCGCGAGAATACCGCGCGCAACCGGGCGATGTCGGTCTCGTCGCTCACCTGCCACAGGACCTGCCTCAAGCCGTCGTCGGACTCGGTGTCCAAAATCGGCTCGAGTCGCGATACCAGCGCGGACTTCAACGCCCTGATCTCCTCGTCGGCATGGTAGGCAAGCGCCACGGGCGAGGAGCTGGCGCCGACGAACGTCTGGTATTCCACCAGCAGCCGCTCGTGATCGATTCGTGTTTGTTCGTGGCGCAGCACCTTGCCCCGGTCGATCTCGGCGACCGGCAGTTCGCCCACCAGCCCGGTCTGCACGTGACCGCCCTGGCTCAGGCGATAAATGAAGAGCGCCGGCTCGTCGAACGCCCGGAAGCAGCCGATGTCGATCAGCCGGCGCAGGGTATCGCGATTTCGCTTCAGGATGCGCGGCATGTCGATGGACTCTTCCGGGTAGTCCTCGCGAGTGCGCATCGCGTTCAGGAAGTTGTCCGGATTCGAGGCAGCGTAGCGCACGCGCTCCGCGGGCGACAGCGAATCGTAGGCCGGCGCGATGACGTCGTGCGCGCGCGCCGGGTCGACCACGAAACCAGCGAATGCGCACACCGACGTCATGGCATCAGGTCGGGTTGGCGGCGCGGAACGACGCCATGAAGTCGGCCAGCTCGGCGACGCCCTGCTCGGGCATTGCATTGTAGATGCTGGCGCGAAGGCCGCCGACGCTGCGATGCCCCTTCAGGTTGAGAAAGCGCGCCTTGCCCGCCTCGTCGAGGAACTTTGCCTCGAGGGCCTCGCTGGGCAGCCTGAACACGACGTTCATGTGCGAGCGGCTCGCCGCCTCCACCGGACAACGGTAGTAACCATCGCTGGCGTCGATCGCTCCGTATAGCAAACCCGCCTTGCGAGCGGCGGCCTGTTCCATGGCATCGATTCCACCGCGGGCTTCCATCCACTTGAGCACCTTGCCGAGCATGTACACCGCGAAAACCGGCGGCGTATTGAACATCGAATCCTTGTCGACGTGAATGTCGTAGCGCAAATAGCGTGCGATGTTCTTGTTGAGTCCCTCGACGATGGCCTTTCGAATAAACACGACGGCCAGGCCCGCCGGGCCCAGATTCTTCTGCACGCCGCCATACACCAGGTCGAACCGTTCCCACGGAAT
The DNA here is from genome assembly GCA_030429665.1 of Gammaproteobacteria bacterium. GTDB lineage: Bacteria > Pseudomonadota > Gammaproteobacteria > Arenicellales > CAJQKF01 > BQJD01. The sequence continues at coordinate 10,935 of JAUIEZ010000006.1, read as the reverse complement.
CGGACGGGCCATATATTCGGACGAAAGATCGGCCACCAGCGGCACCGGCACCTGCGGCCATTCTCCGTAGCGGATGCCGCCAATCGTCTCGTTGCTGGTGATGTGCAGGTAGCGGGTGTCGTCGCGAATCTCGATCTCGTCCGACGTCGGCATGCGGGTGTAACCGCTGTCCTTACCGTCCCAGGCGGTATAGATTTCCCCGTGGCATTGCGCGTCGGTGATGGCGCCCTTGGCCCAGGAACCGCTATTGACGTAGCCGGCGCGCCGCCCTTCGCCGAGGAGATTCATCGGCACCATGGCAAACTGCAGCGTGGCACCGCCTTGCAGGAACAGCACCTCGAACTCGTCGGGGCAGCGAAACACGCGCTTGGCAAGCGTCTTGGCCTCCTCGTGGACGGCTACGAAATGCTTGCCGCGATGACTCATTTCGATCAGGGACATGCCGGATCCCTGGTAGTCGACGAATTCGGCCTGGGCCTCGACCAGTACTTCCAGGGGCAGAGTGCACGGACCGGCGCTGAAGTTGTAGACGCGGTTCGCGCTGACGGAATCGTTCATTGGCGTTTTCCTCGGGAATCGGGCGCGGCCGCCGCTCAGGCGACCTGGTTGACGCAATTGATGGTCGTCCCGCCGGCGAACGCGTCGATTACCTCGACCACGCCTTCGGCAACGGCATCCTGCGCCTGCTCGGTGGAGGCGCCGATATGGTGGGTGCCGTAGACGTTGGGGTGGGAGGCGAGCGGCGATTCGTAGGCGGCCTGCGCCGGTCCGGGTTCGTCGGCATAGACATCCAGTCCGGCGCGCAACCCCCGGGCATTCATGGCCGCGATCAACGCGGCCTCGTCGACAAGCTCGCCGCGGGACGTGTTGATTATAACAGCGCCCGGTTTCATTGCCTCGAGCAGCGCGGCGTCGACGATGCCGGCGGTCTGGGGCGTCGCCGGCAAGTGCAGGCTGAGGAAATCCACCGTCCCTGCCAGCGCGCCCAGGTCCGCGACGCGATGCGCGCCCAGCCGCTCGAGAGCGGCCTCGGTGCCGGCATCGCGGTCGCGCTTGTCGAGAACGCACAAGCGCATGCCGAATGCCCTTGCGCGCTCGAGCAGCGCCATGCCAATCGCGCCGGTGCCCAAAACGCCCAGCGCGGCTCCCTTGAGGCCGCGCGCGGCCGAGTAACGTTTTTTGTTCCAGGAACCGCGCCGAAGCTCGTCCACGTTATCGGGTATGCGCCGGTCGATGGCGATTATCAGACCCATCGCCAGTTCCGCCACCGCGTCGGCATTGCGCCCCGGGGTATTGCACACCGCTATTCCGAGTTCGCGGGCCCGCTCCCGGTCGATCGTATTGGTGCCGGCGCCGGCCCGCACGACCAGCTTCAGTTGGGCGCCGGCCTTCAGCGTCTCGGCATCCACCCGGGTGCTGCGTACCACCAGCACCTCGGCGTCGCCGAGGGCGCGAGGCAGATCGGCGGCTCCGAGCTCGCTTTCCAGACGAACCTCGTGGCCGTCGCCCTCGAGATGCTCGATCCAGCGCGCGGGAAACTTGTCGGCAAACAGAATACGCATCGCCCCTCCTGTCGGCACTGCCCTGATCGTGAATGAGACCGGTTCGAAGCCGGGCTCGTGAAGGCGCGGCAAAATAGACCAATCCCCGGCGCAGGGGAAGCGGGGCCGGGCCGTACCGGCGGCGCGGTTTCGTCATGACACCGGAATGCGTCGCAATTTGGACGATTTTATGTTGCTACCGGCGCGGGATCGTCACGCGAACGCTGGCGCCTCCACCGGCGGCATTGTCTATGGCGACCGAACCACCGTAGCTTTCCACGATCGATCGGACCACGGACAAACCGATGCCTTGGCCGGGCGTTTTCTGGTCCGCGCGCACGCCTCGCCGCAACAAATCCCGCGCCAGCTCGGGGTCCACGCCGGGGCCGTCGTCCTCGACACGAATTCGAACCCCCGCGGTCTCGGAAACCGCCCGTACGGCAACCCGGGAGCGACACCATTTGCAGGCGTTCTCGAGCAAGTTGCCCAGCACTTCCATGAGGTCTCCCTCGTCCATCATCACCTGGAGCCGTTCGTCGACGTCGATCTCGAAGGCGATGCCGCGATCGGCGTACACCTTCTCCATGGTGCGCACGAGTTTCCCGGCCACCGTCCGGACGCCGAGCACGCGCACCGCGGCGTCGCCGCCGGAGCTGGCGGCACGTTTGAGCTGGTAGTCCACGATATCGGCCATTCTCCGGGTCTGCTCGGCCAGGGTATCGCGCGTCGATCGATCCCCGCCCGACTCCTCGGACAGCCCTCGCAGCACGGCCAGCGGCGTCTTGAGGCTGTGCGCGAGATCGCCCAGGGAATTTCGGTAACGTTGCAGGGAGCGATGACTGCTTTCGATCAACCGGTTGATGTTGCGAGTCAACCCGGAGATCTCCTCGGGATAGGATCCCTCTATATATTGCTGTGTGCCGCGTTCCACGCGGCGAATTTCCCGCGCCACCGCCGACAACGGCCGCAGGGCCCAGTTGAGGATGGCAAGCTGCAGGGCGATCAGCACGCCGATTCCCACCGCGCTCCAGAAGAACAGGTTGCGCCTGAACTCGCCAACCTGGGCGCGGAAACGGGCGAGGTCCTCGGCAACCACCATGGTGAAATCCCGTTGCGCGCCATCCTGGGACTCCCAGGCGACACCGAAGCGCATGACGAACATTTCCACGCCGCGCGGGGTGGTTTCCAGGGCGAAGGTGGAATCGCCCAATCCCATCAGGCGCACGGCCGGCTCGACCGATGGGGAGACCGCCGAACTCGAACTCCAGGCTTGTATTCCGTCATCGTCGTAGGCGAATGCGTACAGGCCCGAACCGGCCACCGAGAATCTCGGCTCCGCGAGGCGTTCGGGAAAAAACATCCGTCCGCTCTCGTTGATCTCGGCCGCGGTCAACAGCGCGTAAAGCTGCGCGTTGAGCTGGTCGTTGACGGCGCCGCGCGCCGTGCGTTCGAAGGCATTATCGATTACGCCGACCGCCAGCGCGGTAAAGGCGACCATCACCACCGCCGACACCGCTATGAGGCGAATCCGCAGCGAGTCGAACCGGCGCGGGGCCGAGGCCCCTCGGTCACTGGCCACGGCCCGGCGCTACTCCCGGAACGAGGGATTCAGGCGATAGCCGCGTCCGCGTAGCGTCTGAATGGGGTTGATATCGCCTTCCGGGTCGAGCTTCTTGCGCAGGCGCCCGACGAACACCTCGATGACGTTGCTGTCGCGATCGCGGTCCTCGTCGTAGATGTGCTCGACGAGTTCGGTCTTGGACACCACCTTGGCCGGATTCATCATGAGGTAGTGCAAAAGACGGTACTCGAACGCGGTGATTTCCACCGGGTCGCCGTTGACGCTGACCTCCTGGCTGGTCGTGTTGAGGGAGAGGGGCCCGGCATTGACGGTCGCGTCGGCGACGCCGGCGCTGCGGCGGATCAGCGCGCGCAGACGCGCCGAGAGCTCCTCGAACTGGAAAGGCTTGGTCAGGTAGTCGTCGGCTCCTGCCTCCAGGCCTTCGACCTTTTCCTGCCAGCGGGCCCGGGCGGTAAGGATCAGCACCGGGAAATCGCGGCCTTCGCGCCGAAGGGTCCTGATGACCTCGATGCCCGACATGCCCGGCAGTCCGATGTCCACCACCGCCACGTCGACGGGATATTCGCGTCCGTAGTACAGACCGTCTTCACCGTTCGTCGCGCTGTCCACCGCGTACCCCTCGACGCGGAGTCGCTCGGTGAGCTGGCGATTCAGGTCGGCCTCGTCCTCGACAATCAGCACGCGCACTGGCTCAGTCCTCGCCGGGTTCGACCAGCAGGGTCTTGATGACGCCGTCCTTGGACAAAAACTTGATCCTTACCTTGATGCCTTTACCGCCGCTTTTTACCGGTTGCGCCGAGAGGACGCGGCCCTGGTAGCGCTTGTTTACATCGGACACGGCGCGCTGCACAGCCGCGTCGACACCGGCGTCGCCTTTCCCACGATGCTTTCGCGAATCGCCCAAGGCGCCTGATACGGAAACGGCCAGCAGCAGCAATGCGACGAGCGCACGCGTCATCAAATCCCCCCGGGTTTACTCGACCCGAACATTATACGACCGCGCTCCATCGCTCACTAGCACGACGGATCATTCGAGCGGCGACACGGAAACGCGCACGCGAATCGTATCACCCGGATCGTGCGCCATACGCGTGGAATATTCTCGACCGTTATAGCGGTACGTCACGTCGTAGCCGTCAATGCGTTCCTCGGTGTGTTGCTCATGGATCGTCTGGCAGCGTTCCTCCACGGTCTGGTATGTCTGTCCGTAAGGGACGGCGCGACGGTTCTTGTAGTCGTGCGCCAGGGATCCGCCGAGAACGGCGCCCGCCACGGTGGCGATATCGCGACCGCTGCCGCGACCGAACTGGTTGCCGACGGCGGCGCCCAGAATGGAACCGAAGATTTCCGGCGTGTAGGATTTCCCGGGGGCCGGCTGCGTGACGGTCACGGTTTCGTCCCAGCACTCCTGGCGGGGAATGGACACGCGGACCGTTCGAAGCAACGGCTCGGACTCGACGACCTTGGCGTAGTCGACGTAGCCGCCGCTTGCGGCGGCGAGGCTGAAGGTGGGCATGACGAGCGTCGCGCAGGCGACGACAGCCCCGACAACCCCGATAGACACGATGCGTTTCAGTTTCATGACCATGCTCCGTTCGATGTGGTGAGTGAGCGGGCGGATCCCGCCACCGGTGCGGCAAATCCTATGCCCATTGAATGAATCCACACTGAACCTCGCACACCCTGCTGACTTTTGACACCGCTGTACCGATAATACCGGTTGCACCGGTTCGCAACCGCCGCACCGGTTCTCGCAAACGAATCACCACAAGCTTCGGATCTGTCTCCATGAAAGCATTCTTTTCGCGGCAAATATCACATTGCCTTGTCCTTTTACTTCTCGCTGCCGCTCCGGCGGGCGCCGAGACGTTTTCCGGCGGACAACCGGTGTCGCCGCCGCCCGAGCCCTCCTCTCTCAAGCCCGGCCTGGCGGTCAGTTACTTCTACCAGTACTTTGACCATATCGACGAACTCGACGACCGCGGCGAAGGCGACATCGGCGAGCCGCTCGCCAATCTCGACCACGTCGCGTTCGAGGACGGAAAGGTACTGACCACCAACCGGCCCATGGGGGTGGGCGCCCACATCCGCGGGCTGATACGCCTCGAGCAGGCGGGAAACTACACTTTCCGGCTGCAATCCAACGACGGGGTAAAGCTGTTCATCGGCGGCGTGCTGATGCACGTCGACCCGGAGATTCACGCGGCGCGCTGGTCGCCGGAACTGGTATACGCGGTGGAAACACCCGGCTGGTACGATTTCACGCTGAACTACTACCAGCGCAAGGGTACCTCGGCGTTGCGCCTGGAATGGGTTCCGCCCAGCGGCGGCGAAGCCGTAATCGTTCCGCCAGAGGCGTTCGCGCATCCCTAGCATGACGCCCGGACACGCGGTTCACTGACGCAGGATCAGGGTCCCCTCGCGCTGCACCAGCTCGACGTGCTGCAGGAACGACATGCCGAGCAGCACGATCTCGTCCGCGATGCCGGGCGTGATCACGGCGCGGACGTGCTGCCGTGTAATCCCGCCGATCGACACGCTTTCCAGCACGGCGCGCGTTCCTCTTACTACCCCGTTCGCGGTGGACAGCGCCACCGGCGCGCCACCGCGCAGGCCCAGACGGTCGGCGGTTCGTCTCGATAGCGCCACGTCGGTCGCCCCGGTGTCGAGAAGGAACTCGACAGTCTTGCCGTTCACCTCACCGGTCGCCACGTAGTGACCCGCACGATTACGGTGCAACACCACCTCACGCGAACCGGACGCCGCGACGTCAGAGCGCGGATCGGGGTTCGGATTGAACTGGCGTTCGAGTTCTCCCTGGAACAGGAATGCGACCAGGGCCAGCAGCGCCGCCCACGCGGCGAACACCATTCCCTTGCCGATTCTCGTGACGGACACGGTCAGTGGTGCCACGCCGGTGCGGGCGAGCAGAGATATTCTGAGACGATCATCTGCCCCAATTGGGGGCACGGTGGACATAGGGCAAGTCCCCGCACCCAGCGAGTTCTCCGGCAATCGCAGTGCAACATTACACGCCGGTACGCGACTTTCGCCGCGTCGGCCTCGCGCGCGCCGCACGTGATCGCGACTTAACTTGCTTGAAAAAACTGTAAGTGGTTAATATACCGCGGGCCGCGGCTAATTCGTCGATAGCGAGACAGACAAATACAACCGACGAAAACGACTGCGACTCGATCGAATATTTCGACACCTAAATAATCAGTCTTAGGAGGACACCATGAAGTACACGATGAAGGCAGGGCTCACCGCGCTCGCCGCCGGCCTGCTGGCGCTGTCCAGCGCCCAGGCGATGGTCGACGGCGACACGATCGTACTCGGATCGGCGATATCCCTCACCGGCAAGTACTCGTCGAACGGCGTCGATACACAGAATGGCTATGACTTCGCCGTCAAGACAATCAACGACGCGGGCGGCGTAACCGTCGACGGCAAGCAGTACAAGCTGGCGGTGAAGTACTACGACGACGAATCGACGCCCGCGCGTACCGCGCAATTGCTAGAGCGCGTCATCAACCAGGACGGCGTCAAGTACATCCTCGGTCCCTACAGTTCCGCGACGACCATTGCCGCGGCCCCGGTGACCGAGAAGTACCAGGTGCCGATGATCGAGGCCGAGGGCGCCTCGAGAGCCCTGTTCAACAAGGGCTACAAGTACATTTTCGCGGTGTTGTCGACCTCCGAGCAGTACCTGGCCAGCGCCATCGGCCTGGCCGCGGAAATCGCCGAAAAGAACGGCAAGAATCCGTCCGACCTGAAGGTCGCAATGGTTTTCGAGAACGACGCCTTCTCGCTCGACGTGCGCGCCGGTGTCGTCGAGGACATGGAGAAGTACGGCATGAAGGCCGTGATCGACGACAAGATGCCCGCTGACCTGTCGGACATTTCCGCGACCCTCACCAAGGTCAAGGCGCTCAAGCCCGACGTGCTGGTGATCTCCGGTCACAACAAGGGCGCGGTCACCGCGGCGCGGCAGATCGCGGAACTGCAGGTCGACGTGCCGATTATCGCCATGACGCACTGCGAGGGCGCCAAGATCGTCGAACAGTTCGGCAAGGATGCGGAGGGCTACCTGTGCCCGACTCAGTGGGCGGAAACGCTTAGCTACACCGACGACACGTTCGGTTCCGCCGCGGATTTCGACAAGAACTTCAAGGCCGCCTACCCGGACTACCAGACCGTGCCCTACCAGACCGCCCAGGCTGCCGCCGCGGTGCTGGTCTGGAAAGACGCCTTCGAGCGCGCCAACTCCTTCGACACCGACAAGGTGCGTGACGCCATCGCCGCCACCGACATGATGACCTTCTACGGCGGCATCAAGTTCTCCGAGGCCGGCAACAACGTCGCCAAGCCGATGGTGCTCCGGCAGGTGCAGGACGGTCAGTACAACGTCGTCGCGCCCTCGAAGTGGGCATCTCACCCGGTCGAGTGGCCGCGTTCCACCGACTAGCGGTCCTTTCCGCGACACAACGACAGCTGTTGACAACCACCCCGCCCCCGCCGTCGCGCGGGGGCGGGAGTATCGTTCGACGCGGCCGGGAACTGCCTCATGCTGGATAATCTGAACCTCCTTTCCCTGGCGCCGATTCTCAACGTTCAACTCCTGCTCGACGGCATGTTCGTCGGCGCGATCTTCGTGCTGGCGGCCTACGGTCTGGCGCTGGTATGGGGTGTGATGAACGTCAAGAACCTCGCCCAGGGCGAATACGTGATCATGGGCGGTTACTTCGCCTGGCACCTGAGCACTTACGGGCTGCACCCTATCCTCTCCATCCCGATCATCGCGGCGGTGATGTTCGGCATGGGCTGGATCGTGTACCTGACCATTATCAAGTGGGTCATCGGGCGCGACCTGTTCACCTCCCTGCTTGCAACGTTCGGCATCGCGCTCGTCGTTCAGCAGGCGCTGAACCTGGCCTACGGTCCCGACGTGCGTACGGCCGAGTCGGGATTCGAGATTCGCTCGCTGTTCGGCGGACTAGTCACGGTAGCGGACATAAAGCTCATTTCGTTCGGACTTTGCATCCTGCTCGCCGCCTGCGTCGTGCTGTTCATGAAGCGCAGCCGCATGGGCCAGGCGATCCGCGCCACCGCCCAGGACGCGCGCGCGGCACGCGTGATGGGCATAGACACCGAACGCGTATACGCATTCACCTACGCTCTCAACGCGGCGATTTGCGGCGCCGCGGGCGTATTGGTATCCATGATCTGGGTGATCCAGCCGTTCTACGGCGTTCCGCATTCCATCCGCGCATTCGTCATCGTCACCGCCGCCGGCCTGGGCAACCTGCCCGGCGTCATCATGGCCGGTTTCGGACTGGGCGTCGCGGAGCAGTACTCGGGTTTCGTGCTGGGTGCCGAGTTTCAACAGGCGACCGCGGTCGGATTGCTGGTCGTGATCCTGGTGTGGCGCCAAATCCAGATGTCTCGCTACCGACAGGTGGTGGAATAGAGCCATGCAGAACGACACAACCCCGGCGTGGGTCTACATCGTCATCGCCACAGCGGGCGTCGTCGCGCCGCTGCTGTTTCCCGCCTATACCAACCAGATCGCCTTCCTTTGGCTGATGGTCCTGTTCGCGTTGACCTGGGACCTGGTCGGCGGCCAGATGGGCTACAACTCGCTCGGCAACATATTTTACTTCGGCGCCGGCATGTACATCTCGGCAGTCGTCCAGGTAGGAATGTTCACCGACGTGGGTACCTACACCTCGGCACGCGGCGGCGAGCAACTGGTGCTCGGGTATTTCGATTATTTTTACTCGCTGGGCGCGGGCGTCCTGCTGGCCGCGGTGGGCTGCGTGATTTTCGCGGTGATATTGAGCCGCATCATGTTCGGCTTGCGCGGCCCCTACTTCGCCATCGGCACGCTCGGTGTCGCCCTGGCTGCGCGCGAACTCGCGGGAACCTGGGAGTGGATCGGTGGCGGCAGCGGTATCGCCATGCCGGTATACCCCGGCCTGCCGGACGAGAAATCGCTGGTCTTCTACGGCATTTTTTTCATGCTCGCCGTTGTCACGTTCGTGTGCGTGCGCTGGCTATACTCGACACGCTTCGCCCAGGCCATCAATGCGATCCGCGACGACGAGGCGAAGGCCGAAGCCATGGGCATTCACACGCTGCGGCACAAGACCGTGGCGTGGTCCGTATCGGCATTTTTCCTCGGCATGTCGGGTGCGGTGTTCGGCAACCTCACGGGGTTCGTCGAACCGCTCGAAGTGGCATTCCCCACCGTCACGTTCGGCATCTTCATGGTGGTCATGTCGCTGCTCGGCGGCAAGGGCACCCTGTGGGGGCCGGTTATCGGCGCGACGTTGTTCCACGTAATCAAGGAGGTTACCTGGACGTACTTGCTGGGCTGGCAATGGGTCGCGCTGGGCGTGCTCATTATCGTCAACGTCGTATTCTTCCAGGATGGCATCATGGGCTGGATGCAGTCCCGCTGGCCGGAACGATTCGGAATCACCGTCGACGCAAGCATGAGTTCGCGAGGCGGCAAGCGCAAGGGAGGTGCGGGAGCGTGAACGAGTCGCTAATCGTAGTCGAGAACGTCAGCAAGGCCTTCGGCGGCGTCGTCGCCAACAGCAACATTTCGCTGAGCGTTCCGGAAGGGCGAATAACCGGCCTGATCGGACCCAATGGCTCGGGCAAAACCACGCTGTTCAACTCGATCGTCGGCTACCATCCCGTCGATTCGGGGTCCATCCGCTTCCAGGGCCGGGAAATCTCGAAGTTGAGGGTTCAGCGGATCGCCCGCCTGGGAATGCTCCGCACCTTCCAGCAGACGCGCATCTATTCGAAGATGGACTGCGTCCAGAACATGTTGATCTCGGTGCCGCATCGAAACACGCGCTTTTTCGACATGTTCACTCGATTTCCGCCCCAGACCCTGGAGAAGGCCGAATCACTGCTGGAGTTCGTCGGACTGTACCAGAAGCGTCACCTGATCTCCGGAGACCTGTCCTTCGGTCAACAGAAGCTCCTCGAGTTCGCCATGGCGCTGATGAACGATCCCAAGGTGCTATTGCTCGACGAGCCCACGGCCGGCATCAACCCGACGCTGATCAACGGGCTCATCGACCGGCTCAAGCGGGCCAACAGCGAGTTCGGAATTACGTTGTTCGTTATCGAGCACAACATGCGCGTCATCATGAACCTTGCCGAGAGCATCTACTGCCTCGCGCACGGCGAGATGCTCGCCTACGGCACGCCCGACGACATACAGAACGACCAGCGGGTCATCGACGCCTACCTGGGCGCGCACTGAGGCGGGGGAAACCAAGACGATGAGCGATCAACAGTCCAAACACCCCTCGCGCTCCACCGGTTACCACGGCGGAAGCGTGGATACCGTCATCTCGGTGGAAGCCGTCATCGAGCAGGCCGAGCAGCTCGGCCAGGGCGTCTCGGTCGAGGAACTGGACAACCTCGTTGACGGAGAGCCGTTCGTCACCATCGACAACCTGGTGGCGGGCTACGGCAAGATGCAGATTCTCCACAACGTCAACCTGCGTGTCGGCCGCAAGCAGTCGCTTTGCCTGATCGGCCCCAATGGCGCGGGGAAGTCAACCGTGCTGCACGCCATCTTCGGCTTCAACAACATCTTCTCCGGCAAGATTACTGTCGGCGGCGGTGGCAAAGCCCAGGATGTCACCGCGCTGTCGCCGAACGCCCGCGTCAAGCGTGGGCTCGTGCGCACGTTCCAGATCAACACCCTGTTCCCGCACCTGACCGCGCTCGAATCCGTGACGCTTGCCGTCTGCGAGCGGCGCGGCGAGGCCGGCAACTGGTGGC
>JAUIEZ010000135.1 GCA_030429665.1 Gammaproteobacteria bacterium | reverse complement strand
CGCCGGGGACAGTTTCTCGCGGCTGCTGGCGGCGAGCCTGTCGTTGACATTTTTCTTCTACGTGTTTGTTAACATCGGCATGGTGACCGGCGTTCTCCCCGTGGTCGGGGTTCCGTTGCCGCTGGTCAGCTACGGCGGCACGTCCATGGTGACGCTGATGGCCGGTTTCGGCATCATGATGAGCATTCACGCCCGCAAACGCCTGATGACATAGGCGGCGGGCGAGCTTTAATTTATAGTAATCCGCGTTCATCGCCGAAAATGTTAAGTATCTTTCAGAACTGTTTGTTTTTCAGGAATAATCCTGTATTGGTCCGGTCCCGGCCGGACCGCTGTGCCCGTTTCCGGCGTGGTCGCCGGCGGGTTCGTCCACTGAATTCGGGCCAACCATGAAGTCACGACGTCTTACCGCCTGCGCCGCCGGATGCCTGGTCGCTTCGATGTGCTGGTGGCAGCACGCCGCGGCCATCGAGTTCGCCGACCACCCGGTCCTCACCTCGATCGTCGACGACCTCGTCGGCAACGAGGGTCTCGACCGTCAGACGCTCGAGCAGTGGTTGTCGAGCGCCGAGTACAAGCAATCGGTGATCGATGCCATTACTCGGCCCGCCGAAGCGCTTCCCTGGCATCGCTACCGCGCATTGTTCATCAACGACGCGCAGGTGCGCGGCGGGGTGGCCTTCATGAAGGAGCATCGCGCGCTGCTCGAACGCGCCGCGGAACAATACGGCGTCGATCCGTTGATCATTACCGCGATCATCGGCATCGAAACGCGCTTCGGCACGGTCAAGGGAAACCACCGCGTCATCGACAGCCTGACGACCCTGTCGGTGGGCTATCCGCGGCGCAGCGAGTTCTTCTCGAAGGAACTGCGCGAGTACCTGCTGCTGGCCTCGCGCAACCGCCTCGATCCGTTGTCCACGAAGGGCTCATACGCCGGCGCCATCGGTATTCCCCAGTTCATGCCCAGCAGCTACACCCATTACTCGGTGGACTTCAACGACGACGGCGTACGGAATCTGGTCGACGACTTCGCCGACGCCATCGGCAGCGTGGCCAACTACCTCAGCACCCACAAGTGGCGCGCCGGCGAGCCGGTCGTGGCGATGCTGGGGCGCGGTTCGTCCGACAAGCTGCTCGACAACCTGGTCACCCGGGGCCTGAAACCGAACGTCGACATCGGCCAGTTGTCCGTGCGCGGCCTCGATATCGATGCCGGACAGGAAGACTGGAAGGTGGGGGTGGTGCGGCTCGAGGAAAAACAGGGCTACGACTATCGCGTGGGATACCACAACTTTTTCGTCATCACCACGTACAACCGCAGCCAGAACTACGCCATGGTCGCGTTCGACCTCGCCGCCGCGATCGGGGAGAAACTCTGACGATGGCACGCTTTCCGGCAGCCGCATCCATCGCGTACCCGGGGTATCGTGTCGTCGTACTGGCGTTGATTTGCCTGGCAACGGCAGCCTGCAGCACGACCGGCCGCCAGGGCGGCGGCAGCTCGGGCGGCGGCGGTTACTACCAGGACGACGGTCCGCCGCTGGGCAATCGCGGACCCGATCCGGACTCGGTGCCCGATGCCGTGCCGCGCGACGAACCGATGGCGCGCACCGGCAACAATCCCTATACGGCGTTGGGCAAGCGATACAAGCCGATGCGCAGCGCGCGGGGGTTTCGCCAGGTGGGCTACGCGTCCTGGTACGGACGCAAGTACCACGGCAATCGCACCTCGAGCGGCGAGCCGTACGACATGTTCGCCATGACGGCCGCGCATCCCGTGCTGCCCCTGCCGACCTACGTGAGCGTGCGCAATCTTTCCAACAACCGTCGCATCGTGGTGAAAGTGAACGACCGCGGTCCGTTTCTCAACGACCGGGTCATCGATCTTTCGTACATGGCGGCACGCAAGCTGGACATCGTGCGCACCGGTACGGCCAAGGTCGAAGTGCGCGCGGTGTTCGCCGGCGACGTCCCCGACCCGGCGCGTACCCGCAACCTCGCCTCGGCTCCGTCCGCGCCCGCGCCGCCGGTACGCGAACCGGTCAGGGCCGAGGCGCCCGAGCCACGGGCGCCCGCGAATACCGTGACCCGCGTGGCGACCTCCGCGGTGGCCTCCATGGTGCCGACGGCGAACGCCGCGCCGGTGACGGCTTTCCTGCTGCAGGCCGGCAGTTTCGCGAGTCGCGACAACGCCGAACGTCTGCGCGCGCGATTGCAGTACGGCGGCTACGGCAACGTCCAGATCCAGCAGGTGCAGATTTCCGGGCGCCACTACCATCGCGTGCAGCTCGGGCCGTTCGATTCAAGGGCGACGGCGGAAGGGGCCGCGGCCACGGTTCGCTCGTTCCTTAACGCGCCTGTGTCCATCCTCAGTGTCGGTTCCGGTTAGTCGATGTTGTTTCGATCATTTGCTCTCCTGCTGTTCTTTCTTGTTCCTTCCGTTTCGACGGCGGCCGATATCGTTCTGCCGCAAGCGTTGCGCTCGTCCATTCCGCCGCCCGACATCGACGCAAAGTCATGGGTGTTGCAGGATCAGAAAAGCGGTTGGGTGATCGCCGCCAGCAATCCGGACGAACGCGTCGAGCCCGCCAGCATCAGCAAGCTGATGACGGCCTACATCGTCTTCGACGAGCTCACCAAGGGAAACGTGGACGAGGACGACGAGGTGCTCGTCAGCGAGCGCGCCTGGAAGATGGAAGGCTCGAGGATGTTCGTGCGCGTAAACACGCGCGTGCCGGTGCGCGAGTTGCTCAAGGGACTGATCGTGCAGTCCGGCAACGATGCCGCGGTGGCGCTGTCCGAGCACATCGCCGGTTCCGAGGAGGGCTTCGTCGAACTGATGAACCAGACCGCCGCCCGGCTCGGCCTCGACGGCACCAGCTATCGCAACAGCACCGGGTTGCCCGATCCCGAGCATTACAGCACGGCCCGCGACATCTCGACCCTCACGCGCGCGCTGATTCGCGATTTTCCCGGGTACTACGAGCTTTACTCGCTGAAGTCGTACAAGTACAACAACATCGAGCAGCGCAACCGCAACGTGCTGTTGTGGCGCGACGACGACGTCGACGGCGTAAAAACCGGACACACCTCGAGTGCCGGATACTGCTTGGTCGGGTCCGCCGAGAAGGACGGCATGCGCCTGATCGCCACGGTGATGGGGGCCGACAATTCGAAGTACCGGGCCGACGCGGTGTACTCGCTGTTGACCCATGGTTTCGCCGCCTACGAGGGGTTCCTGGTGTACGACACGGGCAAGCCGGTCGCCAGCCCGGTGGTGTTCAAGGCCGCCGTCGACACGGTGGATGCCGTGGTGGCCGAACCGCTGTACGTGACCGTTGCCAAGGGCAGCGCCGACTCGCTCAGCGCGAAGTTGTCCATCGACGAGCCGCTCGTGGCCCCCTTCGACGCCGGGACCCGCCTGGGACGGGTCTCTCTTTCCATCAAGGGCGAGTCGATGGGCGAATATCCGCTGGTCGCGCGCGAGGCCGTCGCGCCGGGGTCCTGGCTCGGCAATCTCGTCGACAGCGTGAAGCTGCTGTTGTACTGAGACGGGGGCGCGAGACGCAATCCATGACCGACAGGACCCCCGGCGAAGACTCCCTGCTGACCTATCCGTGCGATTTCGAGGTCAAGGCCATGGGGCGCAACGAACCGGCGTTCGAGGACCTGGTGGTCAAGATCGTGCAACGTCACCTCGACCGTGGCGAGAACCTCGAATCCCGCTCGAACACTTCGCGCAAGGACAACTACCTCGCCGTGACCGTCCGCTTCACCGCCACCAGCCGCGCGCAGCTCGATTCGATCTACATGGATCTTACCGACGAGCCGGCCGTGCTCGTGGCCTTGTAACCGTGAGTTCGGGGTGTCGCCGCCCATGACACGGGTTCGACGGCTCGGCCGCGTCGACTACCTTGACGCCCTCGCGAGAATGGGTCGATTCAATGCCGCGCGCACGCCCGATACGGAAGATGAGCTCTGGCTTCTCGAGCATCCGCCGGTATTCACCCGCGGCGTCAGTTGCCGGGCCGAACCGCACTGCAACCCTCGCGGCATACCGGTGGTGGACACCGATCGCGGCGGGCAGATCACCTATCATGGACCGGGCCAGCTCATCGCCTACCTGATGTTCGACCTGAAGCGGCGTGGCCGCGGCATCCGCCAACTGGTCAGCGACATCGAACAATCCGTGATCGACACCCTTGCCACCGTCGCCATCCACGGGGACCGACGTGCCGGCGCGCCCGGCGTCTACGTGGACGGGCGCAAGATTGCCGCGCTCGGCCTGCGCGTGCGACGCGGCCTGACCAGCCACGGATTGAGCCTGAACGTCGACATGGATCGCGAGCCGTTCGGCTGGATCGATCCATGCGGTTACGCCGGGCTGGACACGGTGAACGTATGCGAGCTCGCGCCGCGCCTCGAACGCGACGCGTTGATCGAAACGCTGGTGGACAAACTGGCCGGCCTGGCCGGAATCGTGCGCCCGGACGCGCCGCGCCCGGACGTGTCGAGGGTTACATGACGTCGCACGTCGCCGCCGTCCTGCCCGTCCTTCACAGCCCGTTGCTGCGCGGCGCCGGTACCGTTCGACACGGTTTCTTTACCCGCGTGGGCGGCGTGTCGTCGACGCCTTACGATTCTCTCAATTGCAGCTTCGGTTCCCTGGACGATCGCGACGCGATTACCGAGAATCGCCGTCGCGTGGCCGACGCCATGGGCGCGACGCCGAACGGGCTCTTCACGCTGAAGCAGGTGCATGGACGCGACGCGGTCAATGTCGACGTGAATCCGCCCGCGCCCGATCGGCCGGGCGACGCGCTGGTGACCTCGACGCCCGGCGTATGCCTCGGCGTGATGACAGCCGACTGCGTGCCGGTGCTGCTGGCGGATGCCGCCGCCGGGGTGGTCGCGGCCGCTCATGCCGGTTGGCGCGGCGCGCTGGCGGGCGTCGTGGCTGCCGCGGTCGACGCCATGGAAGCGGCCGGCGCGTCCCGCGACAACGTGCGCGCGGCACTCGGGCCGGCCATCCAGCAGTCTTCGTACGAGGTCGGCGCCGACGTTTTCGACGCGGTATGCGCCGACAGCGCCTTCGATGCGCGCTACCTGTTCGAGGCGCGCGGCGATCGTTACCTGTTCGACTTGCCCGGATTCGTTCGCGCCCAGTGCCTGGGCGCCGGGGTGCGGTTGCTCGACAACCTCGGCGCCGATACCTACGGCGAGCCGGCGCGCTTCTTCAGCTATCGACGCGCCTGCCATCGCGGCGAGGACGACTACGGCCGCCAGCTCTCCGTCATCGGGCTGGCCTGAGAATCATCATTCACACTGCCACAGCGGAATACGAAAGTGTCCAATGACAACAATACCGGCCCGCTCGCCGGGCTGCGGGTGCTCGACCTTTCGCGAATTCTCGCCGGACCCACGTGCACCCAGCTCCTGGGCGACATGGGCGCTGACGTGATCAAGATCGAGAAGGCGGGCGCGGGCGACGACACGCGCAAGTGGGGCCCGCCGTTCGTGCGCGACGCGGACGGCGCGGAGACCACCGAGAGCGCCTACTACCTGTGCGCCAACCGCAACAAGCGCTCGGTGGAGGTCGACATCAGCCAGGCCGAGGGCCAGGCACTGGTGCGTCGGCTGGCGCAAGAGTGCGACGTGCTGATCGAGAATTTCAAGGTCGGCGGACTCAAGCGCTACGGGCTGGCCTACGACGACCTGAAGGACGCCTGCCCGCGATTGATTTACTGCTCGATCAGCGGTTTCGGCCAGGACGGTCCCTACGCCCGCCGCGCGGGTTACGATTTCATGATCCAGGCCATGGGCGGCATCATGAGCATCACCGGTCCGGCCGACGGCGACCCGCACAAGGTGGGCGTGGGCATTGCCGACGTCATGACCGGCATGTACGCGGCCAGCGCGATTCTTGCCGCCCTGCATCACCGGGAACGAACCGGTCGCGGCCAGTACATCGACCTCGCGCTGCTGGATTGCCAGGCCGCGTGGCTGATCAATGCCGGGCTGAACTACCTGACATCCGGCGAAACACCGGCGCGCATGGGCAACGGCCATCCCAACATCGTGCCCTACGAGGTGTTTCCCACCGCTGACGGCTACTTCGCCCTGGCCGTGGGTAACGACGCCCAGTTCGCACGCTTTTGCGAGGTCGCCGGCCACCCGGAACTGGCGACCGATCCGCGCTATGCCACCAACAAGGCCCGGGTCGCCAACCGCGGCGAACTGGTGCCGCGGATTCGCGAGATCACCGCGACACGTTCGCGGGACGATTGGCTGGGCAGCCTGGAAGCCGTGGGCGTGCCGTGCGGACCGGTCAACGATATCCGCCAGGTGTTCGAAGATCCCCAGGTGCAGCATCGCGGCATGAAGATCAGCATGCCGCATCCGCTGGCCGGCAGCGGGCAGGTCGACCTCATCGCCAGCCCGGTACGCTTCAGCGAGACCCCGGTCAGCTATCGTCGCGCCCCGCCGGTGCTCGGCCAGCACACCGACGAGGTGTTGGCCGAACTGCTGGACCTCGACGACGACGCGCGCCGCTCGCTGAGAGAGCGCGGCATTATCTAGACATCAACCGGAAACGAACCATGTATCGACTGCCCGCCGAACAGATCGAGCTCAAGGCTCGCGCACGGGAACTGGCGCAAGACGTCGTCGCGCCGCGCGCGGCCGCTGTCGACGAATCCCAGGAGTATCCCTGGGACAACGTCGAGGCGCTGACGCGCGCGGGTTTCATGGGAATGACCATTCCCGAGGCCTATGGCGGCAAGGGCGCGAGCTTCCTGGATGCCGCCATCGTGGTCGAGGAGATGGCCCGGGTATGCGGCGTCACCGGTCGAATCGTCGTCGAAGGCAACATGGGCGCCATCAGCGCCATCATGAAGTACGGCGACGAGGCGCAAAAGCGCATGGCCGCCGAGTCGGTGCTGGCTGGCGACAAGCCGGCGATCTGCATCACCGAGCCCGAGGCCGGCAGCGCGGCCACCGAGATGACGACGCGCGCGGACAAGCGCGGCGACCGATACGTGATCAACGGCAAGAAGCACTGGATCACCGGCGGCGGCGTGTCGCGATTGCACCTGATCTTCGCGCGCGTATTCGATGGTGGGGTGGAGCAGGGGATCGGCGGTTTCATCGCCTTTCGCGATGCCGACCCGGGTCTTCGCGCGGGACGCCGTGAACCCACCATGGGACTGCGCGGCATTCCGGAGACCCAGATCCTGTTCGAGGACCTGGAGCTGCCGGCCGATCGGCTCATCCAGCCGCCCCGGGGCCTCGCGCGCGGCTTTGCCGGCCTGATGAACGCCTACAACGCGCAGCGCGTCGGCGCGGCCAGCGTGGCGCTGGGCATTGCCCAGGGTGCCTACGAACTGGCGCTCGACTACAGTCAGCAGCGCGAGCAGTTCGGCCGGCCCATCTGCGAGTTCCAGGGGCTGCAGTGGATGCTGGTGGACATGAGCATCCTGCTCGAGGCGTCGCGCGCGCTGATTCACAAGGCCGCCGCCGGCGGCGAGGGATTTCCCGACGCTACCGAGGCCGCCCAGGCCAAGGTGTTCGCGTCGGAATCGGCGATCAAGGTCACCAACGACGCCTTGCAGGTGTTCGGCGCCGCCGGGTACTCGCGAAGACAACCGCTGGAGCGCATGGTGCGCGACGCGCGCATGTTCACCATTGGCGGCGGCACCGCCCAGATCCTGCGCACCGTGGTCGCTTCCAGGCTGCTCGGCCGCAAACTGCCGCAGACCCGGGACGGCTATCTTCCCGCGGCATAGGTGAACCCTTGAACAACGCGGACATCGTGGCCCGGCGGCTGGCCGCCGCGGGCGTGCGCGAGGCCTACGGCATACCCGGCGGCGAAGTGCTCGCCCTGGTGCGCGCCATCGACGCCGCCGGCATTCGCTTCGTGTTGTGCAAGCACGAGAACAGCGGCGGGTTCATGGCCGAGGGCGCCTGGCATGCCACGGGCGCGCCGGGCGTTCTGATCGCCACCCTCGGCCCCGGCGTCGCCAATGCCGTGAACGTGGTCGCCAACGCCTGGCAGGATCGCGTGCCGCTGATCTTCCTCACCGGCCGCGTGGATCCGAACGAGGCGGCCAGTTATACGCACCAGGTATTCGACCACAACGCGCTGATGGCGCCGGTGACGAAAGCTTCCATGACACTGGTGGATGGCGCCGCGGGCGTGACCATCGACCGGGCGGTCGCGCTCGCGATGGCCGATCCGCCGGGTCCGGTACACGTGGATGTGCCCATCGGCGTGGCGAGCGGCGAGGCGCGCGAAAGCGATGCGCCATGCGCGACGGCGCCGGTTCGCGGCGGTGCGACTCGAAGCCCAACGCTCGACAAGGCCCGGGAATGGCTGGCGTCGTCGCAACGGCCGCTGGTCATTGCCGGCCTGGAAGTTCTCTACCAGCAGGCCGAGGAAGCGGTGCGCGAATTCGTCCTCGAACAACGCGTGCCGCTGGTGACGACCTACAAGGCCAAGGGCATCGTCGACGAGAATCATCCGTTGAGTCTCGGCGGCGCCGGCCTTTCGCCGAAGGCCGACGCCGTGCTGCTGCCATTGGTCCGCCAGAGCGACCTCGTCATTCTCGCCGGATACGATCCCATCGAGATGCGCAGCGGTTGGCGCGACCCGTGGCCCGACGATGCGCGCGTGGTGGAGTTCTGCGCGACGCCGGCTCATCATGGCATGCATCGATCGTCGATGCGCTTCGTTGGTGACGTCGGCGCCGGTATACGCGCGCTGGGCGAGGGCGTCACGCCGGCGCCTCGTTGGACGGTCGGCGAACCCGGGGTGGCGCGCGCCGCGCTGGACCAACTGTTCGGTCCGGGCCGGGAGACCTGGGGGCCTCGCGCGGTCGTCGAGGTGGCCCGCGCCGAATTGCCGGGCGATGCCGTGGCCACGGTCGATTCGGGCGCGCATCGAATCCTGCTCAGTCAAGCCTGGCGCTGCCCCGCGCCGCGCACGCTGCTGCAGTCCACCGGCCTGTGCACCATGGGTTGCGCGCTGCCGTTGGCGATCGGCTACAAGCGGCTGAACAGGGGAGCCACCGTGGCCGCCTTCATGGGCGACGCATGCCTGGAAATGGTGCTGGGAGAACTCGCGAGCCTGCGCGATACCCGCTGTCCGGTGATCCTGTTCGTATTCGTCGACGAATCCCTCTCGCTCATCGAGCTCAAGCAGCGCGGCGCTGGCCACGCCAGCGTGGGCGTGGATTTTCCCGGCACCGATTTTGTCGCCGTGGCGGAGGCGATGGGCGGCATCGGCATCGCGGTGGATTCGCGTGACGGGCTCGCGCGCGCCATTCGCGACGCGCTGTGCGTGACGGACTGCTTCACGTTGATCGCCTGCCATATCGGCCGCAAGGCGTACGACGGACTGTTCTGATCGTCCGGCGAACCGCGAGCCGTTCCGTTACGCGAGTATTGGCAAAGCCCGACCGGGCGTCTATGATCCGTCCGACCGCATCGCGCGGTCGGATTATACTTGCGCGTCGACGCGCTCGAAGACAGCCTGGGGCAATTGCCGGACAATGAACGAATACGCCTACGGCCGCGCTATGGAAGAGGCGCGATGTACGGTGGGTTTTCTACTCGTCGACTCTTTCTCGATGATGGCCTTCATCTCCGCCCTGGAACCGTTGCGCATCGCCAACCGGCTATCGGGTGAGTCGCTTTACGACTGGAAGGTCGTGAGCGAGGACGGTCAGCCGGTCATGCCGACCAACGGTATCACCGAGGTCAAGGCGGCCTACTCGGTCGATACCGCGCCGGATTTCGAAGTGTTGTTCGTTGCCGGCCCGTTCGATCCGCTTCCGTACCAGAATCAGCGCGTGTTCAAGTGGCTCGGTCGGCTGGCGCGCCGCGAAGCGACGCTCGGCGGCATCGACACCGGCAGCCAGGTCCTCGCCCGCGCCGGGTTGCTCAAGGGCAAGCGCTGCACCATTCACTGGGAGAACATGCAGGGTTTCGTCAACGAGTTTCCCGACCTGCAGGCTTCCCACGAGATCTACGAGTACGACCACGGCCGGCTGACCTGCGCCGGCGGTACCGCGTCCATGGACATGATGCTGTATTTCATCGAACAGCAGCAGGGTTTCGAGCTGGCGGCCTCTGTCTCGGACGTGCTCATCCATCCCACCATCCGCCACGGCGATCATCCCCAGCGCATGAGCGTCGAGGCGCGAACCGGCGTGCGCCACGCCGGTCTGCTCGAGTGCATCGAGCTGATGGAAGCCAACCTGGAGCAGCCGCTCACGCCGGGCGAGCTGGCGGCGATGATCAACGTCTCGAAGCGACAGCTCGAGCGTTTGTTCCGCCGCTACCTGAACACCACGCCCGCGCGCTACTACCTGTCGCTGCGTCTGTCGGAAGCCAAGCGGTTGCTGGAGCAATCCTCCATGCCGATCATCGACGTCGCCATCGCCTGCGGCTTCAACTCCGCCGGCCATTTCTCCTATCGCTACCGGTCCTTCTACGGTATCAGCCCCCGCGCCGCGCGCGCCCGCGCCACCGCGCCGTTGAAGGCGGCCAACTGAGCGCTAAAGCGCGATCCCCGCGGTCGAGATTTCGCCACGATCGTGGCGATTGCACGCGCCGGCCAGGCAAACGCGCACTTGCCGTTCGGCTTTCGGCACACGCGGCGGATTGATCATGGTCAAACAGGCGTGATTCCAGTGCCGAACGCCATGCCGTCCGGCGGCGAGGTCGGCTAACATGATCGTCATGCCGCAGCGGCGGGCGTAGGCCGGTTTACGCTGGACGATTCCCTTGGTATACAGCGGCAGGTTCGTCGTGCGCCGGGAGAGAGGGTTTCCGTGCGCTCGGAATGATTAACGCGCTCGTCCGTTGGCGGCGCGGATGGGCCGGAGCGCATGGAATCTCATTACCTGAGTGACATCCTGATCCTCCTGGCGGCGGCCATCGTCGCCGTGCCGCTGTTTCAGCGGTTGGGATTCGGTTCGGTGCTCGGCTATCTCGCAGCCGGGGTGGCGGTGGGGCCGTGGGGGCTCGGTTTCATCGGCCAGATCGAGGAGATTCGACAGGTCGCCGAGTTCGGCGTGGTGTTCCTGCTGTTCATTCTCGGTATCGAGCTCAAGCCCGAGCGACTTCGCGCGATGCGGCGGCTGGTGTTCGGCCTCGGTGCCGCGCAGTTGCTGGTCACGGCGGCGATCCTGTTGTCCCTGGCGCTGGCGTTCGGTCTGTCGCTCAAGACCGCCGTGGTGGTCGGTTTCGGGCTGGCGTTGTCGTCGACGGCGTTCGGTTTGCAGATCCTCAACGAGCGTGGCGAGATGGGCACCACCCACGGGCAGACCGCTTTCTCGGTGCTGCTGCTGCAGGACCTCGCCGTCGTACCGCTGTTGACCCTGGTTCTGCTGCTGTCAGCTCACGGAACGCTTCCCGAGGGTCTACACCTGGCGGTGCTACAGGCCGTGTTGATCATCGTCGTGGTGATCCTGGTGGGTCGCTACTTTCTCTCGCCGATCCTGCGCCTGGTGGCGTCCCACGGCACGTCGGAAGTGTTTACCGCCACGGCGGTGTTCACGGTGTTGGGCACCGCCTGGCTGATGGAGCATGCCGGGTTGTCGCTGGCGCTGGGCGCGTTCCTGGCGGGATTGATGATGGCCGATTCCCACTACCGGCACCAGGTGGTGGCCGATATCGAGCCGTTTCGCGGCATCCTGTTGGGATTGTTCTTCATGGGCGTTGGCATGTCCATCGACTTCGGGCTGCTGGCGCGCGAGGCCATTCCCGTGGCGGGGATGGTGGTCGGCCTGTTGCTGGTCAAGACATTGGTGTTGTGGGCGCTGTGTCGAGGTTTCGGCCTGGATCGCACCGACTCGATGCGCGTCGGGTTGTTGTTGTCGCAAAGCGGAGAGTTCGGGTTCGTGTTGTTCGGCGTGGCGGCAGTGAGCGGGCTCGTGCCGAGCGACGTCTTCCTGGTGCTGACGCTGCTCGTCGCGATGACCATGGTAACGACGCCGTTCATGGCGAACCTGGGCGCCTGGCTCGGCCGGCGGCGTCGCGAGGCCGATGCCGGCACCCGGCCCCGACACGTGCGCAACGCGGCCCGACGACGGCCCCGAAGGGGCCCGAGGAGGGGCGCTCCCCGGTCGACGCCGGCAGGCGGCGAAACGAAAACGCCGCCCCCAGGGACGGCGTTTCCAATCATGCAATCCGATGCCGTCTCAGCG
>JAUIEZ010000134.1 GCA_030429665.1 Gammaproteobacteria bacterium | reverse complement strand
GACCGAATATGAACGGCATTTCGGCAGCGGCTACGAACGCGTGAACGAACGCTTCGCCGATGCCGCCCTGCCGCTGATCGAACCCGACGACCTCGTCTGGGTGCACGACTACCATTTCCTGCCGCTGGGGAACGCCGGCAACATCAGCGCCTACTGGATGGGCTACCGCGAGTACCGTGACAACGGTCCGGCCGCGCGCGCACCGCGAATGGTAGGCTGCCAGGCGAGCGGGGCGGCGCCGTTCCTTCGCGGCGAGCCCGTCGACCGCCCGGAAACCGTGGCAACGGCGATCCGTATAGGCCGGCCCCAGTCGTGGGACCTGGCCGTGGCGGCGGCGAGCGAGTCGGATGGCTGGTTCCGGGAATCGACGGACGATGAAATTCTTGCAATCCAGAAAAGCCTGGCCGAGCGAGAAGGTATATTCTGCGAACCGGCATCGGCCGTTTCGGTGGCCGGTGTGTTGCGGGAAATCGAATCAGGAAGAATCGCCGAGGGCAGCACGGTTGTTTGCACACTCACGGGCCACGGACTCAAGGACCCCGACATCGCGATATCGCAAAGCGTGTCTCCCGTCAGCGTCGAAGCAACGCCCGACGCGGTCCGCGAAGTCATCCTCGCCGGCGCCTGCTGACCGTCATTCGCGTCCCGCCAATCGAGATCGCCGGGGACATCCAAAGGACTTACTCCTTCCGCCGTTTTCGGTCACAATACCGCTGAATTCGGTAGGTTCTCGCCGCCATTCCAATTGGCCAGGCGGACCCAGGGTGTGTTTTCATCAAGGAATGACATGATAATGATCGATGTCACGGCCCACCATGAAAGGAGGGTACGAGCGGCCGGTTCGTCCCCCCGCGCACCGGTATTGAGTACACTGCGGGATGTGACAGCAACGAATCCACGACAGCGAGCGGCCACTCGGCCGCCGGCGCGATCGGCGCTTGCGGCCGGCGCGTGGTGGTTTGCGCTCGTCAGCGCGGCGTTTTCCTGCGCCGCGCACGCGCGGCAAGGCGACTTCCAGGATGACCTGCAAGCCCTGGTGGAAGAGATCGTCGAGCGCGACCAGACCGCGCGCATGCCAGCGGCGCCGTTTTCCGGTAGCGAAATCGATCCGGTGCTCGACTTGTCCACCGCGCTTGCCCAGGTCGATTCGGGCGAAACCGCCCCGATCGAGATCAGCGGCGACGAGATCACGCTCAATTTCCAGGAAGCGGACATCAATGCCCTGATCAGCACGGTGTCCCAGATCACGGGACGGAACTTTATTGTCGACCCTCGAGTCAAGGGACGGGTGACTCTCATCTCGGGTACACCGCTTTCCGCCGAACAGGTTTACAACGTGTTCCTGTCGGTGCTGGAGGTCCACGGCTTCGCCGCGGTCGACGCCTTGGGCCTGACCAAGATCCTGCCGGCGAATATCATCAAGCAGCAACCGACTCGGACCACGACGGAGCGAGAACTCGTCGCGAGCGACGAACAGGTCACGCAGGTGTACACCTTGAAGCACGCATCGGTGCAGGAACTCACACCCATCCTGCGACCGTTGCTGCCGCCCACCAGCCATTTCGCGCCGCACGTCGGTTCCAATACGCTGGTGTTCACCGACACCGCCGCCAATATCGAGCGCGTTCTCAAGATCGTCGGCATACTCGACCAACCGGACAAGCGTTCGGACATCAACGTGGTTCAGATCAGGCACGCAAATGCCGAGCGCCTGGGTAACGTGATTCGCGAAGTGGCGAATTCGCTGCAACGCGAAGGCGGCGAGGGCGGCGCGCGGGCCACCATCAGCGTACAGGTCGACGAGGGACTCAACGCGTTGATCATCCAGTCGCCCGAGAAACATTTCGGCATCCTGCGCGCATTGATCGATCAACTCGACGTGAAGCGGGAGCGCGACGGCAACGTGCACGTCGTCTACCTTCGCTATGCGAAAGCCGAGGACCTGGTGTCGATCCTCAACGAAATTGCCAACGAGCAAGGCCAAGGCGCCGGGGGCGACGGCGCGGCCGTGGCGGCGGACGTCAGCGTCCAGGCGGAATCGGACACCAACGCCCTCGTGATTCGCGCGAGCGAGGAGAAGTTCGAGGAACTTCAGCACGTCATCGACAAGCTGGACCTGCGACGTTCCCAGGTGTTCGTCGAGACCATCATCGCCGAAGTGTCGACCGTCAAGGAGGCGGAAATCGGCGTGCAATGGCAAGGCGTTCATTCAAAGTCGTCCGGCGGCGAGGTCAGTGTCAGCACCGGCTTCAGCGGCGGGGGCGAGAGTGGCAGCGGGTTGACGGTCGGAGTCATCAACAAGTTCGTCACCGACCTCGCCGGCGAGGTGGTGCCGGACCTGAGCGTCGTGCTCAGGTTGTTGCGCAGCGACAGCAACACGAACATTCTTTCCACGCCCAACCTGTTGACGCTCGACAACGAGTCCGCCGAGATCGTCGTGGGCCAGGAGGTACCCTTCGTCACGGGGCAGTTCGTCTCGAACGCCAGCACGACCGGGACGACCACCGACGACAACCAGACCACCACGGGCGTCGTCAACCCGTTCCAGACCATCGAGCGCAAGAATGTCGGCTTGACGCTCAAGATCACGCCGCAGATCAACGAAGGGGGAGCCATCCGCCTGGAAATCGAACAGGAAATCTCGTCGGTCAGCCCGACGACGGTCCAGGGCGCGTCCGACCTGATTACCAATACCCGTTCGATCAATGCCACCGTGCTGGTCGACGACGGCCAGATCATCGTGCTCGGCGGGCTGATCACCGACGACTTGTCGGACACCTTCGAATGGGTGCCGGTGCTGGGCAAGATTCCTCTGCTCGGGGCGCTGTTTCGCAAGAAATCGAAACAGGCGGTCAAGCGCAACCTGATGGTTTTCCTGCGCCCGAAAATCGTACGTACGCCGACCGACCTGTTCGAGCATACTCGCACCCACTACGAAACCATCCAGCGCGAGCAGGCCGAGTCGCTCCCGGATACACGGCGACTGATCAAGGAAAGCCGCATTCCCGTGCTTGGCGAGCTAAAGAACCGCTGAGGCCTGGGACATGGTACTGGCCATCGAGCAAAGTCCCGACGATGTCCGAACGTTGCTGGGCAAGATCGATCCCGGGCTCGTCACGCGAATACCCTACGCCTTTGCGCGAGCACGCGGCGTGCTTGCCGCCTATTGTGACAACGACCGCGCCGTCGTGCTTTGCACGGGCACCCCCGCCTTTGCCACGCTGACCGAACTGCGGCGGCGCATCGCCAGGCCGCTAAGTTTTCATCGCGTGCCGGAAAACGATTTCGACAGCCTGGTGCGCCAGGCCTACGATCGCAGCCAATCCGCGGCCAGCCAGATGGTCGACGACATGGGCGAGGAGATAGACCTGGACCTGCTCGCCCACGAGATTCCCGAGGCGACGGACCTGCTTGCCGCGTCGGACGAAGCGCCGGTCGTGCGCCTCATCAATGCGCTGCTTACCCAGGCGATTCGCGAGGATGCCTCGGACATACACCTGGAGGTGTTCGAGCAGCGGTCGGTGGCGCGTTTCCGCGTCGACGGCGTGCTCAAGGACGTGGTCGAACCGCACCGCGCACTGCATAGCGCGCTGGTCTCGCGGTTGAAGGTGATGGCAAAGCTGAAGATCGACGAGAAACGCCTGCCCCAGGACGGGCGCATATCGCTGCGCGTGGGCGACCGGCCCATCGACGTGCGCGTGTCCAGCCTGCCGACGCGACACGGCGAACGAATCGTGCTGCGCCTGCTCGACAAGCAGGGCTCACGCCTCGACCTGGAACGATTGGGCATGCACGACGTCATGCGACGCCAGTTCGACCGATTGATCCGTTCGGCTCACGGAATCATCCTGGTAACCGGCCCGACCGGTTCCGGCAAGACGACCACGCTCTATTCCGGGATCAGTCGTCTCGACCGCGACCGTCTCAACATTCTCACTGTCGAGGACCCGGTGGAGTTCGATATCGATGGTGTTGGCCAGACCCAGGTCAACGCGGGCATCGGTCTGACGTTCGCTTCAGGCCTGCGTTCGATTCTTCGCCAGGACCCCGACGTGATCCTCGTCGGCGAGATTCGGGACCTTGAAACCGCCGAGATAGCGGTCCAGGCCAGCTTGACCGGTCACCTGGTTCTTTCGACCCTGCACACCAATTCGGCGGTAGGCGCAGTGACGCGCCTGGTGGATATGGGCGTGGAGCCGTTTCTCATCTCCTCGAGCGTGCTCGCGGTATTGGCGCAGAGACTGGTGCGCCGCTTGTGCGAGCATTGCAAGGAACAGGTTCGGCCGGACGAACGGGAAAGCGAATTGCTCGGCGGCGACGAGCCGGTACCGTGGATTTACAAGGCCGCCGGATGCGAACAATGCGACTTCACCGGTTACCGGGGACGCCTCGGCATCTTCGAACTGATCGTGCTCGACGATGCGTTCAAGCGCATGGTGCACGACGGCGCCAGCGAGGCCGACCTGGTGAGCCTGGCGCGAGAGCGCTCGCCGAGCCTCGTTCGCGACGGTTTGAACAAGGTGCGGCAGGGCATTACCACCTTCGACGAAGTGCTGCGGGTCACCCAGGATGGCAATTGATCCAATCGGCCGCATTCAGCGGCGACGGTCCGTCCGACTGATTCCTCCGGCCTCCTGACGCGGCGATGGGTGCCTACGAATATCGCGCCCTGGACGCGCGGGGCCGACAGAAGAAGGGAGTCGCCACGGGCGATACGGCGAGGCAGGTGCGCCAGTTCCTGCGTGAGAGTGGCTTGTCGCCGCTCGATATCCAGGCAGTTTCGGAAAGGGATGCGGGACGCAGCCAGCGTGTGTCGTCGCGCAAGATCAGCCCGACACAACTCGCCGTGATCACGCGCCAGTTCGCGACGCTGGTGGGTTCGGGCATGACGGTGGAAGGATCTCTCGGCGCGTTGATCGACCAGTCCGAGGGTCACCAACTCAAGTCGTTGCTCAGCAGCGTGCGCTCGATGCTGGTGGAGGGACGGTCGTTGGCGGACGCCATGCGCCAGTATCCGCGCTCGTTTCCGGAAATCTACACGGCGTCCGTCGCCGCCGGCGAGCAAACCGGCAAGCTGGCCGAGGTGCTCGAACGCCTCGCCGACTTCACCGAGGCGCGTCAGGGCCTTCGGCAGCGACTCGGCGTGGCGCTGGTCTACCCGATCATATTGACCGTGGTTTCGCTGCTCATCGTCGTCGGGCTGTTGACCTACGTCGTGCCGCAGGTGGTGCAAGTGTTCGAGGATACCGGCCAAAGCCTGCCGATTCTCACCGAGTTGCTGATTGCCATGAGTGACTTCCTCCGAGAGAACGCGGCTATTCTCGGCATCGCCGTGCTGGGTACGTTGCTTGCCTGCCTTGTCGTTTTTAAACGCCCGGGTCCCCGCGCCTGGCTGCATCGTCGCATCCTGACGCTGCCGGCCACGCGACGGGTCTCTCGTGGCGTCAACACGGCTCGCATGGCGCGCACCCTCGCCATCATGGTGGGCAGCGGGGTGCCGCTGCTCGATGCCATGCGCGCGAGCGCCGAAGTCGTCTCCAACCTGGTCCTGCGGCGCGCCCTCGACACCGCGGCCGGCGAAGTGCGCGAAGGCATTGGATTGAGTCGCGCCATCGGCAGGAGCGGATACTTCCCGCCGTTGTTCACCCAGATGGTCGCCTCCGGTGAGCAAAGCGGCAATCTGGATCGAATGCTGGACAAGTCCGCCACGGCCCTCGAGCGCGAAATGGAAGCGCGCATCGCCGTGCTCGTCGGATTGTTCGAGCCGCTAATGATTCTCTTCATGGGGGCCGTGGTGTTGACCATCGTTTTGGCCATCCTGCTGCCCATTTTCGATCTCAACCAACTGATCAGGTAATCGAGAATTGATATCCGGACGAGTTGAAACAGGAAAGCGCCGCCAACGCGGCTTCACGTTGATCGAGATCATGGTCGTGGTCGTCATCATAGGGCTTCTCGCCACCTTGATCCTTCCCCGCGTATTGGGACGACAGGAGGAAGCCTTTGTCGCCAAGGCGAAAAGCGACATCCGCGCCTTGTCCAGCGCCGTGAAACTGTACAAGCTGGACAATTTCAAGTTTCCCACCACCTCCCAGGGACTCGAGGCGCTGGTAAGCGGCGGCAAGGATGGCCGGGGCTACGTCGATCGGCTGCCCAGCGACCCGTGGGGCAACGACTACCAGTATCTCTATCCCGGCGAAAAAATGGAGTTCGACCTGTGGTCCTACGGGGCGGACGGACAGACCGGCGGAGACGGCGTGGATGCCGACGTTGGCAACTGGAATCTCGATCAAAAGTAGTCGCCGCGGCGTAGCGCAGCGTGGATTCACGCTGCTCGAGATCATGCTGGTCGTGGTGCTCATCGGCATCACGGTCACGTTCGTCAATCTGAAACTCGGACCAGACCCCGAGCAAACCGTGAAGCGGGAAGGCGATCGCGTCGCGGCTCTCCTTGGGCAGCTCGTGGACGAGAGCATCCTGCGCGGACGCGTCATGGCGATGACGTTCGACGAGGCCGAGCAGCGCTACGGATTCGAGACGTTATCCGGCAGCGAGTGGAAAACGATATCCAGGCATGAACTGTTCTATCCGCGCCGGTTCGCGAGACCTGTCGTGGGCTCGCTGCAGGTGGACGGCTCAAGCAGCCGCCCGGACGACGAGAGGATCGAATCGAGTGGCGAGACCGACGATGAAGCGAACCGGGCCGACGGTCGCTCGCGCGTCATCGTCGATCCCGTCGGCGGCATCAGTGACTTCAACCTGTCTTTGCAAGCCGAGGGCTATCGCGTCTTGGTAAGCCTGGACGAATACGCGAACGTCATCTCGCGTCCGATCGAGGCGCAGTGATGACGAATCGGCCGGGACGGCATCGGGGATTCACCCTGATCGAGGTGCTGGCGGCCCTGGCGATCGCCGCGACCGGCCTGTTGGCCGTCGCCAAGACGATCAACAACAGCGTCGATATTGCCGACGCCACCGCCACGCGCATGGTGGCGACATGGGTTGCATCCAATCATATGGCCGAACTACGCCTGTCCGACGGCTGGCCCGCCGTTGGCGACACGAACTTCTCCGTCGAAATGGGCGGTCGCGAGTGGACGATTCGGCGGAACATCGAATCTACCCCGGACGAGGACGTTTACAAGGTGGTCATCGATGTATTCGCGGCCGACGACACGCATCGCGCCATGGCGCGCGTAGACGGCTATCTCGCCCGGTTGGAGAAGCCCGTGCCCATTGCCGACCCGAATGAAACCTGACCGCGACTCGACCGGGAAATCAAACGCCGGCGCCTCGACGCGTTCGTCCGCGAGCGGCTTCACATTGCTGGAGATGGTCATCGCCATCGCGATTTTCGCGGTCATCGGCGCGATTTCCTATGCCACGCTCGATCGTTTTCTCGTCACTCGCGCTATCGTCGAGGAACGTAATGCCACGACAACGCGACTGCAGCGCGCAATCAGCCATTTCGAACGCGACGTGCGTTTCATGACAAGGCGCACGATACGAGATGAACTGGGCGAAATCCGGCCGGCGATGCAGACCGACTCGAGTGACGTCATCGGTGCGGACGGTTTGATAGAAGTGACGGTGGCGCAGCCGTCGTTTCGGGACACCCGATGGCACCGGCTTCGCCGCGTCGGCTGGGCGCTTGCCGAGGGGCGGCTGATACGGCAGGTGTGGCCAGTGCTCGATCGGGAATTCGACAGCGCGCCCCGCGAAACCATGCTCCTCGACGGCGTGGCCTCGGTGTCGCTACGGTTCTATACGCGCGACCCGTCCGGTCGCTCGGTGACGGCGAAGTCCGAATGGGAGGACGTGGCCGGTCTATTACCGCTGGCCGTGGAGTTGATCTTGACGCTCGACGACGGGACGACGTATCGACGACTGGTGGAGGTGGCCTATGTGTCGAATCCCTAGGAGCCCGGTCGTCCATCGACGGCGCCAGCAAGGGGTGGCCCTGCTGTCGGTCATGTTCATCCTGGTGTTGTTGACCACCTTGGCGATCTACGTCGGCGAAGCCGATTACCTCATGCTCGCCCGAACCGGAAACCAGCGCGACATGGAACAGGGCATGCAACTGGCGCTGGGCGGTGAACAATGGGCCGCTCGCGTGTTGCAGCGGGACGCCGCGGACAATGAAACCGATCACCTGAACGAAGCCTGGAACCAGCTTGGCCAACCGGTCACCGTCGAGGACGCCCAGATGCGCACGGTCATCCGCGACCTGCAGGGAGGGTTCAATCTCAACAACCTGACCGGCCGTGACGAGGTATGGTATCCTGCATTCAAGCGACTGTTGCGATTGCTGGATATCGATGAAGGCCTTGCCGAAGCGGTGGTGGACTGGATCGACCCCGATCAGCAACGAACCCACGCCGACGGCGCCGAGGATCTGGAATACCTGCTTTTCGAGCCGCCATACCGGGCAGCCAACCGGCCGATGGTCGATCTTGGGGAAATGTTGCTGGTGAACGGCGTCACGGAAGAAATCCTGACCAGGCTCGCGCCGTTCGTAACGGTCATACCGGACAACCGGCAAACCCGGATCAACGTCAATACCTGTCCACCGCTTTTGTTCCAGGCGATCGCCGGTATCGACGCATCCGCGGCCGAGGCGCTTGCCGACGGCCGCGGGGAACAGGGATACGAGTCCATGGAGATTTTTCTGCAACGCCCGGAGTTGGCTGGCGAGGCCAACCAGATCGCCGAACCGATGGTTGGACTGTCGAGCGACTATTTCCTGGTCACCAACCAGGCGCGCATCGAGGACTTGAACCTGGCCGTCGATTCGGTCGTGAAGCGCAATACCGCGAGCCGGAGAATAGAAATCGTCCATCGCGCCTGGGGTTTCATGTGAGGCTGTTCGTCGGCATCGATGCGCCTCACCACTGGGCGCGCGTCAATCGTCAGGGCCAGGTGCACCGCGATGGCGTCGCCGAGAACCTGGAGTCGATTCCGGTGAAGCCTCGCAGCGACGAGGTGTGGGCGGTCGTGGGCGGCGAAGACCTGGTCACCGCGGAAGTGACGATACCCACGAGACACCGCCGCAAGCTGATCCAGGCATTGCCGTTCGCGCTGGAAGACCAGCTGACGGAAGATGTCGATGCGTTTCATTTTTCGTTGATCGACTGGAAGCCCGGACACTCGGCTGTCGCGGGCATCGTGTCCCGGGAACGGGTGCGCCGCCTGCGCGAGAAATTTGCCGAGGCGGGCATACGCCTGGACGGCATGGTGGCCGACTACCAGTTGCTGCCGATTCACCCCCAGGCGGTGGTCACCGTCGCTGACCAGGGCGACGGCCGCGTCAGCCTGCTTCGGGCCAACGGCGTAGGCGGCACCCTCGATCTCGAATCCATCGAACTGTGGTGGAGTTCGATGGAAGACAGCCCGGGCGGCATCGCGGTGAACGACGCCGCGCTCGGACGACGGCTGCTCGGTCAGCGGGCGGCCGATGTCTACGAATGGGATATCGGCAATAGCTTCGTACAATGGTTGGGCCACCGCTCCCGCAACGCGACGACGGTCAACCTGCTTCCGTGCGACGAATCCGAGCGTCTTGGGGAGGCGATCGTTCCGGGACTTCGCCCGGCGGTTTTCCTGCTGTGCCTGGCGGCCATCGCCCGCATCGGCGTCGACGCCTACGAGTACGTTCAGCTCGAGCGCGAACACCAGCGCCTGACGCGCGAGATAACGGAAGTGTTCCAGCAGGCATTCCCCGAGGAAACCCGGATCGTCAACGCGCGCAGCCAATTCAGGCAAAAACTGGCGGAGTTGTCGCGCGGCTCAAACGGCGGAGGAGAGTTCCAGCGGCTTCTCGTCGCCGTGGTGCCGGCGATGCGTTCGAAAGACACCTCCCTCGAGGAAGTGTCATTTCGCGACGAAACCCTCGAGATCGTTTGTGCCGTTCGTAATTTCGCAGACCTCGATCGTCTGAAAACGCAGTTCAGCCGCAGCGGGCTCGAGGTGGAACTCGTCGGTTCGGGGGCTCTCGACGATCGCGTCACCGGCCGCTATCGACTGAAGGCAGGGGCATCGGGATGATCGCCACCTATCTTCGATCATTGAATCGTCGCGAGAGAGCGCTACTGATCGCCGGGTCCATTGCCGTGCTCGCCAGCGTCATCTACGTCGCGATTCTCGAGCCCGGTTATCAGAGGTTGAACATGCTTCGCAAGCAGGTTCCAACCCAGGCCGCCGACCTGCAGTGGATGCGGGGCCAGGTCCGACAACATCGCGGGTTGTTGGCCCTACGCGAAGACCGTGAGGCGCCCGACGCGCCGCCGTTGTTGACCGTGGTGGAAGAGTCGGCGACCCGGGCCGGTCTGCGCGAAAACATCGAGCGAATGCAGCCTGGCGAAAGAGGCAGCGTACGGGTGTGGTTCGACAACGTCCCCTTCGACCCGTGGCTGGCCTGGCTGGATTCGTTGCGCCGGCACAAGGTGTCGGTCTCGGCGGTCAGTATCGACAAGATCGAGCCGGGCAAAGTGAATATCCGTCTCACCCTGACTCTCTAGACTGGCGTGCGCTTCGGAAAGACGATTCGGCGCCGGGAGGGCGGTGAGCATGTCGAGGGAGCGGAAGGGCTCAATCCGGTCATCGCCCGAGTTCTGGCCAATCGGCAAATTACGTCGATCGACCAGCTGTCGTTCTCCAATCGCGATTTGTTGCCGCCAACGGGCATGCGCAACATCGACGTCGCGGCGAACCTGATTGCCGATCACGTTCGCAACCGGTCACGCATCGTGGTCCTGGGCGATTACGACGCCGATGGCGCCACGAGCTGTGCGCTGGCGGTGCTCGCGCTGCGCGCCATGGGCGCCGTGGCGCCGACTTACCTGGTGCCGGATCGCTTTCGACTTGGCTACGGTCTGTCGTCAGCACTCGTTGACATCGCCGCACGGCAATCACCCGGACTGCTAATGACGGTAGACAACGGAATCGCCGGCATCGACGGCGCGCGGCGGGCGAGGCAACTCGGAATTGCGCTGGTCGTGACCGATCACCATCTCCCGGGCGACGTGCTGCCCGAGGCCGATGCCATCGTCAACCCGAACATCGACGGCGACGATTTTCCCAGCAAGCACCTGGCGGGGGTGGGCGTGG
Organism: Gammaproteobacteria bacterium; assembly: GCA_030429665.1. Taxonomy (GTDB): domain Bacteria; phylum Pseudomonadota; class Gammaproteobacteria; order Arenicellales; family CAJQKF01; genus BQJD01. Next base: position 1,164 of record JAUIEZ010000134.1, on the reverse strand, counting down.
TGTTCTACGTGCTTTCCGTGGTGCGTCGACTTCTCGGGGAGTCGGGCTGGTTTCGCGCGCTCGGCATCCAGCCGCCGAACATGGCGGAGTACCTCGATCTCGTGGCGCTCGGCACCTACGCGGACCTGGTGCGTCTCGACGCGAACAATCGCATCCTCGTCGCTCAGGGGCTCAAACGCATCAATGCCGGTCGTTGCCGCCCCGGCATCCTCGCGCTGGTCGAAGCCAGCGGTCGCCGCGCGGGCCAGTTGGTGTCGGCGGACCTGGGTTTCCAGGTGGCGCCCCGCCTCAATGCGGCGGGGCGATTGCAGGACATGGGACTGGGTATGAAATCGTTCGCCGGTTTGCAATACATCACCAGCGGCTCGCCGATGATGTTGAGATCCTCGTCCGTACGAATGCCAGCAAACTGACTGGCACGATCCCGCCGCGGGTCCCTGCCAAAGGTTTCGAAGTCGTACCAGTAAATACTCTTGTCGGCCAATTTTGTTTCCTGCAATCACAACTGCGAGCATCATAGCATGCAGAGAGGTAATCGCCTGCCCCTCGAATTTTTAGAGGCTACACAGACTTATTTTCTGGATCACTCTTCATGACGCTAAATGACGCTAACTAGCGAAGTGCCAGCCGGGCCGAGCAGCAGGTAGGGCAGATGGAGACACGCCGTAAACCCATCCATGGGGGCTCGCGAGCGACATCCCTGTCGCTCGACGGTCTCCATCTGCCCCACCTGCTCCTCGACCCTTCGCAATCCAGAGATACTTTTAGATGAGAAAACCGCAGCTCCATGCACTCAATCGAGCGCCGCATGAATATTCCTATTTCTCGTAGCGAACAATGATCGAAAAGAAAAGAACACTGAAGCTGATAGGCTTGCGGCTTGGAGGGGGACTAAGGCGACCGTCGAGCGGCAAGGACGCCGCTCGCGAGCCCCCAGGGGTGAGACCGAGCGCCTTGCAAGCGCTAGCTTGCAGCGAGAATCGAACGACACCGATCTTTGATCGGTGGCTGGGCCCGGGTTCACGGCGTGTCGCATTAGTCCCCCTCCAAGCCTCAAGGCATCGTGCACGATATCCATTAATATCCAATCCAACAAATAGAGCCTGGTCCGCCATTCGTCTGTCCAAGCCAATTGGTGTAAACTCCCCGAGTTTGCTCGGGTTC
>JAUIEZ010000133.1 GCA_030429665.1 Gammaproteobacteria bacterium | reverse complement strand
GCAGAAGGCGCCATAGATAAACGAAGCGTTTTTCAGCAGCGATACTTCGACAAAATAGCCGTTGTAGATCGACAACAGCCCGGCGACGAATCCGAATACCAGCAAGAGTTGCAGGAAAGTCTTACCGAACGGATTGTGAACGGAACGGATGATGGTAAATCCCGCCGCGGCGAGCAGCAGAAATTTCAGCATGCCGATGGGTCCTGCATGGGAGACGAAAAAGTCGCTCGCCAGGATGATGAGTCCGGATATGCTCAGCGCCTTTATCGCGCCTTCCGGGTTTTTCATCGACATGACGAAAAGAATCAGGTAACAAACGATGTTTCCCGGCATCCCGAACTTGTTGACCAGTAGCAAGCCGATGACGAGCAGCACGTTGCTGCGCAGGCGCGAGAGTGAAAAATGTTCGACCGCATCGGACGGAGCATGCAGATTTGCCGATCGCACCTCACCCGTGGAGCGAAGAATTTCGGATCTCATTTCCCGGCATCCCCGACCTCCGCCTCAAGTCGCGCGATCTCCTCCTTGAGTTGGTCGTACTCCGCCTGCTTACGCTGCAGAAACCGCCGGGTGACCTGCATCTTTCTCATGAGGCCCGAAGGCGTGAGCAAGTAAACGTAAGCGAGCTTGTTGTTACTGTTCTTGAAATTACTTACCTTGATCCATCCCTTCTCAACAAGCGCTCTCATGCAGTAGTTGGTCTTGCCGAGGCTAATACCCAACCGATGCGCGAGCTCCCGCTGGGTCAGATCGGGATTCGATTCGAGCAGCTTGAAGATTCGATAACTGAGTTCGTCTGATATCAAGGAACGACGACCCTAATCGTCATATCACTCTTGGTACAGGCCAGCCTTGCTTTTCGTATTCAGGCACGCTACCGCCCTGCGAAGCTTTGTATCGCATAGGTTGCGTTCAATGATTGAACAGATCAATCTACATGACTGACAGGTCGTCAGCAACAGCCTGCGTTACCTATCGTCTTGCGTATGATCTTATTGCCCGAGCCTCGGCCAGCATCGCACCGGAGACAATGATAAATATCGTAGTGACGGAAGGAATCTTGAGGTTGAACTCGACAAACGCGTGCAACAGCATGACGAGTAGCGATAAAAGCGCGGCAAACGAGTATTCGGCGCCAATCGTCGACCGCGCGCGAAGGTTCGCGGACGTTGCGGCGAGCACCTGAAGGACAAACCAGCCGAGCAAACCGAATCCGATCAAGCCGGACTCCACGAGGATCTCGATATACACGTTGTGCACGTGATCGTAGGTTAACGTCGGCAATGCACCGTTTCGGTGCACGCTCAAACCGTCGATCAACGATCCTACGCCATAGCCGGCAATCGGCCTTTCCAAAATAGCGCGCACGGCCAGTTGCCACTCACCTAGACGCCCCGACCGACCGATACCATCGACAAGTTCCGCGAGTCGGGAAAGAACAAGCGTCTCGTTCAATGTTATGAATGCAACTGCTCCAACGATGCTCGTTACAACAAGCATCGAAAATGCACCTTGGCCACGATTGGCTATGAGACGCCAGACGACACCCAGAACGAGTCCGCCGAACAGGGCGAGAACCGCGCCGCGCGATCCGGACACCGCCGCGGCGCCCGTCATCACCATCGCGACCAGGAACAGTAGGAATGTTGGACCCATGAGCATGTCCAGCAAACGCGCGATAGCGTGCCGGTAACGATTCATCGTATGCGAATCACCGGGACCGACTCGCGCGATGACGACACCGAATGCGGCAGCCGCGGCACTCGCAAGATATCCGGCAAAATGATTGCGATTCGCAAACGAGCCCGTGATGTCGCCGAGCTTCTTGGTCGTATTGAACAGTTCTGCCTGTTGCAGATGTTCAAAAAACGAGATTCCGACTTGAGTCAAGGCAGAGACCATAAAAGCCCAGAGCAACAGTCTGACGTGTCTGCTCGAGCGAACCGAGTAAAGCGCTAGAACGAAAAGTAGCAGGTACAGAATGCTTCGCTGTAGTTGATTGATCGACGACGTCGGGTCGAGCGAGAACGGAAGCCACCAAGGCGCCGCGAAGTAGGCGGCAAGTACATCGCCTCCATGCCGAATGACTTCCGATTGATCGCCCGCGATGACGCGCCCAACGACCACTTGTACAAGTACAAAGGCAATCCACAACACGAGCGGCACGGTCGCGAAGACGGCGATGCGCGACGACTTTCGACACCTGTGCGACGCAGCCTGGGCGAGGCAAGTCGCGGCCGCCACGACAAGCGTTGCCGCGAGCAGTACATCGATCGCCCATTGCCTGTTGGAACCCAGTGGCAGCGGCGAAGCAATGACGACGACGCAAAGATAGTAGCGAACTGCCGGACGAATCATCGACTCGATTGATCCTTGTCCAAACCTACGTCCTGCAATCGGGGCTCGAACAAAGATAGCGTTGAATCCGCGCCCGACACGTCAGGTTCGCGGCCTTGCGTTCCACAACGCCTGCCGCAGGGGATGTCCCGGGTAAAAGGCGAGCACGTCGTCTATGTAGCTACGCGCGAGACCCGACCGATAGTAGGACTCGATAATGAACCCCCTCCCCCAGTCTTTAGTTTCCATTGGCAACATTTCCCATTCACGAATGACGAACGGAACCAGTTGCCGTTCGGTATCGAGATCGTATCTACCCAATCGCAGTGCCGTATCCAGATGGTCGACCAACTCACGATTCCACCCGTCGCCCAATCTACTGCCGATATTTACGCGTGCACCCCATGCCCTTCCCCAAAGCGGCCTGTGGGCGATAGCCGCATCGACGTGATCGAGAGCCCTACGACGAGACTCGTTTGCGCTGCGCCGGCTGTATCGCTGCAGATACGCGCGCCACTCGTAAAGTGATGCGGCAAGCAACCGCAAGTGTGGATTCTTTGGACGACGTTGAATCAGACGCTCGACCGTTTCCAGGGCATGCGCCAGTTTTCGGCTTTCGGGAAGCTCCTGTGAGCGGTCCCATTGTTCTATTTCGACGACGAGGCGCCAAGCCTGGTAATGCGCCATGGTATTCGAGCCGACGAACACGGCGGCGAAGCCGAGACCAACGGCAACGAGCAACAGTGCCAGGCGGTACATGAAACCTACGACTTTTTGCCGTAGGCGTACGAGTAGTATTTCGAGTAGTACGCGTACCGCCCGAAGTGGGAATGCCGGCGATGGTCGAAATGTGACAACACGGTACCGACGAGGGGCGCGTTGACGCTTTCTATGCGTTTGACGGCATCCCTGACCATCTCCGTCGGCGTACTGTCAGCCCTGATTACCAGCATCAATGCATCCACTTTTCTCGCCAGGACGAGTGCGTCGCTGACCGGCACCACCGGCGCGCAATCGATCAGGATGTAATCGTATTGCTTCTCGAACTCGTGTAGAAGCTCGTCGAACTTGCGCGAGGACAACAATTCCTGGGGATTCGGCGGAATGACGCCGCTCTTGAGGAACGTAAGCCGGCTGCTGTCTTCGTCCTTTATAAGCACGTCCTTCGCTTCGGCGCGGCCGACCATCAACTCCACCAGCCCGCCCGCGTTCGATTTTTCGCGCGTCACCTGGTGCACCCGCGGTTTGCGCAGATCGGCATCGATCAGCAGCGTCGAGCCCACCTGCGCAAGCGCCAGCGCCAGATTGATGGCAAGGGTAGTCTTGCCTTCCGATTGAACGGCCGAGGTAATCAGGATCGTCTTCGGCGTATTCTCGGCTCGCGAGTAGATAATCCCGGTGCGGATATGGTTGATCGATTCCGCGTAGGGCGATTTGCCATAGTGAGAGTAGAATCGCTCGAGCGAAAACTTGCTCGACTTGTGGCTGCGTCGCGACATGCGCCGTCCCATGCGGCTGTCTTCGCGGCCGAGAAACGGCACCGTGCCGAGATTCGGTACGCCGAATTCCTGCTCTATCTGGACAGGGGTATGGTACGTGTTATCGAGTTTCTCTCTCACCCATGCAAGCAACGCGCCCAGGAAAAGACCGCCGAACAGTCCAATCATTCCGATTCGCTGCTTGTCCGGTTTCACGGGTCCTCCGGGGACCTGCGCGCGATCGAGCACGTATACCGGAGAAATCGTTTCATTGGTCGTCACGTCCATTTTCTTGAATCGCGACAGGTAAAGCTCGTAGACCTCTTGGTTGCTCTGCACGTCGTTCTCTAGCTTGGCGAGCTGATATCGCTTTTCAGTGTCCAGCACGATCGATTTCGATTCCTGGGAGAGCTGTTCCCGGGCCGCGTCGAGCTCGGTCCTGGCGCGGATCAGTTGCGGATGCTTGGGCCCGTATCGCTTGGAGAGTTCGTCGTAGTTACGCTTGGCGTCGGTGACCTTCTCGTTCAGCGCCTGCAATCGGGCCGAGGCCAGGCTCTTGACGTCCTCCAGGTTGAGCAGCCCCTCCCTGACCTGGAACTCCTGCAAGGCATTCTGCGACTCGGTCAGCTTCTCGCGCATTCGCTCGACCTGCTGCGCGAGCCAGCGACCGGACTGTTCGGAGATCGTTTCGCGGGTTTCCGCCGTGTATTCTATGTAGGCGTCGGCCAGTGCGTTGGCGACGCGCGCAGCCATTTCCGGGTCGTGGGACGAAAACCTGATGGTCACGATCTGGCTGCTGTCGCGGCTCGGCGATATGCGCTTGCCGCCCTGAATGATCCCGCCGTATCTCGTCCACTCACCGTTTGCGCCCAGTGGCTCCGGTGACGTTTCGGACGACGGCGTGGGCTTGGCTACCGTCGGATTGTCGTCCTCGCCATTGCCGAAAGTCGTCTTCAGCCGACCCCAAACGTTGGCGATGATCTTGTCGACGGCACCGGGCTCCGGACGCCGCAGCAAGCGCTCCCGCTCCGCGGGATCAAGCCTTCGCGCGGCGCGTTCCGACAACTCCCGGCTCGACAACACGGTCTGCTGGGTGTTGTAGAACATCTGCGCGGCGTAATAGTAGGAATAGTCGTCCACCACCCCCGTTGCCGCGCCGCGGCTGTTGTCGATGACCACGGTGACACCGGATGAGTAGATCGGCACGATCGTGCGCGCGTACCAGTGCGCCAACACGAACCCGGCGATGCCAAGCAACAGGATGGACAACCAGTGCTTGCGCAGGAGTCGCCAGTACTCCAGGAGATTGAGCCCGTCTTCTTCCTCGAAATCCCTGCCCGTCTCCCGGCTGGTTCGCCCGGGGGAAACGCCGAAAGGGACCGGCTCTTTGTCGATGTAGTTCAACTTCGGATTTCGGCCTCAAAAAATGCTGGCGCCCACGGTGATTATATCCCCGGGGAGCACGATATCGGTAAGATCCACCCGATTGAGCATTACCGGTGGATCGCCGTCCCGCCTGATGTCGATTTTTCGCCGCGAGGCCCGGTCACTGAAACCGCCGGCTAGGACGATGGCTTTCTCCACAGTCATGCCGTCGACGTATTCGTAGCGTCCGCCCCGCATGACTTCCCCCTGTACGAATACATGAAGCTGTGCCTGCGCTTGCTCGGACAGACGGCCGACGGTCAGCACGTCTCCCGGCGCGACGGGCACCGAATCGAGCGATCCGGCCACGTCATACACCTTGCCGCCGCGTTCCAGCTTGATATTGCCGGTGTCGGCATTGTCGCCGAATCCGCCCGCCAGCTCGATTGCCCGCCTCAGGGTCGTCTCCGGCTGGTACCGCAGGTTTTCGGGATATTGAACCGCGCCACGGACGTCGAATGTCGCGATACGACCAACGTTGACCGTATCGCCCGGGCGCAGCTCGCTGCCGAGATCGACTCGAAAAGTACCGTTCGCCGCGGCCGGGCGTTCGACCACGATGTTGCGATCGTCTCCCTGCTCGGAGAGTCCTCCTGCCAGGGTGATGGCATTGCGAACCGTCATCCCTACCGAATAGGAAACGCGGCCCGGATTGCGCACTTCGCCGACGACGTAGATCGGCCGGCGGCCTGACACCGAGACCGTTACCTCCGGGTTGATCAGGTAGCCGTCGGCGAGGCGACGCCGTATCTCCGCCTGCGCGCCTCGCACGCTGATGCCGGCGACGCGCACCTCGCCGATAAGCGGCATGACGATATTCCCTTCGTCAACCACCGGCAGCGCATCGAAACTGAGGTCCGGCTCGCCGAAAACCTGGATATTCAGGGTGTCGCCGACGCCAAGGATGTAGTCCTCGTCGGCCGACTGCGCAACGGCAGCATGCGGCATCGCGATGGCAACGATGGTGGCGATAAGAGCGAGAAAATCCTGCAACCGTCGAATGATCATGGATTCCAATCTACTTGAAGCCTCGTCCGATGAAATCTCGCACAGTGCTTCACGACAGCATTCCATACGGCCCCTCATCCTTCATATTGACCATTAGGTACATTGACATTGCCCCGACAATCGGTCGAATTTGACCGACAAGCGGATTGTCGCCTCATTGTAACGGTTTCGTTCGATTTCGCACGACATCGATTCCATAAGCATCGGGCCCTGTTAACGAATCCATAACTTCTATCGAATTTATCGATTCAAGTATACATATACCAATAACGAGAGGTTGTCACCAAATGCGATCAAGGCCCAAACGAGGATCGCGATGGAGATTTCCGCAATCGATACAGTAAGGGTTCCTCGTGACCCCCTCCTTCGAAGCGGCACGCAAATCCGGAAGCGGCGTGCTCGTTCGTACGATCAACGGAGTCGTCGACACGGGTGATCCATTTCAAATCGACGATCGGCGCGTTGCGCAACGGACCGGTCGCGTGGCGGTAGTAATGTTCAGTGGTGATTTCGCCAACTTCCACGAACGCACTTCCGAAGCTCACCACGAATGCACCGTCGGACGCTACGGCGGTATCGACCACCGCAAGGGTCACGTCACACCGAGCGCCAACCACTCCGAGAAACGGGAGAATCGCGCGTCCGTGGATGATACTGGCGCCATCGATCGGACCAACAGATCGACCAGCGATTCCACGTAAGATTGCACCCATATTTTCAATTAGTTGAGTCTATCACTTGATGTTGATACCGAGCAATTGAGTTTCCGCGAACACGTACTTGAGCAGTTAGCGTTCCCTGGTAGACCCAAACAAGACAATCGCCATTGACCTGGAGAGGTAACCGCGCACGCCGCGGTATTCAGGTCGCCGGCATCGAGTTCCGCCGGATGAAGTTCGAGCGTCATGGCTACGAAGGGCGGGCGCTTGTTTCCACGACCGGTGGTAGAGGCGGTATCATTGCGCCCAATTCTTGCTGGGATCGCCACGACCGATCCACGGCACCTTCGCCAGTTTTCTTCACTTCATGCACCTTGAACATGCAACGACTTTCGTTGCAACCCTGCGAAACGGGAAAACGGCGCTACTCACCCGACTGGAGGCTGCCATTGCACCGATGCATTGACACGGTTACCCGTCGCCGACGCGATCCCGTCGACCCCTGGCTGCCGGAAGGCACCCGCGTGTATGCCATCGGCGACATACACGGCCGTGCCGACCTGCTGAGCACGCTCTGCAATCGCATTGTCGAAGATGCGAACGGCTTCGACGGCCAGTCGACTGTTGTTTTCCTCGGCGACTATATCGACCGTGGACCGGATTCACGGGCGGTGATCGAATTCCTCATCGACGACCCGTTGCCGGGCATGCGGCCCGTGTTTCTGCGCGGCAACCACGAACAATCGTTGCTCGATTTCCTGGTTGACCCTGGCATCGGTGAGACGTGGCTGACTTATGGCGGTGTGGCGACGCTCGCCAGCTACGACGTGTACTCGGGACCTATTCCGAGCCGGACCCGGGAGTTCGTTGAACTTGGTCGGATGCTTTTCGACGCCCTGCCCGAAACCCATCTTGCATTCATGCGCAATTGCGCCCTGTCGCACAGCGAAGGACATTACTTTTTCTGCCACGCCGGCATCCGGCCCGGCACCGAACTGGAAAAGCAATCGGCTTGGGACCTGCTCCGCGTGCGCGAAACATTCACGGACTCGACGCGAATACACGAAAAAATTATCGTCCACGGACATACGGTCACCGACGTGGCCGAACTGCTGCCGAACCGGATCGGGATCGATACGGGTGCCTACGATTCCGGCATCCTGACCTGTGTCGCGTTGGAGGGGGACTCGCAGAGATTGATACAGACCTGAGACGCGGGCGATCCAGTTACCTTATCGGTCGTTCCCGCAGGTCGCGTTGTGTGCTGACCAGATACCGTCTTCGTCTCACGGACTTTCGCGGTCAACTCGACCTGGCGCGTTCCTCGTCGATCGCATCATTGTCCATACGCCGCCCCGCAGCGGTTGCAGTTCGGCTAGGCGCCCCGCTTCCGGGGACATCGACGATACGGCGACTACCAAGAATCAAACCTGGAAAATTGCACGGACTGTAGATGCGCATACCATCGCGAACGCGAATACTGGTACGTATTCAGTACGACGAGAGGCCGAAACGACCCGGGAAGGCGCTCCGGCGACAGTCGAAGCAACCGTCGTCGATTACTCGCTACCGCCGAAGTAGGGCTTGATGTTTACGAACAGGCTGACAATTTCGTCTTCGTAGTCATCGTCGACATCGGTAGATTCCCGATCGACGATGTTATAGCTGAGACCGAGGTCCATCCAGTCGAACACGCTATAGCCGAAGGCAATGCCGTAATCCGTAATGTCATCCTGGCGCCCGTCGGAATACTCGTCGTCCGCCACCGCGTAATGAAGCGTCACCGATGCTCGGTTGCCGAGCTGCTGTGAAACGTCGACCCCGCTGACCTCGCTGACATAGAACGACGAGCCCGCGAAAGAACTTTCCTCGGTCCTCCGGGACGTATACAGCGAGAGACTGGTGCGGTCGCGCGGCGACCAACGGATCTTGGCCAAGTACGTGCTGCCGTCGAATCCCTCTATGGCCGGGTCGTCATACTCCTTCTCCAGTTGGCCCGCCTCGAGCAACACGGAGATAGCGGCGGTGGGTTCCCAGGTCACGCCCCCGGTAACCGTCGTTTCGGTATTGTCTAGCGACGGGTTGCCTATGAGGTAGTCGATATCCGTTTCGGTTACGTGGAGGAACAGCGCCGTGGCCGCACCCACGTTGAAGAACAGTCCGGCCTCGACGAGATCCTCGTCCCGGTCGCGGATGCCCTGGTTGTTGTTGGTGAATTCGATCGAGTTGGCCTCGGCGCCGACGTAGAGTTGCAGCAGGTTGGAGCGCCGCCCCAGCGTGATTCGGCCACCGACCGTGTCGTAGGTGTACTCGTCCTCGTCCTCGTTCACGCCGATTTCGCGCGAGCCCGACGTGCCGCGTTGTTCCTCGGCCTCCGTACGGCTGGCGTAAATGTCCGCGATGAGGATCCGGGTAAGATCGAGGCGAAGTGCGCCGCCCAGGCGCTGGTAGTCGGAATCCTCGGTATCGAAATCCTGGTAGCTTTCGGATCCGGCGCTGTATCCAATCTCGTAGCCATGCCGGCCGAGTTCCCCGCCGTAACGCAGGGACGGCGTGACGACATAGGACGTATCGGATTCGCTGTCGTCACCGATTCGTTCGGGGTTGGAATGTCGCGACATCCCGAGCCCGATGCTCATGCTGAATCCGGTCGCGGCTTCCGATCCCACGCCGGGCGGCGGCGACAGGGCGCGCTGCGTGGAGGACGCGGCGGTGACGCCGGTGGTCGGGGAATCGCCGTAGGCGCCGGGCGCCGACACCCTCGGCAGCGAGCCGATGTCGGTCTGCGCAACGGCGATCATCGGCGCGAGGCCCAGTAACGCGGCGACGATGGGACTCAGGCGTGAATTGAACACGCAGTGTCTGCTAATACACATGCTTCGCAACGGTGCCCAGGTGACTATCTCTAATTACTGCGCGCGGTGGCACTTCGTTGACTCGCCAGTTCGGCGGCCCTGCGTATGCGCTCCTCGCAATCCCGGCCCGGTGCGACGCCGCACGGCAGCCGGTCGATGCTGTGGTGCAAATAAACCACCGGCACCGTCTCCATGCCCAGTTCGCGAGCAGCCGTCAATCGATCCGGTTGATCTACCCAGACGCGACTCGAATCGAAGTACATAGAAACAATGACCGGTTTTCTTTGAAAGCCGTCGGCCCGCAACTCGGTAACGATCTTGTCCCAGCGCGCATCGTCGATCTCCTCGCGCGTGGGAATCGTCGTAAACTCCTCGAACTCCTCAATCGACGCTGTATGCTGGTAGTCGCTATACGGATCGCGCCAATCGGGCACGGAGGTAAGACTGATTTCCTGCCCGAGATACGCGCCGACAACGTCCGCAAGTCGTGGCCCTTCCCCGAAATCGCTGACTGGCCGCTGCATCTCGTTGTTGTAGATGACTACCACGGGCGTAGCCGCGTCGCCTCGTTCGATGGCGTCCCGGACCTGGCCGAGATTGCCGTCCACCACGACCTGCTGTTCATACCGGTACAGGGAAACGAACACGGCCTCGTTCACCGGACGGTCGTCCCTGTCGTTCCGGTACCAGTATCCGTCCCCTACCAGGTCGGCCAACTCGTTTGTCGGTACGCGCAGGTGGGCATGGTTGCGTGTCCATTCCGGCATCGGCGACAGGCGGATATTCTCGTCGAAGAACTTGCTCGTGATCGTCGACAACGACACCACCGGTCCGAGTTCGTCGGCCGACTGTACTGGCGCGTAGCGAGCGTCGGCGGTTTCCGACTGGTCGCGGCACGCCCAGGCAGGCAACGTGGGAAGCATGTCGAGCGCCACGTCGAGATAACGTTCCGCCTCGTCGGGTCGTACCGAAACCGACAGGTACACGATGTCGTCGATCGTAAAGCCGAGCGCGACCCCGTGCAGGTACACCGACTGTATCGGGTAGCCGCTGTCGAGAAACGTACGAATTTCGTCATGCACGCGCGCATTGACGTCCGCCGAAATGATGTCCCGGTCCGACGATATGTGCACGTCGTCCTGGTACAGCGCCATGGTCTGCGTCGACCAGGCGAGCGCCATGATGGCGACCGGGACGGTTGCGATTCGAAGTCGATTAACCATCTGATCGGTTCTCCATTCAGTCATTCGCCAGCACCCGACGATGTCCACTTTCGCGCGGCCCGGTATCGGCCATCAGCACCCACCACATATAGATTTAATTTTCATCCATCATACCAACAAAATGAACAGGTTTGAATCGACAATTTCAGAAATCAATTACATTTCGAACACCGCCCGCATAACTGCCGCTCCTGTCTACGAATCGTCGGATCTTAGCCAAGCGACGAGCGTATAATTCAATTAATTCAGCAAGTTAATGACTTTGTCTCATATCCTGCATTGCATGACAGCGGGCAAGTAGCGGTACCCTCTCGAAACGAGCCCTACAGCATGCCGGGAACCGGGCCGGCACTAGCGATCAAGCACGCTCGATGCGTTCAAACCCCGTATACGGTACCAGCGCCGCGGGAACATTGACCGATCCGTCGGCATCCTGGTAGTTCTCGAGTATCGCCACCAGCGTGCGGCCGACCGCCAATCCCGACCCGTTCAACGTATGTACCAGCTCGGTTCGTCCACCGGCCGGTCGGAACCGGGCTTTCAGGCGGCGCGCCTGGAACGCCTCGAAGTTGCTGCAGGACGAGATCTCCCGGTAGGCATTCTGGCCGGGCAACCAGACCTCCAGATCATAGGTCTTGGCGGATGAGAATCCGATATCGCCCGTGGACAGGCAGACGACCCGGTACGGCAGCTCGAGTCTCTGCAGCACCGTTTCGGCGTGCGAGGTCAGCTCCTCCAGCGCGTGGTAGGAGCGTTCCGGATGCACGATCTGTACCAGCTCCACTTTCTCGAACTGGTGTTGCCGAATCATGCCGCGGGTATCCCTGCCGTAGGAGCCGGCCTCGCTTCGGAAACACGGCGTATGCGCCACGCAGCGAATGGGCAACTCGTCCTCGCCGACGATAGCGTCGCGGAACATGTTGGTCACCGGCACCTCGGCCGTCGGAATCATGTAGTACGGCGGATCGTCCGTGGTCTTGAACTGATCCTCCTCGAACTTGGGCAACTGTCCCGTGCCGAACAGCGAGTCCGCGTTTACCAGGTAGGGAACGTAGTACTCCGTGTATCCATGCTCGCGGGTATGCAGGTCGAGCATGAACTGAATCAACGCCCGGTGCATACGGGCGATTTGCGATCGCATGACGACGAATCGAGAGCCGGTAATGCGGGTCGCCAGTTCGAAGTCCAGCATGGCAAGACCCGAGCCGAGGTCAACGTGGTCGCGCGCTTCGAAATCGATACGTCGCGGCTCGCCCCAGCGGCGTTCCTCGCGGTTGTCGCTCTCGTCCTTGCCCACCGGCACGCTTTCGTGTGTCAGGTTGGGGAGCGATTGCAACAATGCCCCCAACTCGGTTTGCACCTGGTTCAGCTCGGTTTCGCCTGCCTCGAGCTTGTCGCCGAGCTCGGTCATGCGCGCGATCTCTTCGGCGGCATCTTCGCCCCTGGACTTGAGCCGACCGATTTCCTTCGACACCTTGTTGCGCTCTCCCTGCATGGATTCGACTTCGGCCTGCAGCGATTTGCGGCGCGACTCCAGGGA
>JAUIEZ010000005.1 GCA_030429665.1 Gammaproteobacteria bacterium | reverse complement strand
CGTACCACCGCGAGGCGGTGGCGGCCGGCGGCGAGGACAACGGCTTGCCCGGCGTTCGCCCCCAATACCACGAAAACTACTACGGGGCCTTCGTCCTCGATCCGGACGGCAACAACACCGAGGCGGTCTGTCACGCGCCATAGGGTGGTACGGCGGCGCAAAGCCTGCCGCCGCGCGTCGCCCGGCCGGCGGGGTGTCAGTTTCCCTCGAGATAACCCAGCGCCGCCGTGTCGAAGCTCGTCGGCTCGATGTTGAACTGGCGGAAGGCGCGGCTGCCGTCGCAATCGTTGCCCTGCATGAGCATGGTCACCTGGTCGGCGGTCAGCGGAAACCAGGAAAAACCCTCCATGACCCGGGCCACCGCCTTCACCCCCCATGCCGGCGCCGGCATCGTCAGCTTGCCGGGTTTGCCGGCGGCGCGCGCGATGGTGCCGACGATCTCCTTCCAGCTTAGCGTGCGCGGTCCGCCCAGCGGGTAGACCTGGCCGAAGCTCGACGGGTCGTCCAGGCAGGCCGCGAACGACCGGGCAACGTCGCCGACGTACACCGGCGACATCGGTTGCTCGCCCGCCTTTAGAGGATTGAGCCCGGGAAAGAACAGGGTCGCGGGCAGCGGCGGATCGACCAGTTCGCCCTTGAGCTGGGTGCAGAACTCCATGCGTCCACGTGGGTCGCCGAAGATCACGCTGGGGCGGAACACGGTCCAGTCGACGCTGCTCTCGGCGAGAAGGTGCTCCGCCCGAAGCTTGGTCCGTTGGTACGGAACGGCGGCGCGCTCCACGCCGTTGGCGCTCATCAGCACGACGCGGGCGATGCCGGCCTCGCGCGCGGCTTCCAGGCTGTCGGCGAATCCACGGTATTGGGCGGTCTCGAAGGTAATGCCGCGTCGCGGAAACTCGCGCAGTATGCCGATCAGGTAGATCATTGCTTCCGCGCCGCTCATGCATTCCTCCAGCGCGTGACGGTCCGAAAGCTCGCCGGTGATCACGTCGCACTGCGTCCGGGACTGAACTTTTTCCTCGCTGCCCGGCCGCACTAGCAATCGTGGATGGTGGCCGCGCACCAGCAATTCGTCGACCAGGTAGCTGCCGACGAATCCGGTGCCGCCGATGATGGAAACCTTCATGCGCGCGCCTCCCGGGTCAGTGCATTTCTGACCCTCGTTCTTAACATGGGTACGATTTCGGTTTCGAACCAGTCATTTCGTTTCAGCCACAACGTGTTGCGGGGCGAGGGATGGGGCAGGGGCAGCAGGTCGGGCCCGAACTCGCGCCATGCGCGTACCGTTTCGGCCAGTGTGCCGCGCCGGCGCCGGCCCAGGTAGTGGGCCTGGGCGTACTGGCCGACGAGCAGCGTCAGGCGCACGTTGACCAGGTGCGGGCGCAGCCGGCCGTGCCACAACGGCGCGCATTCGGGCACCGGCGGCAGGTCGCCGCTTCGCCCCTTGCCGGGATAGCACAGGCCGGCCGGAATAATGGCGACGCGCGAGGTATCGTAGAAAGTCTCCTCGTCCACGGCCATCCACTCGCGTAGCCGGCGGCCGCTGGCGTCGTTCCAGGGAATGCCCGTCTCATGCACGCGGGTGCCCGGCGCCTGGCCGACAATCAGCAGCGTCGACGACACGGACGCGCGCAGTACCGGGCGGCAGCCGTGCGGCAGGCGGTCGGCGCAGCGGCGGCAGGCGCGGGCCTCGGCGAGCAGATTTTCGAATCGTTGCGCTTTCGCCATGGGGGCATCGATGCGTCGGTGTCGACCGCCGGCGCGGCGTTCGGCTGGACTTCGATTATAGTGGTCGCCCCGGCGCCGTCGAGCCGCGATACGGCGGCGCGTCACTCAACCGGCACGGAGCAGTCGCATGAACATCACCGACGTATCGGGCCTTCGCGTTCTCGCCTTCGATGTTTTCGGGACCGTGGTCGACTGGCACGGCTCGATCGCCCGCGAGGTCGATGCGCTGGCGCTGGGCGTCGATGCGGCCGAGTTTGCCCGCGCGTGGCGGGCCGGATACAAGCCCGCCATGGCGCGGGTGATGTCCGGAGAACTCGGCTGGACCCGCATAGACGATTTGCACCGCATGATTCTCGACGACGTGCTGGCGGACTTCGGCGTGACGTCGCTCGGCGAGGAGGAGCGCGGCGAACTGAACCGTGTCTGGCATCGCCTCGAACCGTGGCCGGACAGCGTCGAGGGACTGCGCCGGCTCAAGGCGCGCTATCTCGTTTGCACGCTGTCCAACGGCAATATCGGCCTGCTGGCGAACATGGCGAAAAACGCGGGGTTGCCGTGGGACTGCATCCTGTCGGCGGAGGTGTTCCGGGCCTACAAGCCCGATCCGGCCACCTACCTCGGCGTTGCCGACGTTTTCGACGTCCCGCCGGGCGCGGTGATGCTGGTGGCGGCACACCAGGACGACCTCGCCGCGGCGCGCGGGTGCGGTCTCGAAACGGCCTACGTAGAGCGGCCGGCCGAGTTCGGCGAAGATCGCCCCAAGGACGTGTCGCCGGACCCGGCCAATTCGATGCACGCCAAGGATTTCGTCGACCTGGCGCGGCAGCTCGGCTGCTGATCGACGGGTCGCCGCAGCGTGAATCCCGCAACGGAATGTCGGTGTCCCCGGGGAAACGCGTGCTACCGGCGCGGGAAGCGCGCCCGCTCCTCGACCACGTTCAGATCCATGTGGTTGCGCATGAAGCGGTCAAAGCTGCGCCGGGCGGGTTCGAAGTCCCAGGGCGTGTGCCGGCCCTGGCGCAGGGCGTCGTAGACCACCCAGCGGCGCGCCTGGCTGTCGCGAACCTCGGCGTCGAAGCGCGCCATGTCCCAGTCGCTGCGCACCTGGTGGAGGAACCCGGCGGCGATCCCGGCGTGCGACGGGTCGTCGGCCAGGTTGGTCAACTCGTCGGGGTCGGACTCGAGATCGAACAGTTGCGGCGCGTCGAGCTCGCAGTGGTTGTACTTGTAGCGGCCCTTGCGGATGGAAACCAGCGGCGCGTACGAGCCTTCCGCGGCATATTCCATGCGCACGCCGGTCGTGCGCTCGCCGCCGGCGAGAAGTTCGTGCAGCGACTCGCCGTCGGTCCAGGGCGCGATCTCGGCGTCGTTCATGCCGGCAATTCGTGCCAGTGTGGGCGCAACGTCCAGGGTGGACACGGGCACGTCGTGCCGGCGCGCCTCGATGCCCGGCCCGGCGACCATCAACGGCACACGCGACGATCCCTCGTAGAAGCTCATCTTGAACCACAGCCCGCGTTCGCCCAGCATGTCGCCATGGTCGGCGCAGAAAAGCACCAGCGTGTTCGCGGCCATGCCGGTGCGTTCGAGAACGCCGAGCAGGCGGCCGATCATGTCGTCGACGTAGGAGACGTTGGCGAAGTAGGCGCGCCGCGCGGCGCGCACGTTCTCGTCGGTGATCTCGTAGCGGGCATGGTCGTTGGCGAGCAACAGCCGCTGGCTGTGCGGGTCCTGTGCCTCGAAGGGTCTGGCGGGAACGCGCGGCTCCAAAATATCGCAGTGTTCGTAAAGATCCCAGTAACGGCGCCGCGCCACGTACGGATCGTGCGGATGGGTGAAGCTCACCGTCAGGCACCATGGCCGCGGGTCGTTGCCGCGCGCCAGGCGCAGCAGCTCCGCCTCGCCGTGGAAGGCGACCTCGTCGTCGAACTCGAGCTGGTTGGTGATCTCCGCCACGCCCGCGCCGGTGACCGAGCCCATGTTGTGATACCACCAGTCTATGCGTTCTCCCGGTTTGCGGTAGTCGGGCGTCCAGCCGAAATCGGCCGGGTAGATATCGGTCGTGAGCCGCGCCTCGAAGCCGTGGAGCTGGTCCGGTCCGACAAAGTGCATCTTGCCCGACAACGCCGTGTAGTATCCGGCTCTGCGCAGGTAGTGGGCATAGGTGGGCACCGAGGCGGAAAACTCGGCGGCGTTGTCGTATACGCCGCTGCGCGAGGGCAGCTGACCGCTCATGAAGGCGGCCCGCCCCGGCACGCACAGCGGGCTCGGCGTGTAGCAGTTCGCGAAGCGCGCCGAGCGCTCGGCGAGCCGCGCGAGGTTCGGCGTATGCAGCGAAGCCACCGGTCCGTCGGGGAACAGCGCGCCGGTCAGCTGGTCGGCCATGAGTATGAGTATGTTCGGCGTCGATGGCATGAAGTCTCTCCGGGTCGGGTCAACGGGCGGCATGACGGCGCGGTAATATGAACGATTTCCCGCGGGCCGGGCAATGGCGCGGGCGGCGGCCGTTATAATGGCCGCGGCGGCCACGCGCTTCGAACCGCCGCCGCCGGCCCATCGAACGAACCATCGCCATGCTCTCACCCGTCGAATTGCTGTTGTCGCTGCTGGCCGTGGGCGCTGCCTGGTTTGCCTGGAACAGTCTGAAGATTCGCGAGATGGCCAACAAGGTGGCGCTCGAATACTGCAACAGCGCCGGCGTCCAGTTCCTCGACGGCTCCGTGGGCTTCGGCACGCTGTCGCTGGTGCGCGACGACGGACGGGTTCGCGTGCGGCGCGTCTATGTCTTCGACTACACCGAGTCGAGCGTCGATCGACGCCAGGGCGCGATCATGTTCGTCGGCGACGAGTTCCGCAACCTGGTACTGCTCGATTCATGAGGCGACGCACCCCGTCCGCTATGGCATGCCTTTTCGCCGCGCTCCTTGGCGCGACGGCGGCCGGCGCCGATTGCCGCGAGCGGGAACGGCTCGACCGGATACTCAACGTCGATCCGGCGGTATGGGCGCCCGCGCCGGATCGCGAGGACGATCCGTTGATGCGCATGTACGACATCGCCGGACCGTGGGCCGTGGCCGTCGCGATCGGCGATTATGCCGGCGCCGAGGCGCTGGCCGGCACCATCCTCCCCGAGATGGACCGACTGTTCGAGACCGTCGACGAAAATGCCGACCCGGCAAGTACGGAAAACGTATACGCACGCACCGTGATCAGCGGCGTGATCGCGCGGGTCGCGCTCGTCGGTCACCGGCTGGTGCGCGCCGTGCGCTACGGTCTCATCGCCCGCGACAACGCGCGCAAGCTGGCGGAACTCGACCCCGACGACCCTCGCCCGGATTTTTTCCTGGGACTGTTCGACTACTACACCGGGCTCGCCCCGGCCTGGGTTCGCGCCGTGGGCGCGCTCGCCGGCATCGACGGCGATACCGGGCGTGGCATCGCACGGCTCGAGGCCGCGGTGAGCAGCGGCCAGCCGCTCGCGCCGGAGGCGGCGAGGGTGCTGCTCGAGGAGACCCGTTCGGCCGACCGGCCGGTGTGCCGCTACCTGCCGTTGGCGCGGGACCTTGCCGCGCGCTATCCCGACAATTTCCGCTTCAGCTTTTATGTCTCGCGGGAGCGGGAGCGTTGTCCGGCGGGCGGGATCGGCTCCGCGGGGCAGCCGCCCCGTCTCGCGCCGGGCTGCCTGGAGCCGGCGACGGCCGCCGCGGTTTCCCGGCAGCCGTGAAGCATTCGCCGCCGGCACGGCGAGACCGTTATAATTCAACGCTTTTTACAATCAGGCCATTCGGCCTTACTCGAACGAGTCATCCGTGAATTTCCAGGAACTCATTTTCACGCTACAGCGCTACTGGGCCGACCGCGGCTGCGTCATCCTCCAGCCATACGACATGGAGGTGGGCGCGGGCACGTTTCACACCGCGACGTTTCTCGCCGCCGTGGGCCCGGAACCCTTCCGCGCCGCCTACGTGCAGCCGTCGCGCCGACCCACCGACGGTCGCTACGGGGACAACCCCAACCGCCTGCAGCACTACTACCAGTACCAGGTGGTGTTCAAGCCCTCGCCCGACGATTTCCAGGACCTGTACCTGGGTTCGCTGGCGGCGCTGGGCATCGATTTCCTGGTCGACGATGTGCGATTCGTCGAAGACGACTGGGAATCGCCCACGCTGGGCGCCTGGGGGCTCGGCTGGGAAGTCTGGCTGAACGGCATGGAGGTCAGCCAGTTCACCTATTTCCAGCAAGCCGGCGGCATCGAGTGCCGCCCGGTCACCGGCGAGATCACATACGGCCTGGAGCGAATCGCCATGTACATCCAGGGCGTCGACAACGTCTACGACCTGGCCTGGACGGACGACTACAGCTACGGCGACATCTTTCGGCAGAACGAGGTCGAGCAGTCGGCGTACAACTTCGAGCACGCCGACGTCGACAACCTGTTCGGCCAGTTCGACAGCTACGAGAAGAACTGCGCGCTGCTGGTGGAAAAGCAGCTGCCGCTGCCCGCCTACGAGCAGGTGCTCAAGGCGTCGCACGCCTTCAACCTGCTTGACGCACGCCACGCCATCGGCGTCACCGAGCGCGCGCGCTACATAGGCCGCGTGCGCGCCATGGCGCGCGCGGTCGCCCACGAGTACTACGCCAGCCGCGAACGCCTGGGCTTCCCGCGCGGTCGGGGGAAAGCGGAGCGGGCGGCATGAGCGCGAAGGCCAAGTCGAACACGACCAAGAGCCTGCTGGTGGAACTGGGCACCGAGGAGCTTCCGCCGAAGGCGCTGAAGCGCCTCGGCGAACGTTTCGGCGCCGGCATCGTCGAGTGGCTCGACGCCGCCGGCTTCGTCGATGCCGACGCGCCGGCGTGGCGCTGGTACGCCACGCCGCGGCGCCTGGCGGTCTGGGTTCCGGGCGTGGTCGCGCGGCAGGGAGACCAGCAAAACGAACGGCGCGGTCCGGCGCTGGCCGCGGCATTCGACGGCGACGGCAAGCCGACCCGCGCCGCGCTCGGCTTCGCCGGGTCCTGCGGCGTCGATGTCGGTGAACTGGATACGCTGAAGACCGACAAGGGCGAATGGCTGGTGCATCGTTCCACGGTGCCCGGCAAGGCGCTCGGCGACGTTGTCGAAGCCTGCATCGTCGATGCGGTGGCAAAGCTGCCGATTCCCAAACGCATGCGCTGGGGTGCCGGGGAGGCCGAGTTCGTACGACCGGTTCACTGGCTGCTGGTGCTGCATGGCGGCGATGCCCTCGACGCCACCGTGTTCGGCATCCGCGCCGGGCACCAGACGATGGGTCATCGCTTCCACGCGCCCGGCGCGTTGCGCGTTACCAGCGCCGATCGCTACGCCGGGCAGCTCAAGGAGAAGGGCTCGGTATGGCCCGACTACGAGGAGCGAAAACTGGAGATCCACCTGCAGGTCGAGCGCTGCGCGAAGAAGCTCGGCGGCGTCGCGGTCATTGACGATGCCCTGCTGGAGGAGGTCACGGGCCTGGTCGAGCGACCCGTGGCCGTGTCCGGCAGCTTCGACAAGCGCTACCTCGACGTACCGGTGGAATGCCTCGTGTCTTCCATGCGCGATCATCAGAAGTACTTCCACGTGGTCGACGGCGACGGCCGGCTGTTGCCGCATTTCATAACCGTCAGCAACATCGCCAGCAACGAGCCGAAGCGTGTGCGCCAGGGTAACGAACGCGTGCTCAACGCGCGATTGGCCGACGCGGACTTCTTCTGGCGCGAGGATCTCGGGCGCAGCCTTGAATCCCGTGCGGCGGAACTCGACGGGCTGCTGTTCCATAACAAGCTCGGTTCGGTGGCCGACAAGTGCGCGCGCATGGCCGAACTGGCGCGCCGCGTCGCCCGCGACCTGGAGGTCGATCCCGCGCCGTGCGTTCGCGCGGCGCGACTTTGCAAGGCCGATCTCGTTACCGCCATGGTGGGCGAGTTTCCCGAGTTGCAGGGCATCATGGGTCGCTACTACGCGGCCCACGACGGCGAGGACGAGGCGGTGGCGCGGGCGATCGAGGAACACTACCGGCCGCGCCATGCCGGCGACGAAATACCTGCCGATACCGTCGGCAGGCTGGTGGCAATCGCCGACAAGGTCGATACGTTGACCGGCATTTTTGCCGCCGGCGAGGAGCCGACCGGCGACAAGGATCCCTATGCCTTGCGCCGCGCCGCGCTGGGTCTGATTCGCATTCTCGTGGAGGGCCGACTGGATCTCGACGTGGCGGTGCTGGTCGAGGCGGCGGCGAAACGCTACGAGGCCGGCGGCGTGACCGTGGGTGAGTCCGCGTGCAAGCGAGCCGTGGACTTCGTCACCGACCGCTATCCGGCCCATTTCGCCGCCGACGGTTTCTCGGCCGACGAGATCGCGGCGGTGGCCGCGGTGCGCGCCACGCGGCCGCTGGATGTCGATCAGCGTCTGCGAGCGGTGGCGGCGTTCCGTTCGCTGCCCGCGGCGGAAAGCCTGGCCGCCGCCAACAAGCGCATCGGCAACATACTTCGCAAGGCCGACGGTGCCGGCAATCACGCCATGGACTTCGATCGACTGGTGGAGCCGGCCGAGCAGGCGCTCGCGGAGCAACTGGTGCGCGTCAGCTCCCAGGTGTCGTCGCTGGTCAAGCGCGCCGATTACGACCAGGCGCTCGAGATACTTGCCGGGTTTCGCGAAAGCGTGGACCGATTCTTTGACGAGGTGATGGTAATGGACGAGGACGAGTCGCTGCGCAACAACCGCCTGGCCCTGCTCGGCCAGTTGTCCGGCCTGTTCCTGGGTATCGCCGACCTGTCGCGGCTGCAACCGCGCGAGGGGGCCTCGTGAGCGCCGGCGAACGATACGGCGACATGCTCGCCGCGGTGCAGGCGTTCCACGACAAGCACCGCTTCCGCGAGCGCGGCGGCGAGGATCTGCCCTACCGCGTGGCGTTGATGGCGGAGGAGTTGGGCGAGATTTCGGCGGCCGTGACCAAGGGCAAGTCGCGCGAGGCGCTGGCCGAGGAATGCGCCGACCTGATGATCCTGCTCATCGGCACTGCCATCGCCGCCGGTTTCGACCTGGAGAAGGCGTTCTGGGACAAGATGGCGGTGCTCGACGGCCGCTCGGCGCGCACCATCGACGGACGTATCCGCGTATCGGAGTTCGACGAATGAACAAGCTGGTGATCCTCGATCGCGACGGTGTCATCAACCAGGACTCGGAACGATTCATTCGCTCGCCGGACGAGTGGCAGCCGATCCCGGGCAGTCTCGAGGCCATCGCGCGGTTGTCCCGGGCCGAGTACAAGGTGGTGGTGATCACCAACCAGTCGGCCCTGGCTCGGGGCTACTACGACATGGAGACACTCACCAACATTCATAGCAAGATGTTCAACCTGCTGGGTGAGAAGGGCGGCAAGATCGAAGGCATTTTCTTCTGTCCCCACGGTCCGGATGACGGCTGCCATTGCCGCAAGCCGGCGCCGGGCCTGTTCGAGGAACTGGCGCGGCGCAGTGGTCGCGACCTGCACGGCGTGCCCGCGGTGGGAGACTCGCTGCGCGATCTCGTGGCGGCGGCCCAGGTCGGGGCGCTGCCGGTACTGGTCAAGACCGGCAAGGGTCGTCGGACGCTGAAGGAGATGGCGCACGAACCGTTGTTGCAACGGGTGCCTCACGTACCCGTTTACAAGGATCTGGCGGCCTTCGTCGACGAACTGCTGGAAGGCGGGCTCGACGCCGACATCGCGGCGCTGGCGGCCGACGGTCCCGCGTCCGCGTCGTGATCTGGCTGCGTTCGGCGGCGTTCTTCGCCGGTATGTGCGCGGCCGTGGTGGTCTACTGGCCGGTGGTATTGCTGGCATGGCCGCTGCCGCCGACGACGCGTAGTCGCGTGGTGGGGGTGTGGGCGCATTTCGTCATCTGGTGGCTGAAAATGACTTGCGGCCTGTCCCACCGGGTCAGCGGTATGGAGCACCTGCCGAGCACACCGTGCGTGTTGCTGGTCAAGCACCAGTCGGCATGGGAGACCATCGCCTGCCAGACCGTGTTTCCACCCCAGGCCTGGGTGCTCAAGCGCGAGTTGTTTCGCATCCCGCTGTTCGGCTGGGCGCTGGCCGCGACCGGCCCCATCGCCATCGATCGTGCCCAGGCGCGCAAGGCCCTGGACCAGCTGATTCGCCAGGGTCGGGAGATTCTTCGCGAGGGGCGCTACGTGGTGATATTTCCCGAGGGAACGCGCACCGCGCCCGGTTCGATGGGCAAGTTCAACCCCGGCGGCGCCATGCTGGCGGTCGAAGCGGGGGTGCCGGTGGTGCCGGTGGCGCACAACGCTGGTACCTACTGGCGGCGACGCGAGTTCCAGAAGCGCCCGGGCGTGATCGAGGTGCGGGTCGGGCCGGCGATCGAGACGAAGGGCCGCAAGATCCGGGAGGTCAACGACGCCGCGCACGAGTGGATCGCCGACACCATGCGCGAGATCGAGAAATTGCCGTCGCGGGCGTGAGCCCCGCCCGGCACCGCGCGATTCAGGGCAGGTTCTTCCTGACCGCCTTAAGGAGCTTCCATCCGCGCGAGGACTTGATGCGCCGCAGTTCCTCCTGGGCATCCGCGGCGGCACGGCGAACGTGCTCGAGCCGCTGCCGCAACTGATCCACCTGCTGCTTCATCGCCGCCTCCTTGACGAGGAAGTCCTGGCGAGCGAGGGCGTATTCGCGGCTCGCGACGTACTCGATCGTGATCTCAACGCGCAGCGCGAGTTCGTTGTCGGCGTCGACGGCGACCGCCGGCGAGAAAACCATCGCCGGATCGTCGCCGCTGACGGCCAGCAACCGCTCGTTGCCGACCTGTACCAGGTTGACCTGGGACAGTTCGGCTTTCTTCAGGACCACGTTCTCGCCGTCCAGCGACCACAACACGGAGCGCGTCTCGCCCCGTACGGCGACGACATGGATCGATTCGACCCTGAAAAAGCCGGCGTTCCAGGGTCGGTGGTAGCCGCACGGTTCGAAGCGCAGCGATTCAATGGCGCGCACGCCGGCGGGCAGGTCGAAGTGCAATGCGACCGAACCGTCGCGCGGCGACAGTTCGAGCGCGACGACGCGTTCCTTGTCGAAGCCCTCTCCGGTCGACCAGAACAGGGCGGGGTACAACAACGCGTTGACGGCGCTGTCGCAGATCGGCGTGGCCAGCAACGCCGCCGTATCGGACTCGCGCGCGAGCTGCACGCGATCCTGGAACGCGTCCTCGCGCTCGCAGAAATCCGAGGGCAGGTAGTCGCCGCGCTGGAGTTTTCGAAAGCAGTGCAGTACGAACGCATTGACATCGTAGAGCTCGAAACGGCGAGCGAACTGCCGAAGCGCGCCGCGATAGTGATTGGCGAACGTGACAAGGGCGCGAAACAGCAGGTAGTCGACGTCAGTGCCTTGGGCGGCGTCCCATTCCTGGTCGAACACGTGCCACGAACCGGCATCGTCCACGACGATGTTGTTGGGCAGCAGGTCGGGCGGCAAGGGACCTGCCGCTTGTTGCTTTTCGAGAAACGCGACGTAGTCCCGCAGGTGCTGGTGAAAATGCTCCGGGTCCGGTTGGATCGTGATGCTGCGAACCATGATCGACGAAAGCAGGACGCCCGGCAGGTACGGTTCGCTGCTCGCCCGGTCGTGGGTGCCGCCGCCCGGATAACCTTCGAACGGATGCCGGTAGACGCGCGACTCGTCGCGGTGCTTGCTGATCACGGTGCAGTAGCGTCGCCGGCGCCGGAAGTCGGGCAGGTGCACGAAGTCGATGTCTTCGAAGCCTGACAAGTCGCCGTCGTTGGTCATCACCAGCAGGAACGAGTTGGCCATGTCGCCCAGCACGCCGGCGGCGTTGTAGCCCTGCCAGGTAAGTGTCTCGGGAATAAAGGGATCGAACAGAAAGGTGTAGTCGGTGGAGTCGATGCCTTCCAAGTGACACCAGGCGCTTTCGTCGCGTTCGCAATAGCCCTCGCCGAGAATGACCGTGGGAATCTTGTAGTCGGGAAACGGGAACAGGAAAGCGTGGTCGGCGAAGCCGGCCTCGGCCGCCATGGCGCGCCACTCGCGACGGGTGTAGGTGCGGATGCCGGCCGGTTGCGAGTAGTCGTCGATACCGATGAAGCGAAGCGAGTAGTGGTCCTCGTGTGCCCCGTGCAGGTATTTCATGCCGGTACGGTTTTCGATGGCGACGAGGACGCGGCCGCCCGGTTTGAGCGCCGGGCGAACGCGGCGCAACAGGTCGAGCACCGCGCCCCGATCGGAGTCGCTTCCCGGCGAGAATCGCCGCGCGTACTCGGTGACGCCGACCAGGAGCACCTCGTCGTACTCGCCGGGGGGAAGCTTGAGCTTGTTGAAGTTCGCCTGCACCACGTTGACGTTCGGCAGGTCGCGGCACCGTAGGCGCGCCAGCGCCGCGCGCACCTCGCTGCCTTCGACGGCATCCACCACGCAATCGATTTCGCCCAGGTATCGGCTGACGGCGCCGCACCCGCAGCCCAGTTCGAGGACCCTGGACCGCGCCTTCAGCGGCAGCGCGCGCAACAGGTTGGCTCGCTTGGGACTGAGGTGGTATTCGGAGGGCCAGTCGCGGATCTTGAGTTGCAACGACTCGGACGCGCTGCCGAGGTCGTCCGTCAGGCTGAGCACGTCGTGGAGGTAACGCTCGGCGTCGTCGCCGTCGGAATAGGCGAAATCACGCTCCGCGCTGTCCGGGTGACTGAGCACCCCGTGCCGGTTCGCTTTCAGCGAATTGAGTTCGACTAGACGGGACAACAATGTTTCCTGCTTGGAATACGCTAACTCGCCGACAACTCACGCGCCAGCCGCGCGTAACCGTCCACCGGAACGGTCTCCGCGCGGGCGCTCGGATCGATGCCGGCCTGTTCGAGGCGCTCTGGCGTGGCCAGTTGCTTGAGCGCGTTGCGAAGCGTCTTGCGGCGCTGCGCGAAGGCGGCGGCCACCACGCGATCGAACAACTTCGTGTCCACCGCGCCGCCGAGCGGCATGGCGCGCGGGCGCAATCTTAGCATGGCGGACATGACGCGCGGCGGCGGCTCGAACGCCGTCGGAGGAATGATGATGTCCATCTCCACGTCGCAAAGACGCTGCACCATCACCGACGGCCGGCCGTAGTCGCGGCCGCCGGGAGCGGCGGCGAATCGTTCCGCCACTTCCTTTTGCATCATGAAGTACATGTTCTCGATGTCGCCGATCGCGTCAAGCAGGTGAAAGACGATCGGCGACGTGATGTTGTAGGGGAGGTTGCCGGTCACGTACAGGCGTTCGCCGGCGGCGACGGCGCCGACGTCGAGATCGAGAACGTCGCCCCGCACCAGCGAAAAGCCCGGTCGATCGCCGAAGCGTTCCTGGAGGCGCGCGTGCATGTCGCGGTCGATTTCCACCGCGACGAGGTTGACGCCGGTGTCGAGCAGTGCGCCGGTGATAGCGCCGGTGCCCGGACCGATCTCGAGCACGCGCGCACCCGGCGGCGCGCCGAAGCGGCGCGCGATGGCGCCGATGACCGCCGGATCGGTGAGAAAGTGCTGTCCGAAGCGTTTCTTCGCCCGCGGCGTTTCATTCATCGATACGATCGCCGTTGCGCCCGTTCGCGTGCGCCAGCGTCACCGCGGTGCGAATCGCCTGGAGTAGGGAATCGACGCGCGCGCGGCCGGTGCCGGCCAGGTCCAGCGCGGTGCCGTGGTCGACCGAGGTACGCACGATGGGCAGGCCGAGCGTAATGTTCACCACCTCGCCGAAGCCGGCGTACTTGATAACCGGCAGTCCCTGGTCGTGGTACATGGCGAGCACGGTGTCGGCCTCGGCCAGGGCATGGCGCGTGAACGCGGTGTCGGCGGGTAGCGGACCCCGGATGCACAGCCCTTCGCCGCGCAGCTTGTCGATGACCGGCGCGATGATCTCGATTTCCTCGCGACCCAGGTGACCGCCTTCGCCGGCGTGGGGATTCAGCCCACACACGCTGATGCGCGGCTGCGCGATGGCGAAACGTTCGCGCAGATCGTGGTCGATGATACGGATCACGCGTTCGAGCCGATCCGCATCGACCGCGTCGGCGACCGCGCGCAGCGGCAAGTGGGTGCTGTAAAGCGTGACGCGCAGCGCGCCGCCGGCGAGCATCATGACCGGGTGAACACCGCCGCAACGTGCCGCGAGGTATTCGGTGTGACCGCTGAAGGCGATCCCGGCGTCGTTGATGACCGATTTTTGCACCGGCCCTGTTACCATGGCATCGAAGCGTCCTTGCAGGCAACCGTCGCAGGCGAGGTCCAGGGTGTTCAGCACGTAGCGCGCGTTGGTCGTGTCCAGTTGTCCCGGGGTGACGGGCGCGGCGAGGGAAACCGGAACGATCCGCAAGGTGCCGGGTTCGTGTGGCGCGCCGTCGTCGTCCGCCAGTCGCAGCGGCAGACCGGTGTGTTTTATCGCGGATTCGATAAGACCGGGATCGACCACGGCGACGAGAGACGCGGCAATGGTGGTCTGGGCGGCCTTGACGAGCAACTCCGGGCCGATGCCGGCGGGCTCGCCGGCGGTGACGACGATGCGGGGAATGGCCACGTTACGAACTAGTCGTCCGCGTCGAGGGTATTGTGGGTGCCGTCGCAGAAGGGACGGTTGCCGGATCGCTTGCAGCCGCACAGCGCCACCGTACCGGTGGCCGTTATCTCCACTTTCACCGGCGAAAACTCACTGCCCTTGTGCGAACCGTCGCAAAAGGGCTGGTTGTTGGAGCGACCGCATTGACACCACCAGTAGGTGCCTGGGGACAGCTGAACCTTGTAAGGGCCTATCTGCGCGATGCGGGGTTCGGACATGGTGCCTCTCCTGTCAGTGATTGCGCGGGGCCGGCGGCCCCGTTCCTGACAGGCATTGTAAAGGCTATCGCGCGATTGCGGCATCGGCGCGTTCGACGCGCCGTACCCGCAACGAAAAAAGCCCCGTTCGCGGGGCCTCGTGGATTGCGGCTAGAACGACATGTACATGCCGCCGTTGACCGGGATGTTAGCCCCGGTGATGTAGTCGCTTTTCTCGTCGGTCAGAAAGGCGATGGTGTGCGCGATGTCCTCGGGATCGCCCATGCGCCCTACCGGTATGCCGGCGACGATCTGGTTGCGAATCTCCTCGGGAATGGCCGCAGTCATGCTGGTGGCGATGTAGCCCGGTGAGACCGAGTTGACCGTGACGCCCTTGCGCGCGGCCTCCTGCGCCAGCGCCATGGTGAAGCCGTGCATGCCGGCCTTCGCCGCGGAGTAGTTCGTCTGCCCGAACTGGCCTCTTTGTCCGTTGACCGACGAGATGTTGACGATGCGTCCGAAGCCGCGTTCGATCATGCCGTCTATCACCTGGCGGGTTACGTTGAACACGCTGCCGAGGTTTACGCTGACCACGTCTTCCCAGTCCTTCTCGTCCATCTTGCGCAGGGTCTTGTCGCGCGTGATGCCGGCGCAGTTGACCAGGATGTCGACCCAGCCGTAGTTCGCCTCGATCTCGCGTATCATGCGCTGGGTATCGGCGAACGAGGAGACGTCGCCGGCGATGATTTGGATGTCATAACCTTCGTCTTTCAGTTGGTCTTGCCACGCGCGCGCCGTTTCCTCGTCGCTTGGGATGTAGCAGGCGATGACCCGGTCTCCGCGATCGGCGAGCGCCTTGCAAATCGCCGTACCCAGCCCCCCGGTTCCACCGGTAACCAGTGCAGTCTTGTTGCTCATAATTGTTGGTCCGTGTGTTGGATAATGCTGTAACAACGGATACGCGGCCTGTGGGGTGTTGCGGCGCATCATTGTTGCGGCGCAAAAATAGCCAGTTGACACCGAATTGTCAACGAGCCCGAATCCGCGGGGCCGGGTGCTTGTGTCGCGACACACCCTGTCGATAGAATTACAATATGTTGAATTCTTTTGGAAAAGCACTGACAGGGATTTCGCTCAACGTCATCGCCTTGGGTGCCGTCGCGTGGGTCGGGTGGGATGTCTGGCGAAGCGGCATTCTCGAGGGCGCGCTGCCCGAACCGGCCGAAATCAAGTTGGAACCCATCGCTACCGGAACCGAGCGCGTCAATATCGGCGCCATCGTGAACGCACACCTTTTCGGCGTGGCCGCGCGCGAACCGCGAACCGTCGAGCGCAAGGAGGCCCCGCCCACGCGACTGAACCTGAAACTCGTCGGCATCATCGCCATCGGGCGCGACAACCGGGGCATCGCGTTGATCGAGGCAGGGCGCGGACGCCAGCAGGTGGTGCGCGTGGGACAGGTCATCGGCAATACCGACGCCACCTTGGCCGAAGTCAATCGGGATCACGTCCTGATCGAGCGAAACGGCGAGCTCGAGAAACTCGCCATCAAGCGGCCCGAGCTCGAATCGAAGCCGATCAAGTCGCTGGGAGGCGGTGTCGTTTTGAGCGACAATGCCCAGGGGCTGGAAAACCTGCCCGTTCCCTCCGTCGATCCCTCGACCGTCGAGAATCCGCCTCGACTCGCGGTCGAAGCACCCGATCCCGCTGCGACGGACGCCGTCGAGCAACCCGTCGAGGGTGGAACCGGCCAGGGCAACCGACCGACGCTGCCGTTCTGATCCCGCGGCTGCGCGAGAGCGCGTCGTCTGATATACGTACGTGGCATTCGAACATCGCAAAGGAGCGTCACGTGCGCGACGCATGGCGATACATCGGCGAACACTGGCGCGGCGACCATTCGCTGCTACGGGCGACGTTTGTCAATTTCCTGCCGCTGTTCTACCTTTTTTGGTATGCCCTCGAACCGCTGGTGCAGTCGATCGCGGACGATGCGGTGCTGGCCTATACCGTGATCGCCGTCTACTGCGTGGTGGCATTCGTCATCGTGCTTCCGTGGCAGGCCATGGGGGTGATGAGAAGCTGCGAGCGCTACCTGCTGAATCACGGCAACCCGGTGTGGGCGCGCGTCGTGCAGGCAGTCGTGCTGGCCGCTGCGCTGGGCGCGGTAATCGCCGCGGTGGGCGCCGTGCAGCGCGTCGGCGCGCGGCAGAACGAGATGGCGTTCGACCGCTTGTGGCGCGAGAAGACCACGCGAGTCTACGATATAGCGCGCGTGTCGAACCTGCCGGTCGCGCACCTTCGCGGCGACCTGCAAAACGGCACGACGCGCGTGCTCGAAACCTGGCTCGACGAACGTCCGGACATCGAGGGAATCGTTCTCGACAGCATCGGCGGCCGCGTCTACGAGGGCCGCGGCGTCGCCCGCCTGGTCACCGAGCGTGGTCTCGATACCTACACCTTGACCGGCTGCTACTCGGCGTGCACGACCGCCTTCATTGCCGGCGAGAAACGGTTTCTCGCCGACGGGGCCAAGCTCGGCTTTCACCAGTACCGGTATGACTCCAGTTCCAACCTGGGCTACCTCGATTCCGCGTCGGAACAGGAGAAGGACCGCGCCTGGTATCGAGGTCGCGGCATCGACAAGCGATTTCTCGACAGGGTGTTCGATACACCCGGCGATGACATGTGGTATCCGAGCTATTCCCTGCTGCTCGAATACGGTGTGGTCCACGCGATCATCGATCCATCGACGTTGGCCGGTGAACGCTGACGCGCCTGGCACTCCCGTGCATGATCGGTCCGGATAACGGCATGGCGAAGCTTGCGTCGTTCATGTCGAAGGGGGCTAATTGGCTGGCGTTGTCGGTGATTGCCGGCATCGCCGTGCCGCCGCTGGCCGC
Source organism: Gammaproteobacteria bacterium (assembly GCA_030429665.1). Taxonomy (GTDB): domain Bacteria; phylum Pseudomonadota; class Gammaproteobacteria; order Arenicellales; family CAJQKF01; genus BQJD01. Next base: position 62,742 of record JAUIEZ010000005.1, on the reverse strand, counting down.
ACTGTTCAGGCCCCTGTTGTTTCCGAGTATCTTTTTCCTCGTGCTCTGCTCGCTTCTGCTCATGGACCTGCCGCGCGTGTTCGCCGGCCTGAAGCGGGAAATCGTTCCGGCATCCGTCATTGCCGCGTGGCAGCTCCTGGTGCTGCCGACGGGATTCGCCGCGGTGCATCTTTACACGCCCCTCGGCGGACCCTACACGTTGATCGCCTTTTTTACCGCCTGCGCCGGCAGCCTGTTCGGTTCCTCGGCGTTTGCGCGGCTCATGGGACTGGATGAAGAGATGACGTTGAAGGGCACCATCCTGTCGGTGCTGGTCATGCCGCTTACGCTGCCGGCGATGGCAGCGTGGGTGCGCGGGCACGCGGAAGGCTTCGACGTCGTCGGTTACTCGACGCGGCTGTGCGTGTTTCTCGTGTTGCCGATCGTCATCGGGTTCGTCGTGCAGGCGCACGCGGGGCTGCGTTCACGGGTGCGCGGGAGCGCGCTCGTCCGCCACGGCGGCGTGTTCTTTCTTTGCGTGTTCGCGATAGGCGTCATGGATGGTATCGGACCGCGCATCATCGCCTCGCCGGTCGCCATGACGGGGCTGCTGCTCCTCGCCTTCGCAATGCACCTGGGACTGTTCGCATTGACGGTCCTGGTGTTCTCGGCGCGCGGCCGGACCTACGCGCTGACCGCCGGCCTGTTGTCGTCCTATCGAAACCTGGGGTTGTTGCTGGCGGTGGCAGGGTCGCTGTTGCCGCGCGACTTCATCGTCTTCGTCGCCCTGTGGCAGATTCCCATGTACCTCATGCCGTTGGCGATGGCGCGGTTCGGCGTGCGGCGCGCGGGAAAAGCCCGTTAGGAGATTTCCCCGGCCCGCGCGGGAATCGTCAGATCGAGGTCCGACACGTCCGCTTCCTCGAGGTTGTCGCCCGGGCCGCCGCGATCGATGACGAGGAAATCGGCGGGCGCGCCAAGCACCATCTGGAAATGGTGCCAGGTGTTGCGCGCATAGTTCACGCCCTGCAGTCCGTCACTCACGAACAGGCGCAAGCTCGCCGGGTCGGGACACGTCTCCCCGCGGGCCACCAGCACCAGGAAACGCGCGGTACCCATGGGTATGAAGGCCTGGCTGCCGAGGGGGTGTCGTTCCAGCACCGCGACGGCATGGGGAAGCGTGATGGGGGTCGAGCGGAACACGTTGATCAACACCCGCGCGCCGTCGCCGACGACGTCCACGGTGGCGAGATCGTGGAAACGCGTGGTCAGGCCGTAGTTGATCGGCACCTGCCGCGCAGTGCGGGTATCGATCACTTCACCGAAGGCCTGGAACGCCTCGGTGGTAAGCGGTTGCGCGGTGAGCTCAGGCATCGACCGGTCGTCCGTACACGCGCAACCGGCTGACGCCGCCGTCGGGCAGGATGTTGAGTCGCACGCAATTGACCGCACCGATATTCTCGACCTGGTCGAAGACATGGACCTTGTCCGCGTGCAGTTTTCGTTCGCCCAACAGGACCGGCCAATACAGGCTTCGCGCGGCGACGGAGACAGGATCCGGCGCGTCGACCCGCGCCGCTTGGACGTTGCAGCGGTCCGGGTAGTTGCCCTTGAAGTGCGCGGTGTCCACCTCGATGCGTTCCACGATGCCCGTGCGGCCGAGTTCGACGATCACCCAGTCGAAGCCCGGTTCCCGCCGTCGCCGCGTTTCCCAACCGTCGCCCATGTTCCGGCCGCGGCCTGGCGCGAGCAGGTTGTGCATGGAGCCGAAGTGGGCGTCGTTGCAGGCCAGGGCCACGCCGCCGTTAAGGCTGGCGGCGAGGTCGATCGACTCGCCGCTCGCCGCGTCGAGCACGGGGCGGCCATAGACGCGCAGTCGGGCCACGCCGCCGTCGGGATAAATGTGCAGGCGCACGTGCGAGAAAGGTCCCGCGCGCGACGCGGCAACGATCTTGCGGTCGTTCCCGGCCAGTGCGGTGGTGTCGACGATCGGCTGCCAATCGGCGCCGTCGCCCGGATCGTCGGCCCGGGAAAGACAGGCATCGACGGAGGCGGCCGGGGCATAGTTGCCGGTGAAATGGCGCGTGTCGATTTCCAGTTCGGCGAGATGTGCCACGCGCGCCAGCTTCACCGTGCAGTAGTCGTGCCCCGGGCCGCGCTTGCGGCGCGACTCCCAGCCGTCCATCCACTTGCCGTTGTCGTCGTACTTTCCCTCGATGAACACCGGTTCGGCATCGTCGAGCAGGCGCGCCTTGTCGGCGAAAAAATCGTCGGTCGCGTATACCGCGACGGCGCCCAGTCGTGCGGAGGCGAGATTGACGTAATGCTTGTTCACGAATTCCTCGTCATGAAACCGGTGCGGGAAACTGTTCCCTGAAGCAACGCGCGATGTCGAGCCGCGTGGCGAACCAGGTGTGTGCGTGTGTCGATGCATAGTCGACGAAGCGCGCCAGCGCGGCGAGCCTACCCGGCCGTCCGGCGAGCCGGCAGTGCAGTCCGACGGACATCATTTTCGGTGTCGACTCGCCTTCTTCGTAAAGAACGTCGAAGGTGTCCTTGAGATACTCGTAGAACTGAGCGCCGCTGTTGAATCCCTGGTTGGTGGCGAAGCGCATGTCGTTGGCGTCCAGCGTGTAGGGAACGACGAGTTGCGCGCGGCCGTGACGCGTGTCCCAGTAGGGTAGGTCGTCGGCATAGCTGTCGGCGTGGTAGAGGAAGTCGCCGCGCTCGGCCACCAGGCGGTGCGTGTTGGGGCTGCAGCGCCCGAGGTAAAAGCCCTGCGGCGCTTCGCCGGTAGCCTCGGTGTGTACGGCGACGGCGCGATCGAGATGTTCACGCTCGGTCGTCTCGTCCAGGTGCTGGTAGTCGATCCAGCGCCAGCCGTGGCTGGCGATTTCCCAACCGGCCTCGCGCATTGCCGCCACCGCCTGCGGATTGCGCTCGAGCGCCATCGCCACGCCGAACACGGTCACCGGGACGCCGCGGCCCGTGAACAGGCGATGCAACCGCCAGAATCCGGCCCGCGAGCCGTACTCGTATATCGACTCCATGTTGAGGTGCCGCATGCCGGGGATGGCGGGCGCGCCGATGATCTCCGAGAGAAAGGCTTCGGAGGCGGCATCGCCGTGCAGGATGTTGTTCTCGCCGCCTTCTTCGTAATTGATCACGAACTGCACCGCGAGCCGCGCGCCGCCGGGCCATCGCACCACCGGCGGCGACGCGCCGTAACCGATCATCTCGCGCGGGTAGTTGTCGACGGAGTTCATCGCGATGCCTCGATTTGTTGTTCGAGCCACAGGCCGAGCAGCGCGCGCTCGGTCTCGGTCATGCCGGTGAGGTTGCCGAGCGGCATGGTGTTGGTGGCAATCGTGCTCATGTAGATACGTTCGGCGTTGGTTTTTACGGTCTCCATGTCCTCGAGCGACAGGCCGGCGGGCGGCGAAGCGAAGCCCGGCTGGGTGGGCTCGGCGGCATGGCAGGCGGTGCACCGTTCCCGCACGATCACGGCGGCGTCAGCCTCGTTAACGGTTGCCGCCGCGCCGCGGTCGATTCGTTCCGGGGCCGTGTACCACATGATCGCGACCATCGCCGCGAAGGCTGCCGCCAGGATCCACGCCGCTTTAGGCTTGACGTGGCGAATGTTGAAGTAGTGACGCACCGCCACGCCGACAGCCGACAACGCCGCGAGGACGGCCCAGCCATGTGCATGGCCGTAGGTGGAGGGAAAGTGGCTGCTGATCATGATGAACAGCACCGGCAGCGTCAGGTAGTTGTTGTGCCGCGAGCGCAGCAGCGCGTTGCGGCCGGGTACGGGATCGGGCTCGCGGTTCTGCTTTAGCGCGTCGACCAGTTCGCGCTGTCCCGGAATGATGACGAAGAATACGTTGGCGACCATCACCGTGCCTATCGCCGCACCAACGTGGATGTACGCGGCGCGGCTGCTGAGCAACAGGTCGAGCGCCAGTGCCAGTGCCGCGAAGTAGACGAAGATCACGATCGCGAGGGTGATCGGCATGTTTTTCAGCGGGCTCTTGCACAGCAGGTCGTAGACGATCCAGGATGCCACGATGGACGCCACGCCGACGCCGATCGCCATGTAAGCATCCAGCTCGACCTTCGACGGATCGACGACGAAAGCGCGGGCATTGAGGTAGTACACCACCACCAGCAGCGCAGTGCCCGACATCCACGTCGTGTAGGCCTCCCACTTGAACCAGTGCAGGTGTTCGGGCAGGGCGGGCGGCGCGACCTCGAATTTCTGCAGGTGGTAGAAGCCGCCGCCGTGGACCGCCCACAGTTGTCCGGCGATGCCCGGCGCGCGCTCGCTCAACCGGTCGAGACGGTTTTCCAACCAGTTGAAGTAGAACGAGGCCCCGATCCACGCGATGCCGACGATCATGTGGATCCATCGCAGCGTCAGGTTGAGCCATTCGTAGACGTGATTTTCCATCGGGCCCCTTGCCGGTGCGAAATCTCGAATTGCTGATTGTACTTTATTTTTCCTGAATTAAAATACAATCATGTCCACGCTGCACAAGAAGCTCTATGACCAGGTCTTCGACGCCATTCTTGGCGGCGTCATCGCGCCCGGCACGCGTCTGGCCGAGGTTGCCCTCGCCGACCTGTACGGCGTCAGCCGCTCGGTGGTGCGCCGTACGCTGCAGCGGCTGTGCGACGAGGGGATCGTCGACATCCGTCAGAATCGCGGTGCCACGGTCAACAGCGTGACGCCGCGCACCGCGCGCGAGGTTTTCGAGGCCCGGCGGGTGGTGGAACTCGGCGTCGTCGAACTCGTCAGCGGGCGTCTTTCGAGCAGCCAGGCGCGCGCGCTGCGTGAAACCTGCGCCGAAGAGCGGCGCGCCATGGAGTCAGGAGATCGGGCGCGGGGCTTGAGGCTGTCGGCCGAGTTTCACCTGCAGTTGGCGAGGGCAACCGGCAACGAACTGCTGGTGGGCTACGCGAACAACCTGATGTCCCGTTCCGCCCTCGCTATTGCCTGCCTCGAGCGCCGCACACCGATCCACTGTGCTTTCGGCGAACATCCGCGACTGGTCGACAGCATTGCCGCCGGCGATGTCGGCGCGGCACGCGAGCTGATGGATCGTCATCTCGAGCACATCGCCGCGAACCTCGATCTCGATGGCGAGGACGCCGCGCTCGAGCGCCTCGTGGCCTCCTGACTTGCCGCGGCCGCGAACGGAGTGCCTTCGCGGATGGACGACGTATTGGGTACACTCTCCCGTCCGGTGCTTCGTATCGCGGCGCCGTTCCTGTTTTCGTCAACCATGGAGGAAATCCCATGCAACCGCTTCGCGCCGCTGCCGCGCTCGTCATTGCCTTCGCCACTTGTCCGCTTTTTGCCGGCGGTGTCGCCGACCACGTATCGGTGGACAGTGCGTACGCCCGCGCCGTCGCGCCGGGCGTGTCCGTCAGCGGGGCGTACATGACCATCTCGGCCACCGATGGTGCCGAGCACGAACTGGTGGCCGCGCACTCGGGGGTAGCCGAGAACGTCGAGTTGCACAATCACGAAATGGAAGACGGGGTGATGAAAATGCGCCGCATGGAGTCGGTGACCCTGCCCGCCGACACCGCCGTCGACTTCAAGCCCGGTGGACTGCATGTCATGTTGATTGGGCTGACCGAACAACTGGATGCCGGCAACCGGATCGAGATCGAATTGGAGTTCGAAGACGGCAGCCGCAAGGCGGTGACCTTCGACGTCAAGTAGCGACGACACCGCGCGGCGATGTTTGCCCGCGTCGTGTCTTACGATAACCGGGGAAACGTCCCCGATTCGTTGACGAGGTGAAAATCCATGAGAACAATGAAGCGAGCGATGAACGTTGCCGTGCTGTTCGCGACGATGACGCTGGCCCATGCCGTCCAGGCGGCGGTGGTCGGCGAGGAAGTGAGCTACGACGTCGACGGTGTCAAGCTAACCGGTTACCTCGCCTACGACGACGCCATCGAGGGCGAACGTCCCGGCGTGCTGGTGGTCCACGAGTGGTGGGGCCACAACGACTACGTGCGCAAGCGGGCCGAGATGCTCGCCGCGATGGGTTACACGGCGCTGGCGCTGGACATGTACGGTGACGGCAAGTCGACCAGCCATCCCGACGATGCGAAGAAGTTCATGATGGAGGTGTTCAGCAACATGGAAGCGGGTACCGCGCGCTTCGTGGCCGCCCGCGACATTCTCGAATCCCACCCCACCACCATCGACTCGAAGACAGCCGCCATCGGTTACTGCTTCGGCGGCAACATCGTGCTGCAGATGGCGCGCAAGGGCATGGACCTCGACGGCGTGGCCAGTTTTCACGGCAACCTCAGTACCCAGAACCCGGCCCAACCCGGTGCCGTCAAGGCGCCCATGCTCGTCATGCACGGCGCCGACGACCCGTTCGTACCCGCCGAGCAGGTGGAGGCCTTCAGGCAGGAAATGGACGCGGCGGGCGCCGACATGACCTTCATCGCCTACCCCGGCGCCGTGCACGCCTTCACAAACCCGGGCGCCGACGAGCTCGGCAAGGCGCACGGCCTGCCGCTGGCCTACAACGCGCAGGCCGACGAGCAGAGCTGGGCGGAGCTGGAGACGTTCCTCGAAGACGTTTTCAAATAGCTTTTCGCGCCCGGCGGGCCGGCGCGCGAACTGCGCTCCGACCTCGTTCCGTGGATCTGTCGACGGATCGCGTCTGACGTGAATATCCGGTTCACCTAGTCACACACCCAGTCGCTGTTAGCCACGGCATCTGCCGTTTCCTGGACGTGCGCGGCCAGCAGGTCGCAAGCCCTGTCGCTGTCTCGGTCGAGGGTCGCCTCCATGATTTGCTTGTGCTCTCCCGCGACATCGCGCTTGCCCGGGCCGTTTGCGAGCGCGAGTCGCCTATAACGCTCGCTTTGATCGAACAGGATATCCCGGAAGTTTTTCAACCAACGCGATTGGCACGCGGATACCAGTGAGTTGTGAAAGTCCCGGTGCCGTTCTTCCCACTCCTCGCCGGGTTGTTCCATTGCCAAACGCTCGTCGAGTTTGGACAGTCGGTGGAAACTGGCCAGCACCAGCGCCTCCCATTCGTCGTCTCCCGCCTCGATGGCCATTCTCAGGGCCCGCGTCTCCATTAGCACGCGGAGTTCGGTGATGTCCATCAACTCGGCATTCGAGACCTCCGCGACCCGAAAACCTCGCCGGCCTTCAGCAATCGTCAGGCCGTCCCCGGTCAACCGCGACAGCGCTTCGCGTATCGGGCTCGCTCCCGCGCCGTAGTGTGTTTTCAGGTGCTCGACGCGCAGCTTTAAACCGGGTTCAAGGCGACCGCTAAGAATATCTTCTCGCAACCTCGTGTAGGCAATGTCCGTTAGCGTTGTCTTCGACCGGGTGGGTTTATCCGCTGTAGGCACGGCAGGTCGGTCTCCACTCTGAAAAGATTTATCGGTAAAGATACCAATAATATAGATAATCGTACAAGTCGATAAAAATTAATTTTATCGATAAAGTATTGACCAATGGTTCGTCACTCGGTTAGCGTACGCAACCCGCTGTCGCCACGACCGCGCGACAGCCGGTTTCATCTACCGCATTCGGAGGAGCTCATTAATGTTCAGTAAAATCAAGCTATTGTCGGCTGTTGCCGCAAGCGCTTTTCTGTTCTCCACGGCGTCGGCGCTCGGTGGGGAATTCCCGTCGGGACCGATCAAAATCGTCCATGGCTCCTCGGCGGGTGCGCCACAGGACGTGATGGTGCGGCGTCTGGCGTCCGAAATGGAGGTCGTTGCCGGCGTGCCCGTCGTGGTAGAGCCGCGACCTGGTGGCACCGGACAGCTGGCGATGGCTTACCTAAAGGGCCAGGCACCGGACGGGCACACCATTTTCAACGACGCCACGGGCATCACGTCGGTGCTGCAACTGCCCGGCGCCGCTCACAAATGGACCGACTTCCAACCGCTGTACCGGATACAACTTGATCCGTTTGCGTTATACACCAAGCGCGATGGTGCGTATCCGACGCTCGACGCCCTCCTCGCAGCCATGCGGGAGAAGCCCGGGCAGATCCGCGTCGGCGGCTACGGCACCGGCTCGCCACATCAAATCACCACACTCATGTTGGCCGAACTCGCCGGCGTCGAGCCCACCTGGGTGCCCTTCAGCAGTGGCGGTGACGCCATCAACGCCGTCATGGCGGGCGACATCGAAGCGGCAATGAGCAACATCAGCGTCTACGGCCGCTTCAAGGAACGCACCCAGGTCGTGGCTGTGACTTCCGAGGATCGTGTCGCGGCACACCCGGATGTTCCCACTTTCCGCGAGTTGGGCAACGACCTCGCGCGATACCATTGGCGCGGCATGTTTGTACACGGCGACACCCCCGGCGCAATTGTCGACAAGCTCTACCAGATCGTCGACGCGGCGGTTAACAGCGAGGATTTCCAGAAATACCTCGCAGAATCATCGACCCTGCAGGGATCCATGACCAACGCTGAATTCCAATCGTTGCTCGAGGACCAGGCGGTCGCCGACGAGAAAATGCTCAAGTCCCTGGGCATGCTGGAGTAGTGTCATGTTTCCTCTGACGCATCTGATCTACCTGGGATTGATTGCGTTTGGTGTATTGGTCGTGGTGACGGCGCAATCGTTTCCACAGGCACTGTCGTCGCGGGACATCGGTCCCGCGGCGCTTCCCGAAGCGCTCGCCGTCATCATGATCGCGTTGATTCTCGTCGACCTGTACCTGTCGCGTCGGAGGGTTCGTTTCGTATCGTTCTCGTTGCTGCGAGTGGCGCTGGCGGTCGGCGGAGGCGTCGGCGGGGCGATTCTCGTCGCCACTCACCTGGGATTCCTCATCGTGTGGCCGTTCGCGCTGTTCGCAGGACTGTGGTTGTCCGGATCGCGAGCCTTACTCGCCAACACGTTGTACAGCATCTGCTTCCCGGCCATGGTGTGGTTGCTTTTCGACCGGCTTCTCCACATACCCATCGCTTCGTTCTGATGAGGTGCTGACATGATCGAAGGCATCCTCGCAGGCACCGCGCTGTTGACTCAGCCGACGGTGCTGCTCGGCCTGTTCATTGGCGTGACCATCGGTATGGCTTTTGGCGCTTTGCCCGGCCTCGATGCCACCTCGGGCACGGCGTTGCTGGTGGCTGCCACCTACGCCTTGTCCACGGAAGTGGCGCTCGCGGTGCTTATCGGTTTGTACACGGCGGCAACCTACGCAGGGTCGATCACTGCCATTACCATCGGTGTCCCCGGGACACCGGCATCCGCAGCGACGGTACTCGATGGCTACCCCATGACAAAAGCCGGGAAGCTCGACCGGGCGTTGTCCATCTCGATCGTTACCTCCGTTGTCGGCGGAATGGCGGGAACCGTCGTGTTGATGTTCTTTTCGCTGCCATTGGCGGAATTCGCCCTGAACTTCGGCGCGCCGGAGTATTTCGCTCTCGGCGTGCTGGGTGTGGCGATCATTGCCAGCCTCGTTCGAGGCATGGTTCTCGCGGGATTCGTCGTCGCCCTGTTCGGCTTGATCCTCACCACCGTGGGCGTCGATCCGTTCACCGGCTATCCGCGCTTCACCTACGGCAACATGAACCTGCTTGAGGGAATTCCATACATTCCGGCTTTGGTGGGACTGTTTGCGGTGTCCGAGGCGATAACGCTGCTGTACACAAAGGGTGGCGAGCGCCAGGTGGCCGGCATGCCCCGATTTTGGGCATTCAACTTGCCCCTCTCGACAGTAAGGCAAATCGCACGGGCGACGACAATCGGTTCCGTCGTCGGCTCCGTGCTCGGCGCCCTGCCGGCGATCGGTGCCGCGGCCGCGAATTGGGTCGGCTACAACGAAGCCCGGCGTTTTGCCCGCAACCCCGAAGCGTATGGACAAGGCTCCGAGGAAGGGCTTGCGGCGGCAGAGTCCAGCAATAACTCGACAATCAGTACCTCGTTAGTTCCGTTGTTGGCCTTTGGCATTCCCGGGTCGGCGACTGCTGCAGTTCTGCTGGGCGCAATGCTGCTGCACGGCGTAACGCCCGGACCGAGCCTATTCGTCTCCAATGCCGGCCTCGTCTATTTCCTGTTTCTCACCCTGGGGCTCGCAAACCTGATCATGTTGTTCTATGGAATCGTCGGGGTTGGATTCTGGGTTCGACTGGTACAGATGCCAACGCCGTTCATTGTCATGACCATTCTCACGTTGTCGGTGGTGGGCGCATACAGCGTCCGGTCCAACGTATTCGATGTCTATCTGGCGCTGGGGCTCGGTGTACTGGGGTTCTTTATACGACAGGCGGGAATGTCGGTGGTTCCCATCGTGCTGGCCATCGTGCTCGGCACGTTGATCGAGGAAAACTTTCGCCGCTCCCTGATTTCCTCGAACGAGGGAGGAATGATTTTCTTCAACCGACCACTTGCATTGGGAATCCTGGTATTGGCGTTGATTACGTTCGTCATACCGCTGGCACGTATGGGGGTCGAAAAGCGGCGTAAATCAGCCGGCGTTTCCCAGCGCGCAAACACCGCTTCCAACCTTGAATAGATTACGGGCAATGGATCTCCGCGCATTGGACGACATCGGCGTCACGGTTACCGGAATAGAAGCGCATCGTATTCGCTTGCCGCTTGTTCGCCCCTACGAGAATTCGCTCGGCCGGCTCGATGCGTTTGATGTCATCGTCATTGCGATGGTCGACAAATTCGACCGTGTCGGCTGGGGCGAGGCCTGCCCCGTGGCCGGTTACTCGCCGGAGACGCCCGCCGAAGCCTGGGACTACGCGGAGCTTGTATTGCCGTCACTGGTTGGACGAACGCGCGACGAGATCGCGCGAACCACCGATCGCGATCTCGTCGCATATCCATTCGTCGTATCGGCGCTGCACGAAGCCCTAGACGATCTCACTCGGGCGCCGCTGCTCTATTCCGAAGGGAAGGGTACAAGCGTGGAGCTGTTGGGCACGGTGAATACCCTGGACCTCGAGCTTGCGCCGCATTCGGCTCGGGAGTTACTCGATTCCGGGTACCGTACCCTGAAGGTCAAGGTCGGATACGAGCCGGTCGCCGACGCGGCGCGTGTTGCCGCGATAGCCGACGCCGTGGCGGGACGGGCGAAATTGCGCATAGACGCGAATCAGGGCTACACGCTGGAGCAGGCATTGGAATTCGCACGCCGGACACCCCGAGACGCCGTGGAAGTGTTCGAGCAGCCCGTGCCCGCACATCGATGGGACCTGATCGAAGAAATCGGTCGCATTGGCGTCCTGCCGCTGATGCTGGACGAATCAATCTATGGTCTTGCCGACATCGAACGTGCAGCGTCTATCGAAGGCGTCACCGCAGTGAAACTCAAGATGAGCAAGGCCGGGGGACCGTCGGCGCTTGAGAAACAGGTTGCATTGTGCAACGAACGCGGCCTTGACGTCGTCATCGGCAACGGTGTCGCAACTGATCTGGGTTGTTACCACGAGGCGCTGTGCTATGAAGGCCTCGGGCTCGCCGCAGCGGCCGAGATGAACGGATTTCTCAAAACGCGACGCGGCCTGCTCACGGCGCCGCTGACCGTCGAGGCCGGCAAACTCATCGTGCCCGACCCGAATACCGTCGGCGTCGATGCCGGACGCGTGCGCGAGCTGGCTGAAAAATCAGTATCTTTTGTCTAGACGAACGTGTCTACCTGGAGGTTCACGCAATGCAGTCCAAATCCAATCGTGTCATCAAGATAGAGCCTACCGGCAGTGCGCTTGGCGCCGACATCGATGACGTCGACCTGTCGCGACCGCTCGAAGACGACGTGATTGCGGCGATCACTGACGCCTGGCACGAACACCTCGTGCTTCGTTTCCGAGCACAGTCGCTCGACGACGCAGACCTTGTGCGTTTCAGTCGATTGTTCGGAGAACTGGACATGGCGCCGATCACGAGTTCCGGTGAAGTTGAAATACCGGAATACCCGGAAATACTCGTGGTCTCCAACGTAAAAGTTAATGGTAAATCGATTGGCAGCCTCGGTAATTACGAGGCCGAGTGGCACACGGATATGTCCTACGTCGAACAACCGCCAAAGATGACCTGTCTGTACTCTCTCGAGGTGCCGGAAGAAGGTGGGGATACGAGCTTTCTCAACATGTATGCAGCTTACGAGGCGCTGCCCGATGAAACCAGGCGTGTTATTGACGGAAAACGCGCAAAGCACGACTACAGTCGCAACAGTGCCGGAGAAGTGCGAAAGGGTTTTGAAGGGTTTGCTGACGAATCCGACCCGCGGAAGATTCCAGGTGCTTGGCATCCCTTGGTAACCACGCATCCGCAGACGGGTCGTCGCGCGCTGTATCTTGGCAGGCGCCGCAATGGCTATATCGAGGGCATGTCGGTCGAGGACAGCGAAATCCTGCTCGATCAGCTGTGGGCTCACGCCACCAAGCCCGATTTTCGCTGGGATCAGAAGTGGAGGGTGGGAGACCTGGTCGTGTGGGACAATCGCTGCACCATGCATCGTCGAGACGCTTTTGACGATGACTCGAGGCGCATTCTCCACCGCACACAGGTCAAGGGCAGCGAGAGACCGGTGTGATCACTCACTTTCGTCGTTCGAAGAACGCGAACCGTTAACCATTGAAGAGTTACCGGAGTTAGATAATGCTGACCGTAAGGGTTCACGAGTACGGACACGCCGAGCAACTGGTATGTGAGGACGTGCCTGTCCCAGTACCGCAACGTGGCGAGGTATTGATCAGGCAGCATTACGCCGGCATCAACTACGCCGATGTGTACATGCGCGAGGGACTGTATCGCGGGCAGCACACCTACGGCACGGAACTTCCGCTCACTCCGGGCCTGGAGGGTGCCGGGGTGATCGAGGCGGTCGGAGAGGGTGTAACGCGCCTCGCGGTCGGCATGCGCGTTGGATACTGTCTTGGAAAAAACGGATACGCAGAGCTTGTCTCAGTCGATGCGGACAAGGTGATCCGTCTGCCGGACTGGTGCGGTTTCGATCTCGCCGCGGCAATCATGCTGCAGGGAGCGACGAGTCACTACCTGACGCATTCATTGTTCGTCGTCGAACAAGGCACCAGCTGCCTGGTGCACGCCGGTGCCGGCGGTGTCGGCCAGCTGTTGATCCAGATTGCCAAGGCACGCGGCGGCTTCGTCATCACTACCGTCGGTAGTGCCGAGAAGGCCGCGCGAGTGCGAGCGCTCGGCGCCGACGAGGTCATCCTGTATCGCGAGGAAGACTTCGTTGCGCGGGTGCGGGAGGCGACCGGCGGCGCCGGTGTCGACGTGGTTTACGACTCGGTAGGGCGGGACACCATACAGCGTAGCCTGGCGTGTCTTCGCGTGCGTGGAACGTGCGTGCTCTTCGGGGCAAGTTCCGGCGTGGTCGACGCGGTATCACCCATGGGGCTGGCCGAGGCAGGTTCGATTTTTTTTACGCGACCTCACCTGGCGCATTATCGCCGCGACGCGGATGAAGCGCAGTGGCGCGCTGACGACGTCTTCGACCTCGTTCGACGGAAGGCCGTCAGCGTCGAGATCGATCATCGCTATTCCCTGGAGGATGCAATCGAGGCCCATCGGCGCCTCGAATCGCGCCAGTCGGTCGGTAAGCTGCTTTTTCAGCTATAGCGAACCCGCTCTGGTTCCAGGTCACATCTTCGGAGAGTTTTTATGCGACTGCTACGCTATGGTCCCACGGGACTTGAGAAACCCGCTCTTTTGGACGACGGCAACGTGATCCGCGACTTGTCGGGAATCGTCGCCGACATCGATGGCGAAACGCTTTCGTCCGAGGGATTGGCGCTGATTCGTTCCTGCGATCCATCGACTCTGCCCTCGCTTCCACCTGGCGGGCGCATCGGCCCGTGCGTCGCGCGTCCACAAAAAATCGTGTGCATCGGACTGAACTACTCCGACCATGCCGCGGAAGCCGGGATGGACAAGCCTGTTGAGCCCATCTTGTTCATGAAGGCGACCTCGTCGATCATCGGGCCGTCCGATACGGTGAGACTGCCGCCGGGCGCGGTGAAAGCCGACTGGGAGGTCGAGCTGGCGGCGGTCATTGGTATCACGGCACGCTACGTGGGCGAAGCCGAAGCGCTTGGCCACGTCGCAGGCTACTGCATATTCAATGACGTTTCCGAGCGTGACTACCAGCTGAATCGCGGCGGGCAGTGGGTAAAAGGAAAGTCCGCCGACACGTTCGGTCCACTGGGGCCATACCTCGTAACATCGGACGAGGTTCCGGATCCTCAAGCGCTTCGCCTGACTCTCGACGTCAATGGCGAGCGTTTCCAGGACGGCACGACAGCCAACATGATTTTTGGTGTCGCGAAGCTCGTCAGTTACGTCAGCCAATTCATGTCCCTGTCGCCGGGTGACATCATCGCCACGGGTACCCCGGCGGGAGTTGGCATGGGCCAGAATCCGCCGCGTTACCTCAAGGAAGGCGATACCATGCGCCTGGAGATTTCCGGGCTCGGTGCGCAAGAACAGAAAGTTCTACGTGAGGAATCAGCCGTCCGCGCCGCCTGACCAAGACGCAAACCTGCGCGTAAGCGAGACGCCCACGTTTTATACGCTATCGCAATCCGGGCCACCGGCTGCAGCGCCAGCCTTCGCCGGTTCGTTTGCCGACGAGACCGGCCAGGCAAGGCTCGCTGCCGAATTACCGAACGTCAGTCGCGCTCGGAATCGGTCTGCTTCATCAGCGCGTCCGTGTAGCGCGTTCCGCTCACCCTTGATTCGTTGATCAGTTCGTCGAGCTCGGCGACCACGTCGGGTTCGAGTCGGATGTCTCCGGCGCCGGCGTTCTCGATCATGTAGTCCATGTGCTTGGTGCCGGGAATCGGCACGATGTGGTCGCCGCGCGCCATTACCCAGGCGAGCGCGAGTTGCGCCATGCTGCAGCCGACCCGTTCGGCGACCTTCGCGTACGGTTCCAGCAGCTTGACGTTGCGCGCGAAGTTCTCCGGCTCGAAGCGCGGCCGCGCATTGGTGCAGCGAATGTCGTCGGCGGTCAGGCGGGAGTTGTCCACCGCCTTGCCGGTGAGGAAGGCGCGGGCCAGCGGCGCGAACGCAACGAAGGTCACCCCGAGTGTCTTGCAGGCGTCCAGGATGCCGCGCTCGGGCGTACGGGTCCACAGCGAATATTCCGACTGCACCGCCGCGATGGGATGCACCGCGTGGGCGCGGCGCAGCGATTCCACCGAGCACTCCGAAATGCCCACCGCGCGAATCTTGCCGGCATCCACCAGTTCCTTCAGCGCGCCGATGCTCTCCTCGACAGGCACCTTCGGGTCGACGCGGTGCAGGTAGTAGAGGTCGATCACGTCGGTCTGTAATCGTTTCAGACTTTCCTCGCAGGTCTTGCGGATGACGTCCGGGTGGCCGTTGACGACACGCTTGCCGTCGGGATTCCTGGCAATTCCGCATTTGCTGGCCAGTACGTATTCGTCACGCCTGGCCTTCAGCGTCTTGCCGATCATCGTCTCGCTGTGGCCCATGCCGTACATGGACGCGGTGTCGAGGTGCGTATAGCCGTGATCCAGCGCCGCGGCAAGCATTTTCTCCGAGTCGGCGTCGTCGGCCGGACCGTAGCCCGCGGAAATGTTCATGCATCCCAGGCCGATGGCCGAGACGTCGAATGGGCCGAGTTTTCTCTGGTGCATGGTGCTCCAATCGGTTGATGTGTTTCGTTGTTCGTGGTGTGGTGAGCAGCACCATGTTAACGATTCACGCCGTCGCAGACCACAAACGGGCCGCGGTACGTCCGCCTTAACGCGCGCCGGACGCGACGAAGCCGAGCAAATCGTCGAGGGTAGGCGCGAACGATCGCAGCGGGCGGGCGATGGCGGCGACGATCATGTAGTGGCCGGTGTCGGGGTAGATGCGCGTCTGCACGCGGCCACCGCGTTCGCGAATGCGCTCCGCGAGGCGGCGGGTGTTGCCTGGATCGACGGTGTCGTCGTCCTCGCCGGTGATCAGCAGCATCGGCGGTTCGTCACCGTCGACGAAACTGATAGGCTGGGTTGCAAGTTCGTTCGAGGCGCCGGCGAAGGTGTCGGCGAGCTCCTCGCTGTAGAAGGGCAGGAAGTCGTAGGGCCCGGAGATGCCGACGACGCCGCGGATGCCGGTCGGCTCGAGGCGCGACTCGTCGAGGCCGAGCAACGTCGCGAGATAGGCGCCCGAAGAATGGCCGGCGAGGTAGATCTCGTCGGGATCGCCGCCGTACTCGTCGATGTGTGTACGCACCCAGCGCACGGCGTCGGCGGAGTCTTCGACGAATTCGGGAAAGCGCACCTCGGGATAGAGTCGGTGATCGGGAATGACCGTGACGATGCCGGCGTCTGCCAGCGCATCTCCCACGAACAAATAGTCCGCCTTCGATCCGTTCTGCCAGCGGCCGCCGTAGAAGAACACCACGACCTTGCGCTCGTCGGCCGCGCTGCCGCCCGGGACGTACACGTTCAGCGACTGCCGGGAATGGTCGCCGTAGGCGATATCGGCGTGGATCACGATCTCATCGTCGTCGACCGAGCCGTTGATGAGGTCGAGGGGAGAGCAGGCCGGAAAGAGGAGGGCCGCGGCGAGGATTGTCGTCGTTCTGGGGATCAAGTGAGCCGTGTCGCCTGGTGACGCTTGTTTCACGCTGATCGCTGATGGTCGCGCGTCGCGTGTGAATGCGCCGTGAAGGTCACGGGCTGAACGGACGGGGATCCGTCGGTTTGCCATATAGGTGCGGCGGGTTTTCCTCGAGTACCAGGTGGCGCTCAGCGTCGGCAAGACCCCACTTTGCCAGCGCCGACGCCAGGACCCTGTCGTCGGGTCGCGCGTGCGGGAACTCCGGGTGCGGCCAGTCGCTGCCCCAGAGCAGTCGATCGGCGCGGACGTCGCGCAGCCGGCGTACCAGCGGACCGAGGTCGGCGTAGTCCGGCGGGCCGCTGCGCGAAACGCGATAGCATGCCGAGAGCTTGATCCACGCGCGACCGCCCTCCAGCATCCGCAGCAGCGGGTCGATCGATTCGGGGTCGGCCGGATTCACCATGGCGAAATGGTCCAGGACCACGGTCAGGCCGGCGTCGATCAGCGGTCGGGCGATCGGCAACGCCCGGCCGCCGGGTGCGGCGATCTGCACGCACAGGCCCGCGGCGCGCAGCGCATCGACGGAGGATTCGACCGCTTTAACGCCGGGGTCGCGTCCGGAAACCGAGTTGATGCGTACGCCGCGCACGCCGGCGTCGCGCAGGCGCACGGCGGCATCTGCGTCCAGCGGCGCGTCGATGCAGGCGATGCCGACGAAGCGGTCGGGTTGCCGCGCGATCGTCTCGAGCACGAGGCGGTTGTCGGCGCCGTAGACGCTCGGCTGGACGATGACGCTGAAGGCGATGCCGAGATCGCGCCGCACGGCGTCATAGTCCTCGAGGCGCGCAACCGGCGGGGTGTAGGTGGCATTGGCCGACAACGGGTAGTGCGCCTCGCTGTCGAACAGGTGCATGTGACAGTCCCACGCGGCCATTGCCGACGGCGCGTCGAATGCGCGCTCAGCGGTCGGCATGAATCCGCTCGTAGGTGCCGACCTGCTTGTCGGTGACCCAGTCGCGCACGGCGGCGTCGAACGAGAGGAAGTGCGCCGAGCGAAGGTGTGCGTCGAACGCTTCGCGGTCGTCATAGAGCTCGTAGAGAAAGAACCGGCCGCGCGCCAGCGGATCGCGGCAGACGTCGAACACGCGGCAGGCCGGTTCGCGCTCGAGGGAATCCGCCGCCTGGCGCAGGACACGGTCGGCGAACGCCTCTTCGTGTCCGGCGGCAATTTCAAACAGGACGGTGACCACGTACATGGCAATTGATCCTCTCAGGTGTCTATCGGGAATCGCTGCTTGAGCTCGGCGACCTGCGACGCCGACAGCGGAACGAACTCGCGATCCTTCAGCAGGAGATACAGCCTCGCGGTTTCCTCGAGTTCCTCGATGGCGCCGGTCGCGGCGTCGAGCGAACGGCCGGCGACGACGGGGCCGTGGTTGGCCAACAGCATGGCATGGTGGCGCGAGGCCGTGGCGCGCACGGCCGTCGCCAGTGCCGCGTCGCCGGGTGCGTGGTAGGGCACCAGCGGCAGCTGCCCGACGCGCATGACGTAGTAGGCGGTGATCGGTGGCAGCACGTCGTCGGCGTCGATGCCCTTCAGGCAGCTCACCGCGACGGAGTGGGTCGAATGCAGGTGGACCACCGCGCCCGCGCGCGGACGTTCGCCGTACATGGCCAGGTGCAGGAACGATTCCTTGGTGGGCTTGTCGCCGCCGATCCACTCGCCGTTCGAGTCCAGCTTCGATATCCGCGCCGGATCGATGTCGCCCATCGAGGCGCCGGTCGGCGTCATCAGCCAACCGTCGTCGAGCCGCACGCTGATGTTGCCGCTGGCGCCGAAGGTGAGGCGCCGGTCGAACATCGAGCGCGCCGCGCGCGCGATGCGTTCACGCATCAGGGATTCGTTCATGACAGCATGCCGAAGGCGCGGGGGAAAAAGTCCTCGCCGCCGAAGTTGCCGGATTTCAGTGCCAGCGCCACGGGCAGTTCTCCAAGTGCCTTGGTCCACGGCACGCCGGGGTCGATTTCCGCGCCGATGACGAGTCCGCGAACACCGAGTGCCGAGACCACCGCGCCGGACGTTTCGCCGCCGGCGACCACCAGCCGGCGCGCGCCGCGTTCCACCAGCGCGCGGGCCACGCTCGCAATGGCCGACTCGACGGCGGCACCCGCGCGTTCCACGCCGAGCACCGCCTGCACGCGGGACACTTCGTCGGGATCGGCCGATGCATAGACGACCACCGGGCCGTCGTCCCACGCCCCGGTTGCGCGCTCGACCACCTCGTCGACGACGGCGTCGCCCCCGGCAATGCGAAGCGCGTCGAGTCGGATGCAGGGCCACGTGTCGCGCACGTGGTCGAGCTGCCTGCGCGTCGCCGCGGAGCAGCTGCCGGCAAGCACGACCTCGCGTCCTTCGACGGCCGGAAGTCCCGCGGGCGCCGGGTCGCCGAGCAGGCCGCGCCGGCGAAAGTTCGCCGGCAGGCCGAGCGCGACGCCCGAACCGCCGGTCACCAATGCCAGCTCCGCGGCGGCTTCGCCGATCGTGAGCAGGTCGTCGTCCGAGATCGCGTCGACGACGCCATAGCCGACACCGTCCCGCGCCAGGTCTCGGAACGCCGACTTCACCGCGTCGGCGCCCGCCGCCACCGTGGCGCGATCGACGAGTCCGACCCGCCGGCGCGACTGCGCGCCCATCAGGCGAAGCAGGTTCGAGTCGCGCATGGGCGTGAGCGGATGGTCCTTCATCGGCGATTCGGCCAGCAGCGATTGGCCGACGAACAGGTTGCCCTGGTACACGGTGCGTCCGTTGGCGGGGAAGGCGGGACACACTGGCGCGAAATCGGCGCCGAGCGCGTCGAGCAGGGAATCCGCCACGGGGCCGATGTTGCCCCGGGCGGTGGAGTCGAAGGTGGAGCAGTACTTGAAGAAGAACTGCTCCGCGCCGAGCTGCCGCAGCCAGGCCAACGCCTCGAGCGAGTCGGAAACGGCGTCACGCGGCGCGTTGCTGCGCGATTTCAGCGCCACGACCACGGCCTCGGCGTCGCCGACGTCGAGCGCCTCGCGCGGCACGCCGATCACCTGCACCGCGCGCATGCCCTGTTTCACCAGGGTATTGCACAGGTCGGTGGCGCCGGTGAAGTCATCGGCGATGGCGCCGAGCAGGACGCTCATGGGGTGGTCTCGCCCGCCGCGTCATACACGGCTTCCACCAGTTCGAGTACGGCAATATTTTCACGGGCCTCGGTCTCGAACGGGGTATGCGTTCGCAGGCCGGCGACGAAATGGCCGATGGCACCCTCGTAGGCCCTGGCAACCATCGCGTCGGCGGAGAATGTCTCGCTATCGGCGCTGTCACCCGTCACCGTCAGCGTTGTGCCGTCGAGTCGTATCGCGCCGCGATCGCCGACGATCTCCATGTGGTCGGTCGGCAGGGCCGGCGCGCCCGGCATGGCGAACGTGCCGTCGAGCAGCACCGGCATGCCGTTTTTTGCCTGCAGCAGGACGATGGCCGAATCCTCCCCGCGCACGGCGCCTGTCGCGCGGGCGAGGCCCGCCGCCTTTACCCGGAGCGGACCGAACAGCCAACGCAGCACGTCGAGGTGGTGGATCAGGACCTCGAAGACGAGAAAGCGGTCCAGGTCGGCGAAGAAGGGCTGCCGGACGAGCGCCGGTAGCGAACCGGACTCGTCGGGAAGCAGACCCGAGGACTCGACGCGCAGGCGCGCCATGGCCGGTGCGCCGATGCGACCTTCGTCGAGCCACGAGCGGATGCGACGATAGGTCGGCCGGTGACGCCAATTCTCGTGCACCATGAATCGCACGCGGTCGCCGATGGCGTCGACGAGCCGGGCCGCGGCATCGCGGTTTTCCGCCAGCGGCTTCTGGCAGAGGATGGCCGCGTCGTGGCTTGCCGCCAGCCTGCACATGGCCTCGTGCGTGCCAACCGGCGAGGCGATGTCGACGGCATCGGGCCGCACGGCCTCGAGCATGGACTCGGCATCGGGAAACACGGCCTCTATGCCGAACTCCCGGGCGCGCGCCTCGGCGCGCGGAAGGTCGGGGTCGGCGACGGCGACGACGCGCGCGCCCGGCGTGCGACGCCACGCCGCGAGGTGGTGCCCGCTGACCATGCCGGCGCCCACCATGGCGACAGTCAGCGCCGGCTGCGACCGTCCACCGCCGATGGCGTCGGCGGGCGCGTAGTCCGCTTTGGTATTCATGGCGTGTCGCGTTCGTCTGCCAGCGGGCGAGTGGTCAGGTAGGCCTGCTTGGACGGCTGGATGTGATCGACGCACAGCTGCTCCAGCCGTTCGCGGTCGCCCTCGCGCATCGCCGCGATCATCTGGTCGTGTTCCTCGAGTGCGTGGGCGAAGAGTTCCGGATTGGCGATTCGGAACGAGCGGATCGGGTGCGCCTGCCAGGCGAAGTGTCGAATCGACTCGGCAAGGTATCGATTCTGGCAGTGACCGAACAGGGTGTCGTGGAACTCGTTGTTCAGGTGGTACATGGATCGAAGATCGCCCGCGCGTAGAGACGTCGCCAGGCGACGATTGATTTCCTCGAGCGAGGCGATCAGCGCCGGCGGCGCGGGCAGCGGCATGCGCTGCACGGCCCGCGCGTGCAACAGCTCGCGCATTTCATATATCTCCTCCACCTCGGCGCGGGAATAGTCGCGGATCAGCGCGCCCTTGTTCTGCTTCTTGACGATGATGCCCATGCGCTCGAGTTCGCCCAGCGCTTGGCGCACGAGATGACGCTTGGCGCCGAAGCGCGCCATCAATGCGTCTTCGACCAGGCGCTCGCGCGGAAAAAGGCGGCCGAAAATGATGTCCTCTTCAAGCGTCGTGACGATGTCGGCCAGCGCCGTCGTCGGTGTCGCTGTTTGCAACGAGGTGGTCTTCGTTTCGGTGATCGGCATCGCGCGCGGGCGGTCGTCTCATGCTAACGTGATGATTTGCAGTGCTTATTCTAACCGAATGCTGGCAATTTTATTAGTAACAGAATTATTGATAATAATATTATCTTTATGCTAACCTGCCTCGGCACCCGTATCCGGCGGGTTACAGATAATTCAATACACCATCGCGGAAACAGGAGGAGATCGAAATGAAAATGCCCCGCGGAATACTGTTCGCCGGCCTCGCCGTCGCGCTGCTATCCCCCCTGTCGGCTGCCACGGCCGATACCACGCTGTCGCTCTGGAGTCACTGGGCGGACCAGGACGCCAAGCGCGCCTACGTCGAGGGCGCGGCCCGTGCATTCGAGGCGGCCAACCCCGGCGTGACCGTCGAGGTCACCTGGTACGACAAGCAGCCGTTGTACGCGGCGCTGAAGACCGCGCTGCGCGCCGGACAGGCGCCCGACATTTTCTACGCCGAGCCCGACCAGAAAGAATACATGGAAAACGGGCTGATCCTGGATCTGACCGACAGGCTCAACTGGGACAACCTCGAGAGCTGGGCCAAGGACGTGTGGAGCCACGAGGGCCGCGCCTACGGCCTTCCGCTCGAGGCCTGGACGGTGGAGATGTACTACGACGCCGCGCGCCTGTCCGAACTCGGGGCGATGCTGCCCGATAACGGACAGTTCGGCCAGCAGGCCTTTCTCGACCTCGTCGAAAAGGCGGCTGCGGCCGGCGTGACGCCGATCTCGCTCGGCGTCGGCGACCGGCCCTATCCGGGCGCCTTCCTCTCCCACGAGGCGCTGCTGAAGATGCTCGGCGTCGAGGACTATACCCGGCTGCTCGCCGGCGATCTCGGCTGGGACGACCCGCGAGTGAAAGAGGCTCTCGGCTTCGTCAAGGCCATGGTCGACGCCGGCGCGCTGCCCAACACGTTCAGCACGCTCAAGCTCGGCGAGTCCCACTACTACTTCCATACCAAGCCCGGCGCGCTGACGTTCCTGATGGGCAGCTTCTATCCCTCCCGCGCATTCCAGTCTCCCGACAAGGGCGGCCAGCCGGCCGGTTTCGAACTCGGCATAATGCGTTACCCGGCCCTCGACGGCGCCGCCTGCAACGAGTGCAAGACCATCGCCGTGGGCGGTAGCTACGTCGTCAACGCCGCCACCGAGCATGCGGACATGGCGGTCGCCTTCCTCAACTCGATGGCCACGCCCGAGATGGGCAATAAGTGGCTCGAGGATAACCTGGTGCAGACCGGCATCAAGTCAGACGCCAGCAAGATCACCGGCGACAATGCCGGTTATTTCAAGGCGCTTGCCGAGGTGAACGACGGTGCGAAATACTTCTTCGGCCTGCCGCGACAGGTGATGGCGCCCGCGCCGCGTGAAGTCTTCGACCAGGTCGTCAACCAGGCGTTTCCGGCCGGACTCGTCGACGTCGACGACGTCGTCGACCAGATGTCCGGCGCCTACTAGGCAATAGCCGCCACAGGCACTCCACCTACCGCATGCCGGCCGTTCCCTTCGCGGATCGGCCGGCCGGCAACGGGAGATTTAGATGGAACACACCGCCGGCCGCCTGACGTCGAGCGAGCCGGGCCTCGGGCTGCGTCCGGTCGGCGCCATCGCCGGCTTCCTCGCGCCGGCGCTCATCATCTACTTCGCGTTCACCGCCTACCCGGTGGTGCGCACGATTTGGAACAGCTTCTTCCAGGTTTTCCCGAACCGTCCGGACGAGTTCGTGGGCTGGGCGAACTACGCCACGCTGCTGTTCGAGGACCGCTTCTTTCACCGTGCCGTCGGCAACACCCTGGTCTGGGCGCTGATCTCGCCCGTGGTGGAGATCGCCATCGCCCTGCTGCTGGCATTGGCGCTGTACGCCCGCGTGCCCGGGTCACGCTTCTTCCGGCTCGCGTGGTTCACGCCGGTGCTGATGTCATACGTGGTGGTCGGCATCATCTGGACGTGGATCTTCAACTTCGACTGGGGCATTGCCAACGGCATGCTGCGCGCCGTCGGTCTCGACCACTGGGCGCAGGCCTGGCTCGGCCATCCCGATACGGCGCTGCCGTCGTTGATCTTCGTCACCACGTGGATGTGGGCGGGCTTCAACATGGTGGTGCTGCTGGCGGCCATGCATTCGCTGCCCTCGGAGGTGCTCGAGGCCGCCGAGCTGGATAACTGCGGCTGGATGGCGAAGTTGCGCTACATCGTCATCCCGCTGGTCAGGCCGACCATCCTGAATCTCATGGTGCTGTCCTTCGTCGGCAAGATGCGGGTGTTCGACCTGGTGTGGATCACCACCCGCGGCGGGCCGCTGTGGAGCACCGAGACCGTTTCCACCTACGTCTACAAGCGCGCCTTCAACTGGAACACGTTCGATCTCGGCTACCCCTGCGCCATCGCCACCATCTGGTTCGTGGTGGTGCTCGGCGGCGTGCTCATACTCACCGGCTTGCTGCGCAGCCGCGACAAGCTCGAGTACTGAGCCGTCATGACCACTTCGATACGATTCGACCTGAAGCACGGCTTCCTCGTGGTGGCGCTGGCGCTGTACACGGCGTTCGCCGCCGGACCCTTCCTGTGGGTGGCGTCGATGTCCCTTCGCACGACGACGGAGATCAGCGCCGAACCCTACGCGTTGCCGGATACGCTGCACTTCTCGAAGTTTGCCATCGCCTGGACGGACGGCAACTACGGCACCTACTTCGGCAACAGCGTGATCGTCGTGTTGTCGGCGGTGGCGGTGCTGACCGTGATCGGCGCCATGGCGGCGCACTGCTTCGCCCGTTACCGATTCCCGTTCCGGCGCTTCCTGTACTTCCTGGTGTTCAGCACGATCATCTTCCCGCCGCAGATCACCATCATCGCGCTGTTCCAGATCCTCGTGGAGTACGGCCTGTTCAATACACGCACGGGCCTGGTCCTTGCCTATGTCGCGTTTCAGCTCCCGATCACGGTGTACATACTCGAGAGCTTTTTCGCGCGCATCCCCTCGGACCTCTACGACGCCGCGCGCATGGACGGCTACTCCGAGTGGGAGATCTTCTGGCGCATCAGCCTGCCGGTGGCCATGCCGGCCCTGTCGACGACCGTCATCCTCAACACGATCCTGCTATGGAACGAATTTCTCTACGCCGTCGTGCTGATCACCGACGACGACAAGCGCACGCTGCCGCTGGGCATCCAGAAGTACATGGGCGACCAGCTCATCGATATCGGCATGCTGGCCACCGGCCTGATGATCGCCATCGTACCGGTGGTCATCGTCTACGTTTTCTTCTCGGAAAAGCTCATCCAGGGCATGACCGCCGGAGCCATCAAGTGAACCTCGCACGACGCAAGGAGTGTTCCGACCATGGGTAACGTCAAGCTGGACCGACTGACGAAGCGATATGGCGATGCCGACGCCGCGGCGGTCGACGACGTGTCGCTCGACATCGAGCGCGGGGAATTCATGGTGCTGCTCGGCCCGTCCGGCTGCGGCAAGTCGACGACCCTCAGGATGATCGCCGGCCTCGAGCCGATCACCGGCGGCACCCTGAGCATCGACGGCGAGGTGATGAATCGCGTGCCGGCCAGGGACCGGGACATCGCCATGGTGTTCCAGTCCTACGCGCTCTACCCGCACATGACCGTGTTCGACAACCTCGCCTTCGGGCTGAAGCGTCGCGGATTCGCGCGCGAGGAGATCGACCGGCGCGTGACCGACGCGGCGGGGATACTGGGACTCGCGCCCTACCTGGCGCGAAAGCCCCATGCGTTGTCCGGCGGCCAGCGCCAGCGCGTGGCCCTGGGTCGCGCCATCGTCCGCGACCCGAAGGTCTTCCTGTTCGACGAGCCGCTGTCGAACCTCGACGCGGCGCTGCGCGTGAGCATGCGCAACGAACTGGTCAAGCTGCACCAGCGGCTCGGCACGACCATGATCTACGTCACCCACGACCAGGTCGAAGCCATGTCCATGGGCTCGCGCATCTGCATCATGCAAGACGGTCGCGTGGCCCAGGTGGGTCGGCCGCTGGACGTGTACCGGCATCCGGCGAACACCTTCGTCGCCAGCTTTCTCGGCAGTCCGCAGATCAATCTCGTCGAATCCGGCGTCACGCCGGGAGAAGACGGTCGCAGCACGCTCGTCGTGGGCGGTGCGCGCATTCATGCCCACTGCCCGCCCGGTCATTCGCGCGTGATCGTCGGTATCCGCCCCGAGGATTTCTACCTCCCCGGCGAAGCGCCTGACGATGCCGTCGGCGCGTCCCTGGCCGCCCGGGTGCTGGCGGTCGAGGCGCTCGGCGCGGAGACGGTGTTGCTGCTCGACGTCGAGGGTGTCGAAAAGGACGTGACTGCCCGCGTCGGGAGGTCGGCCCACACGGCGGCAGGCGATCTCGTCGAGTTGACCGTGGACACCCGCGCCATGCGATTGTTCGACGCCGCGAGCGGCGTCGCCCTGGATCCCGGTTCGACGACCGGTTGATCGAACGTCATGCAAATTCGAGGAAACCTACATGTCCAATGAGTCCGTACTGGTCTTGCGAACCGGTTTTCCGCGGCCCGACGACGACCTGCGCGACGCCTTCGAAGGCGTACCGACGGGTGTCGCCTGCGATGCACGGGGAAGGATCGGCGCGCTTGCCTTCGATATTCGTCCCGTGACGCGATGTGCGGCGTTCACCGGGGTCGCCGTGGTCGTGGACGCCGGCGCGGCGGACAATCTTGCCGCCTGGGCGTCGCTGAAGCTCGTTCGACGTGGCGACGTGATCGTCATCGCCACGGGTGGCCACACCGGCTGCTCCGTCATAGGCGACAACTTTGCCGCCATGGCGAAGAACGCCGGCGTCGCCGCGATCGTTACCGACGGCGTGGTTCGTGACGTCGACGGGTTGAACGAGGTCGGCATTCCGGTGTTCGCGCGCGGCCTGTCGCCCAACTCGCCGTGGAAGAATGGTCCCGGCAGCGCCGGTCTTGCGGCCGTGGTGGGCGGTGCGAACGTGAGTTCGGGCGACATCCTGGTCGGCGATGTCGACGGCGTCGCGTGCATTCCCCTGGCCGAGGCGCGCGAGACGGCCGATCGCTTGGGCGCCGTGCGCGACAAGGAAAGCGCGATGGAGGCATCCTGGCGGTCCGGCGTCACATCGCCGGCGTGGCTCGACGATGTGCTGAAACGTCCGGATATCGAGTGGGTGGATCAGTGATGCGGCGAATCTTTTACAACAGCATGGCGTCGGAGGCGACGTACGACCTGATCCGGGCATGGGTGCCCGACGGCTTCGAACTGGTCACCCTGGACGCCGACGACGAGGCGCAGCGGTGCGAGCGGATTGCCCCCTGCGAGGCCGCGATTGTCGCCGCCACGCCGTTGCGCGCACCGGTGATCGCGGCCGGCGAGCGCTTGCGACTGGTCCATCACCAGGGCGTCGGTTACCACGACACCGTTGACGTCGAGGCGCTGGCGGCGCGAGGCATCGCGCTGGCACTGACACCGGCGGGCACTACGCTGAGCGTTGCCGAACACACCGTGATGCTGATCCTTGCCGCCAGCCGGCGGCTTGCCTTCGCCGATGCCGAACTGCGCCAGGGGCGGTGGCACATCAACTCCCTGCGGCCGTTTTCATACGAACTCAACGGCAAGACCGTCGGCTATCTCGGCATGGGCCGTATCGGCCAGGCCACGGCGGCGCGGTTGAAGGCCTTCGACACGCACGGCATCTACTACGACCCGGCCGATACCCTGGACGCGGACGCCCGTACGCGGCTCGGCATTCGGCCGGTGAGCTTCCGGGAACTGCTGGCGCAGTCGGACGTGCTCACGATTCACGTTCCGGGGACGTCGCAGACGAGCGGGCTGATCGATGCGGCCGCCCTCGCCGCGATGAAACCCACCGCGATCCTCGTGAACACCGCGCGCGGGCAAGTCGTCGACAACACCGCGTTGTTTGACGCGCTGTCCAGCGGCCGCCTGGCCGCCGCCGGACTCGACGTTTTCGAACAGGAGCCGGTGGCGGCGGACAATCCGCTTTGCACATTGCCCAACGTCGTGATGACGCCGCATATCTCTGCCGGTACCCGAGAAGCGCTCGACAACAAGATGGCGTCATTGTTCGCCAACGTGAAGCGCTTTTTCGAATCGGGCGCGCTGGAAAACCGCGTGGACCTCGGTGGTTAAAGGCCGGCATCCCGCGCGTCGCGCGCGGGATTACAGTCCCATCTGGCTCCAGAACAATGTCGAGACCAGGCGTTCGACCGGCGCGTAGTCGTCGCTGAGAACCGGGATCTCGCTCATTGGCGTGCCCACGTCCTTGACCGGTTCGGCGAAGTCGTACCAGTTTCGCGCCAGCCCGTACCGTGCGCTGATGCGGGGCGGAAACGGTGCGCCGTCGGTTGCCGAAACCACGTAGGTGATGCGGCCGGGACGGTCGGGCGGCGCCTCGAGCCATACCTGGACGTGCTCGAATTGTTCCTCGAGCGTCTTGACGATGGCCTTGACCAGTTTGGAGTCGGGAAACACGTCGACCAGGTTCACGAGGTAGAGTCCACCCGGCACGAGGCGCGACTTGACGATATCGGCATACTCGGCCGTGGTCAGGTGGTAGGGCACCGCAACGTCGTGAAAGACGTCGGTAACGATCGCATCGTAGAAATGCGGCAGCGCCAGCGGTAGCTGGATGCGGGCGTCCACGTCATGCACGATCATCGACGCGGTGTCGACGAACAGTCGTTCGCGCGCGGTCTCGGTGACTGCCGGGTCGATCTCGGCGACCTCGATATGCACGGCCGGGCGGCGGGCCGCCAGTGCGCGCGGCTGTGTGTAGGCGCCGCCGCCGGCGAAAAACACGCGCGGTACGTCGAGGGCGGGCAGTCGCAGGCGCATCAT
Organism: Gammaproteobacteria bacterium; assembly: GCA_030429665.1. Taxonomy (GTDB): domain Bacteria; phylum Pseudomonadota; class Gammaproteobacteria; order Arenicellales; family CAJQKF01; genus BQJD01. Next base: position 34,426 of record JAUIEZ010000005.1, on the reverse strand, counting down.
CTCGTCCATGAGATGCGCGTAGGTGGCGACCAGCAACTCGGGATCCCCCGCATGATTGTGACTGTGCACCATGTGGTCGAGCACCAGGGTGCGCACCTCGCCGTAGGGCGTGGGCTCGTCCACCACGCGGATGCAGTAATAAAGGCTCTCGGTGTCGCAGGGATTGCGCAGCGCGTTGCCCGCGGCGAGCATGGCGGCGAGCGCGCCCGCCGCCACCACGGCCGAGAAGGCGGCGCGCGGGCGCCGAAGCAGGAACACGACGCCCATGGCGATCAGCGCGACACCGGTGGCGACGACGATATTGCGGGTGCCGAACCACGGTACGAGGTAGAAACCGGCCGCGAACGTGCCGCAGATGCTTCCCAGCGCCGCGAGCGCGTGCATCGTACCGACCACGTGGCCCGGCCGCGAACTCATGGTCAGTGAGAGCGTCGTCAGGAGCGGCGTGATGACCCCCAGCACCAGCGCCGGCAACAGGAACAGCGCGCTGACGTAGACCAGGCTCGCGCCTACCAGCGACACCTGCCGGGCCTGCACGTAGTCGGCGATCGCCGTCAGCACGAGCGGTACGAGCAACGTCACCGCGCCCGACGCCACCAGCGTCCATCCCGCCGCGATCGGTCCGGCGCCCCGGTCGGCCCACGCGCCGCCCAACCAGTTTCCCAGCGACAAGCCGGCCAGGATTACACCGATGATCGCGGTCCAGGTGTAGAGCGATACGCCGACGTAGGGCGCCAGCAGTCGGCTGGCGACGATCTCTAGGATCAGCAGGCACGCCGAACTCAGGAAGATGACGGCGGCGTACCAGGCGATGGTTGCCGAATGGCTCGTTCGTTTTCGCGCGGTCATCGGATCTGGTCGGTGTTTCCGGATACGTCGGATGTATCGGTCGCGCGCGGGGCGAAGGCGGTATAAGCCATCTCCCCGCCCGGATGATGTCGTTATGGCACGAGTTTATAGCATACCGGTGTCGCGCACGGGCCGGGGCTACTTCGGTTCCAGCCCGCATCCCTTGAGTATGATCTTCACCAGTGAATCGGCCGCCGCGTCGTAGTCGGCGCGGGTCAGCTTCGCCTTGCCGTACAGCGCGCTGATCTGGGCGTCGTAGTCGGCGTAGTGCTGCGTGGCGCTCCAGATCAGGAACACCAGGTGATGCGGGTCCACCGCGTCCATGCGGCCGCTGTCGACCCAGTGCTGGATTACCTCGGTGCGTTCGCCGAACCAGTTCCTGAGGTCCCCACGCAAGTAATCCTTCAGGTGCGGCGCGCCGCGCATGATCTCGCCGGTGAAGATGCGCGCCGCCGCCGGGCGGGTACGCGAATAGTCCATCTTGGCGCGGATGTAGGCGGCCAGCGCCTCGGCCGGATCGTCGTCGGCGGAAATGCGGTCGAATGCTTCGTTCCACATTGCCACGACGCCGTCGAGCACGGCTCGATACAGCGCCAGCTTGTTGCGAAAGTAGTAGTGGATGTTCGCCTTGGGCAGGCCGGCGCGATCGGCGATGCGTTGCATGCGCGCTCCGCCGAATCCGTGCCGGTCGAACTCCTTCTCCGCGGCCTCGAGGATGCGGCGCTGGTTACGCGCCCTTATGCGTCCTACCGACGAACCCCGGCTCATCACGCGGACACCAGTTCCGAGGCCAGCGCTCGATGCCGATGCTGCAGGTCCGTGATATCCACGGAGACGAGTTCGCCGTCACGCACCATCCACTCGCCGGCCACCATCACGTGGCGGGCACGTTGCGCGCCGCACAGCAACAGGGATGCCAGGGGATCCGCGGCGCCCGAGAAGCGCACCTCGTCGAGGGCGAACAGGGCCAGGTCCGCGCAGCGTCCCGGCGCGATCTCGCCGATGTCATCGCGCCCCAGGCAGCGCGCGGAACCGCGCGTCGCCCAACGCAGCGCATCGCGATGGGAGATCCGCGCGGCGCCGTATTGCAGTCGCTGCAACAACAGGGCCTGGCGGCACTCGGCGATCATGTTGGAACCGTCGTTCGAGGCCGAGCCGTCCACCGCGAGCCCTACCGGCGCGCCGGCCGCCTCCAGCTCCCGGGTGCGGCACATGCCAGAGGCGAGGATCATGTTGGACGACGGGCAGTGGCTGATGCCGGTGCCGGCCGCGCCCAGGCGCGCGATCTCGTCGTCGTCGAAGTGAATGCCGTGAGCGAGCCACGTGTCGCCCGTCAGCCAGTCCACCGACTCGAGCAGGTCGAGCGGTCGAAGGCCGGTGACGCGCAGGCAGTAGTCGGTTTCGTCGCGCGTTTCGGCCAGGTGAGTGTGCAGCCGAACGCCATGGTGTCGCGCCAGCGCCGCGCTTTCGCGCATCAATTGCGGTGAAACGCTGAACGGAGAGCAAGGCGCCAACGCCACCTGTATCTTCGATCCGTGTTCCTTGTCGTGATATCGGGCGATGACGCGTTCGCAGTCGGCAAGGATCGTGTCCTCGTCCTGTACCGTGCTCCGCGGCGGCAGGCCGCCATCGTCCTCGGACAGGCTCATGGAGCCGCGCGTGAGCACGTGACGCATGCCCGTCGACGCGCAGGCGTCGGCCTGAATATCGAACGCATCGGGTACGCCGCGCGGATACAGATAGTGATGGTCGGCGCTGGTCGTGCATCCGGAAAGCAGCAGCTCGGCACAGGCCAGTCGCGTCGAGGCGTGAATCATCTCCGGGGTGAGCCGCGCCCACACCGGGTAGAGGCTCTTCAGCCAGGAGAACAGTTCCTTGTCCAGCGCCGCGGGCAGCGCGCGGGTGAGGGTCTGGTAGTAGTGGTGGTGGGTGTTGACGAGGCCGGGCAGTACGACGAGGTCGCGCGCGTCGACCTTTTCGTCCAACTCACCGGGTGGTGTCTGCCCGGGACCCAGGACCGACTCGATGACGCCGCCGCTGATCACCACGCCCGAGCACGCTGAACCGTCCGGTGTCAGCACCGCCAGCGGCGATTGAATCCAGGTGCGTTTCGACAAATCGCGGGTCCTTGTGAAACAAAGCGCCCGCGCGAATTACTCCACGCGGGCGCCGGTTAGCGTCGACAGGAAAGGTTCGACTACTTGGGTAGCTCTCCCTGCACGCCCTCGACGTACCAGTTCATGCCGAGCAGGTCCTTGTCGCTGACGGTCTCGCCCTCGGCCACCACCACTTCACCGGCCTGGTTGGCGATGGGCCCCTGGAACGGGTGCAGGCTGCCGTCGATGATCGCCTGCTTGACGCTGTCGGCGGCGGCACGCACGTCCTCGGGCACGGCGTCGCCGTAGGGGGCGATTTCCACCATGCCCTCCTTCAGGCCAAGCCATACGTCCTGGGACTGCCAGGTCCCCTCCATCACCGCGCGCGTGCGGTCGACGTAGTAGTAGTTCCATTCGTCCACGATCGCCGTGAGCTGGGCCTTGGGCGCGAAGGCGCGCATGTCCGATGCCTGTCCGAAGGCGTAGACGCCGCGCTGCTCGGCCACCTGTAGCGGCGCCGGGGAGTCGGTGTGCTGGGCAATGATGTCGGCGCCCTGGTCGATGAGCGCCTTGGCGGCGTCGCCTTCCTTGCCCGGGTCGTACCAGCTGTTCACCCACACGACCTTCACCTGGGCATCGGGCCTGACCTTGCGCATGGCGATGGTGAAGGCGTTGATGCCGCGCACCACCTCGGGGATCGGAAAGGAGCCGATGTAGCCGATGATGCCCGACTTCGTCATGTGCCCGGCGATGGTGCCGATCACCGCGCGGCCCTCGTAAAAGCGTGCCGAGTAGGTCGCGAGGTTCGCGGCCTGCTTGTAGCCGGTGGCGTGCTCGAACTTCACGTCGGGAAACTGCTTGGCCACCTTGGCGGTCGGATTCATGTAGCCGAACGAGGTGGTGAAGACGAGATCGTTGCCCTTCGACGCCAGGTTGCGGATCACGCGTTCGGCGTCGGCGCCCTCGGCCACGCTTTCGACGTAGGTGGTTTCCACCTTGTCGCCGAATTCCGCCTCTACGGCCTTGCGGCCGACGTCGTGACGGTAGGTCCAGCCATGGTCGCCCACCGGGCCGACGTAGACGAAAGCCACCTTGGTGGGGTCCTGGGCGCTCACCGGGCCGGTGGCGAGAACCGCGGCCGCCAGCGTCCCGGAGAGTACCTTGATGAATGCTCGCTTGTGCATGAGAGACTCCTTTGGAATTGCCTGGATTACGGCGCGAAACGCGCCACCGTTGGATCGACCCATGGTAGTGAATACGATGCCCTGTTTTTTGAAATCAGTGTATCACGCGGCCGGGTGGAACGGCTTGCCTATGCAGGCCGGCGCATTGAGCCGGATGCGTGTCGGGTCCCGGGAAATCAGTACCAGCACCACGATGGTGGCGATGTACGGCAGCATCGACATGAACTGCGAGGCCACCGCGATGCCGAACGCCTGGGCGTGGAGTTGAAGTATGGTGATGCCGCCGAAAAGGTAGGCACCAAGGAATACGCGCCAGGGTCGCCAGGTGCCGAACACCACCAGCGCCAGCGCGATCCAGCCGCGGCCGGCGCTCATGTTCTCCACCCACATGGGGGAGTAGGACAATGACAGGTAGGCGCCCGCCAATCCCGCCATGGCGCCGCCGAACAGCGTGGCCATGTAGCGGATGGCGATCACCGGGTAGCCGATGGCATGAGCGGCGTCGTGGGAGTCTCCCACGGCGCGCAGGATCAGTCCGGCGCGGGTGCGGTAGAGAAACCAGGCGACCGCCAGCGGCAGCGCCAGCGACAGGTAGACGAGCGCGTCGTGATTGAACAGCAGCGGTCCCAGCACCGGCAGGTCCGAAACGAATGGAATGTAGAGCTTGGGCAGCCCGGCATAGGCGATGCCCACCATGTTCTGACCCAGCAGTGCCGACAAGCCGATGCCGAAGATGGTCAGCGCCAGCCCCGTCGCCACCTGGCTGGCCTGCAGTCCCAGTACGAGGAAGGCGAAGATCAGCGCCGTGAGCATGCCGGCGGCCATCGCGGCGAGGCAGGCGAGGACGGCATTGTCGATGAAGAACACCGTTGCGAAGCCGGTCACGGCGCCGGTCAGCATCATGCCTTCCACGCCGAGATTGAGCACGCCGGCTTTCTCCGTGATCAACTCTCCCGTCGCGGCGAACACCAGGGGCGTGGCCGCGGTGATGATCGTGAGAATGGTGGCTACGAGTATTTCCAGGCTCATGTCGCGCTCCTGGTGCGAAGACGGATGCGGTAGCGGATGAGTACGTCGCAGGCGAGCAACATGAACAGCAGCAGGCCCTGGAAGACGCCGGTCACCGCCAGCGGCAGGTTGAGACTGATCTGGGCGTTTTCGCCGCCGAGATACGAAAGCGCCATCAACAGGCCTGCCAACAGGACGCCCAGCGGGTGCAGTCGGCCGACGAAGGCGACGATGATGGCGGTAAAACCGTAGCCCGGCGAGATCGACGGCAGCAACTGGCCGATCGGGCCTGCCACCTCCACCACGCCCGCCAGCCCCGCGCAGGCGCCACCGAACAGTAGCGTCAGCCAGATGATGGCGTTCTGGCTGAAGCCGGCGTACTGGCCGGCGCGCGGCGCGCTGCCGATGACGCGCACCTGGAAGCCGATCAGGGTCCGCGAGATCATCACCCAAGTGGCCACGACCACGAACAGGGCAAGGGCGAAGCCAAGGTGCAGCCTCGAGCCGTCGACGATGATGGGCAGCGTGGCGGCGTCGTGAAAGACCCGCGATTCGGGGAAATTGAATCCGCCGGGGTCGCGCCACGGCCCGTGTACGAGGTAGCTCAGGAGCAGCGTGGCGACGTAGGTCAGCATCAGGCTGACCAGGATCTCGTTCGCGTTGAAGCGTGTTCGAAGGAACGCGGGAATCGCCGCCCACGCCATGCCGCCGGCAATGGCGGCGGCGAGCATCAGCGGCAGCACCCAGAACCCCTCGACTTCATACAGCGCCAGGCCCACGCCGCCGCCGGCGATGGCGCCCAGCGTCAGCTGTCCCTCTGCGCCGATATTCCACACGCTGGCGCGAAAGCCGATGGCGAGCGCCACGCCGATGAGGATCAGCGGCGTGGCCTTCACCCCGAGTTCCGTGATGCCGTAGGTCGTCGTGAGCGGCTCGATGAAGAAGGCGTAAAGGGCTTCGGCCGGGTCGACGCGCATGATCGAGAACAACACGACGCCGGCGGCCAGCGTCAGCGCGAGCGCGAACACCGGCGAGAGGTACATCATGGTCCTGGAATTCTGCGGCCGCCGCTCAAGCCTCAGCATGGGTATCCTCCAGGCTGGCGCCGCCCATCATCAGGCCCATGCCCTCGACGGTCGCTTGTTCGATGCCGATAACCTCCGACAGCGCGCCGGCGCAGATCGCCGCGATGCGGTTCGATATCTGCATCAGCTCGTCGAGATCCTGGGAGATGACCAGTACCGCGCTGCCGGCCTCGGCGAGCTTGATCAGTTCGGACTGGATGGCCGCGGCGGATCCGGCGTCCACTCCCCAGGTAGGCTGCGAGACCACCACCACACCGGGATCCTGCGAGATCTCTCGACCGACGATGAACTTCTGCAAGTTGCCTCCCGAGAGGCTGGACGCCTGCGACTGGTGGCCGTTGCACTTCACACGGAAGGAATCGATGACGCGATCGGCGAAGGTGTCGCGGGCATCGCTTCGCATGATGCCGTGGCGCGTCAGCCCCATGCGGTGGTGAGCAGTGAGGTAGCTGTTCTCGGCCAGCGACATGTCGGGTACCGCGCCGTGGCCCAGGCGCTGTTCGGGAACGCAGCAAAGGCCCAGCGCGCGCCGCGCGTCGGGTCCTTTCAGGCCGCACTCCGTTTCGTCGATGACGATGGTGCCGGGCGACACGCTGGGTCGTTCGCCGGACAGCGCGTCGGTCAACTCGTTCTGACCGTTGCCGGCGACGCCGGCGATGCCGAGAATCTCGCCGCCGCGCACTTCGAAGCTGACGTCCTTCAGGTCGACGCCGAACTCGTCCGCCGCGGGCAGGCTGAGATGCGAAACCCGCAGGCGCACCTCGCCGACGGTCGCTGTCGGCGGTCGCGCCTCGCCCTGCAGTTCCTCGCCCATCATCATGGCCGCGAGACTGCGCGACGTCTCTTCGGAAGGAACGGCATCGGCCACGCGCCGCCCCAGCCGCAGGATCGTCGCGCGGTGGCACAGGGCGCGGATCTCGTCGAGCTTGTGGCTGATGTAGAGGATGGACATGCCCTCGTCGGACAGCCGGCGCAGGGTCTCGAACAGCTTTTCGACCTCCTGCGGCGTGAGCACCGAGGTGGGCTCGTCCATCACCAGCAGAGACGGCTCCTGCAACAGGCAGCGAACGATCTCGATGCGCTGCCGTTCGCCGACCGACAGGGAGTGAACGTGGCGGCGCGGGTGCAGGGGCAGGCCGTAGCTGTGCGACACCTGCTCGATGCGCGCCTCGAGCGCGGCCATGTCGCCGGGCTCGTCCATGCCGAGCGCGATGTTCTCCACGACCGTCAGTGCATCGAACAGCGAGAAGTGCTGAAACACCATGGCAATGCCGAACCGCCGCGCGGTATTCGGGCTGTCGATGACGACCGGCTCGCCCTTCCAGGCGATCTGGCCGGCGTCGGCCTTGAGGATGCCGTAGATGATCTTGACCAGCGTGCTCTTGCCGGCGCCGTTCTCGCCGAGGAGCGCATGAATCTCGCCGGGCGCGACGTCGAAATCGACGTGATCGTTGGCCAGGGTGCCAGGAAACGACTTAGTGATGCCGGACAATGCCAGCAGCGGCGTCGTGGTTGCGTGACCGTTAATCGCGCGCTCCTCCTCGACCGATGTTTGCCGATCTTGTTCTTGGTGGTCTGTCGAATGCCGGTTTGACACGGCAAACTGCCACCGGAATCACCGCGCGCAACCGTGCTCCGATACCGGTCACCGCCAGGGTGGACGCGGCATTATGTGCAAAAGTTGACCAAATAGTCAAAAACTTGGCTCGTTTTCGGGTTCGTTCGAACGCGGATCCGCGCCGCCGCAGGCTCGATGGCGGGTGGCGGCGCGGGTGCACGGACTTTCGCTGAGCGTATACTGGCACACACAGTGCTCGCAGTGCAGGGGCCGTGACGATGAAAATGCCGATATTACCCGCGATGGCGCGCAACGGAAGCCAAATGACGGACAGCAACCCGCTGCACGCGGCGGCCCTGTCCGGTCTCGAGGATACCGTTCGGGACCTGCTGGATGCCGGTTTCGACGTCGACGACCGGCTCGCGCGCGGGCCGGTCAGCGGCCAGACACCGCTGCACGCGGCCGCCTACGCCGGCCACGCGGCGGTCGCGAAGTTGTTGCTCGATCGCGGCGCGAACGTCGACGCGCCGGACCGGTACGGGTTCTCGCCGCTTCGCCGCGCGGTGGAGCAGGGGCATCTCGAGGTGACGGCGCTGCTCCTGGATCACGGCGCCAGCGTCATGCAACGCGACGCCAACGGCGCCACGCTGCTGCACGTGGTGGCGCCGACGCGTCACGTCGTGGTGGCGAAGCTCTTGTTGGCGCACGGCGTCGATCCGGGCGCAATCGACGATTTCGGGTTCACCGCGCTCGACCACGCCCAGGGCGGCGACGCGCGAATGGGCCGCCTGCTCGCGCGGCACGGCGCGCCGTGCACCATCTGCTGAGCCGTTCGCGGGTCGGTTTCGACGACGCCGCGCCGCGCGGCGAAAACTTGACCGAATGGTCAAAAAATGGATAAGCTGGGATTCTCGAACCGGCCGACGACGTCTCGGCCGGCCCGCGCGCGCCAACCGGGTGGGACTCCATGATCGAATTTCTCCTCAATGACGAAACCGTCCGGCTCGACGCCTTTCGCGCCGATCGTACCCTGCTGGATTTCCTGCGCGAGGACCGTCGACGCACCGGCACGAAGGAAGGGTGCGCCTCGGGCGATTGCGGCGCCTGCACCGTGGTGCTCGCCGCGCCGGACGGCAACGGCGGGCTCGCCTACGAGACCGTCAACAGTTGCATCACTTACCTTGGCGCGGTGCATGGCCGGCAGGTGATTACCGTGGAGGACCTCGCCGACGGCGACGTCCTGCACCCGGTGCAGCGGGCCATGGTCGATTGCCACGGTTCGCAGTGCGGTTTCTGCACGCCCGGCTTCGTCATGTCCCTGTTCGCGCTCTACAAGCGCGGCGCGCCGGCCGACCGCGAGGCCGTGCATAACGCGCTGGCCGGCAACCTGTGCCGTTGCACCGGGTATCGCCCCATCGTCGACGCCGGCCTCGCCGCCTGCGCCGACCCGGCGCCGGACCGGTTCAGCGAATCCCGCGGCGAGATTGTCAGGCGCCTGTCCGAAATCGCGCCCTCGGCGGACTGCGAGCTGCCCGCCGGTGGGTTCCACGCCCCGGCGGACGTCGATGCCGTCGCCCGGCTGCTCGCGGAACACCCGGAGGCGCGGCCGTTTTGCGGCGCCACCGACCTGGCGCTGGAGACGACTCAGCAACTCAAGCAACTGCCGCGACTCGTCTACCTGGGCAACGTCGCCGAGCTGAATCGCATCGAGGTAGCGGACGACGCGCTGGTGATCGGCGCCGCCGCCCGATACAGCCGTTTCTTCGACGTGTTGACGGCGGAGTACCCGGACCTCGCGGAAGTTCTCCTGCGCCTGGGATCGGTGCCCATTCGCAACCAGGGCAGCCTCGGCGGCAACATCGCCAACGCCTCGCCGATAGGCGACACGCCACCGGTGTTGATCGCGCTCGACGCGAGCGTGAACCTGCGCCGCGGCGATTCGACGCGCCGCCTGGCCGTCGAGGACTTTTTCACCGGTTACCGGCAAACGGTTCTCGAGTGCGGCGAGTTCATCGAATCGGTGGAGATCCCGCGCGCGCGGCCGGGCAAGCGGCTCGTCGCCTGCAAGAACTCCAAGCGTTTCGACGACGACATCTCCACCGCGCTGGGCGTGTTCCTGTTCACGTACGAAGGCGGCCTGATCTCGAACGTCTCGGTGGCCTTCGGCGGCATGGCGGCGACGCCGAAGCGCGCCGCGAACGTCGAGTCCGCCATGGCCGGCAAGGCGCCCCCCGAGGCGGCGGCGGCGGGGCGCGCCGCCATCGGCGCGGACTTCCAACCCATCGACGATGTCCGCGCGTCGGCCCGATACCGCCTGGCGGTCGCCGGCGGCATGATCGAACGCGCCTGCCTGGAACTGGCCGCCGACCAACCTGTGCACCGGGTGAGCCGCTATGAAATTTGACAACGGCATCGAGAGAATCGACGCGCGCGCGCACGCCGCCGGCGAGGCGCTGCCCCACGACAGCGCGGTGGGCCATGTCACCGGCCGCGCCCACTACGTGGACGACCTGCCCGAGTACGATGGCATGCTGCACCTCGCGATAGGCCGAACCGACATCGCGCGCGGACGGGTGCGCTCCCTGAACCTGGACGCGGTACGCGCGGCACCCGGCGTGGTGTGCGTGCTTACCGCGGCCGACGTGCCCGGCCACCTGGACATCGGACCGGTATTCCCGGGCGATCCGCTGCTGGTGGCCGACGAGATCCAGCACCATGGACAGCCGTTGTTCGTGGTCGCCGCCACCGACTTGCTGTCGGCGCGTCGCGCCGCCACCCTGGCGGTCGTCGAGTACGACGAGGAAGCGCCGGCGGTCGACGTGGCGCAGGCCATCGAAGCCGGCATTACCGTGCGTCCGCCCCACGTCATGCATCGGGGCGACCCGGCCGCCGCCATTACCGCCGCGCCGCGCCGCGTCACCGGCTCGATGCGCGTCGGCGGGCAGGAGCATTTCTACCTGGAAGGGCAGGCGTCGCTGGCCGTGCCGCGCGACGACGGCGGCATGCACGTGGTGACTTCCAACCAGAACCCCACCGAGGTGCAAAAGCTGGTCGCCGAGGTGCTCGGCCTGCCGATGCAGGCGGTGACCGCCGAGGTGAGGCGCATGGGCGGCGGCTTCGGCGGCAAGGAGACCCACGCCAATCCGTGGGCCTGCCTCGCGGCGCTGGTGGCGCGACATACCGGCCGGCCCGCCAAGTGCCGCCTGCCTCGGGCCGACGACATGGTGATGACCGGCAAGCGCCACGACTTCCTGAACCGTTACGACGTCGGCTTCGACGACGACGGGCGCATTCTCGGCATCGACTACGACCTGTCGGGACGCTGCGGCTGCTCGCCGGACCTGTCCGACGCCATCGTCGACCGCGCCATGTTTCATTGCGACAACGCCTACTACTTGCCGAACGTGCACGTGGAAGGACACCGCTGGCGCACTCACACGGTATCCAACACCGCGTTTCGCGGCTTCGGCGGTCCCCAGGGCATGATCGTCATGGAATTGGTCATCGACGAGATCGCGCGCGCCACCGGCCTCGATCCGCTGGACGTTCGCAAGCGCAACCTGTACCGGGGCGACGCCGGGCAGCTCACGCCCTACCACCAGGAGGTAACCCACTTCACGGTGCCGGAGATCATCGATCGCCTGGAGCGCGACGCGCGCTACCGCGAGCGCCGCGAGGAGATCGCGACATTCAACGCCGCCGGCGGCGTGCTGCGCCGTGGCATCGCCCTGACGCCGGTCAAGTTCGGCATTTCCTTCACCGTGACCCACCTCAACCAGGCCGGTGCGCTGGTACACGTCTACACCGACGGCACCGTGCACCTCAACCACGGCGGCACGGAGATGGGGCAGGGACTGTTCACCAAGGTCCGGCAAATTGTCGCCGACGAGTTCGGCGTCGACGTCTCCGCCGTGGGCGTTTCGGCCACGCGCACCGACAAGGTGCCGAACACGGCGCCCACCGCAGCTTCGTCGGGCACCGACCTGAACGGCATGGCCGCGCGCAACGCGGCGCGCGCCATCCGCGAACGAATCGCGGCCTTCGTCGCCAACCGCCAGTACGCCGACGCCGGCGAGGTGGTGTTCGCGGATGGCCGCGTGCGTTGTCGCGACTACGACGCCTCCTTCGCCGATACCGCCCGCGACGCCTGGCTGGCCCGGGTACAGCTTTCGGCGACCGGCTTCTACAAGACGCCCGCGATCCACTACGACCGCGACACCGGCCGCGGCCGGCCGTTCTTCTACTTCGCCAACGGCGCTGCAGTCAGCGAGGTGGTCGTCGACATTCTCACGGGCGAGTACAAGCTGCTTGCGGTCGACATCCTTCACGACGTCGGCAATTCCATCAACCCGGCCGTCGATATCGGCCAGATCGAGGGCGGCTTCGTGCAAGGATTGGGCTGGCTTACCACCGAGGAACTGAAGTGGGACGCGTCGGGTCGCCTGCTCAGCAATGCGCCGGCCAACTACAAGATCCCGGCGGTGGCCGACGTGCCCGAGCACTTCAACGTCTCCCTGCTGGAGGGGGTGCCGAACCGCGAGGAGACGATATACCACTCCAAGGCAGTGGGCGAACCGCCGCTGATGCTCGCCATCAGCGCCTGGTGTGCCATTCGGGACGCGGTGTCGTCGCTGGTCGACTACCGGCTGGCGCCGCGCCTCGACGCGCCGGCAACCTGCGAGTACGTGCTCGCCGCGATCGAGGAGATTCGCTCCCGGGAGGCCGCGCGTGGATCGTAGCGTGCGCTGGCAGCGCGCGGTGGCAGACCTGCACGCGGCCGGCCGGTCGTTCGTGCTCGTTACCCTGGTCGAGACCCGTGGTTCGTCGCCTCGCGACGACGACGGCAAGATGGTGGTCACCAAGGAGGCGCTCTACGACACCATCGGCGGCGGCGAACTCGAGCATCGCGCCGTCGACATGGCGCGGGAGCTGCTGGCCGAGCCGGGCGCCCGCAAGCGGTTGGAGGATTTTCCGCTAGGGCCGAAGCTGGGCCAGTGCTGCGGCGGTTACGTTCGCGTGCTGCTCGAGCGCATCGAGGCCTGCCGGATGCGCGTCGAGCTGCACGGCGCGGGACACGTGGCAAAGGCGCTGGTCAAGGTGCTCGGCGATATAGACTGCCTGGTGCGCTGGATCGACGAGCGTGACGACATGTTTCCCGACAAGGTCCCCGACAACGTCACCGTCGTGCGCACCCGGGCCTCGGCGGGCGAGGTCGCCGAAGCCCCGGCCGGCGCCTGGCACCTGGTGATGACCCACGATCACGCCCTGGATCTCGAGATCTGCGACGCGGTGCTCTCGCGCGGCGATTTTGACTACCTCGGCCTGATCGGCTCGCGTTCCAAGGCCGCGCGGTTCGGCAAGCGGCTGGCCGAGCGAGGTTTCACCGCGGAGGAACTCGATCGGCTGCACTGTCCCATCGGGTTGCCCTATACGGGGGGCAAGGCACCGATGGAGATCGCGGTGTCGGTGGCCGCGGACCTGATGCGGCGGCGGGATCGATTGCACGGCGCGGCACATCCGCCGGCGGCCCTGGAACTGGTGCGGCGTTGAGACTGGCGGCGTTCAATGCGCTGGATGACGGTGCCGCGACGGAACGGCTCGGTCATTGTTGCGCGTCGACGCGCTGGGTCGACGGCATGCTGGCGCGACGGCCGTTTGCCTCGCCCGGGGATCTTTTCGAGAGCGCCCGCTCGGCGTGGGCCGCAACCGGCGAGGCCGACTGGCTGGAAGCGTTCGCGGCCCATCCGAAAATCGGCGACATCGACTCCCTGCGCGAGAAATACGCCGCCACCAAGGCCATGGCCGGCAACGAGCAGGGCGCGGTGAACGGCGCCGACGCCGCCACGCTCGAGGCGCTGGCGCGACTCAACGCCGAGTACGAAAAACGATTCGGGTTCATCTTCATCGTCTTCGCCAGTGGCAAGAGCGCGGAAGAGATGCTTGCGCTATTGCTGTCGCGCATAAACAATAGTCGCGAAGAGGAAATGCGCAACGCGGCCGCGGAACAACTGAAGATCACGCTGCTGCGTCTCGAGAAGATGCTGGGGTGACGCCCGCGCACCCGGCATCGCGCGTGAAACGACGGAGAGCCGCACCATGAGCCAGATCACCACCCATATCCTCGATACCGCGCGCGGCTGTCCGGCCGAGGGCGTGAAGGTGACGCTGTCGCGCGTCGTGGACGAGCGCGACGAGGTCATCGCCCACGGCGCCACCGACGGCGACGGCCGCATCAGCGACCTGATGGATGCCGGCGCGGTGCTCGACGACGGCACCTACCGCATGCGCTTCGAGGTGAGCGGCTATTTCCGTAACCGCGGCCACAAGCACTTCTATCCATGGGTGGACGTGGTGTTCAATGTCGACGGCGACGGCCAGCACTACCACATCCCGCTGCTGCTCTCGCCCTACGGCTACTCCACCTATCGAGGATCCTGACCCCGTCATGGCCAACCCACGCGCCGCGCACCGCGGCGGCGTCCTGCACCTGACCGGGGATCCGGCGGCGGGTGGCAAGCTCGAGTATTTTGCCGACGGCGCGCTGCTGGTGGACCGCGAAGGCCGGGTGGAGGCGGCGGGCGATGCCGCGTCGGTGCTCGATGCCCTGGAGGGCGCCACCAAGATCGTCGATCACGGCGACGCGCTCATCGTGCCCGGGTTCGTCGACACCCACATTCATTACCCGCAAAGCGGTATCGTCGCCGCGTACGGCACGCAACTGCTCGAATGGCTGGAGCGCTACACGTTTCCGGCCGAGGGCCGTTTCGGGGATAAAGGGCGGGCGCGCGACGCGGCCGAGTTGTTTCTCGACGAACTGCTGCGCAACGGCACCACCACCGCGCTGGTGTTCGGCAGCGTGCATCCGCAGTCGGTGGACGCCTTCTTCGAGGCCGCCTCGGCCCGCGGACTGCGCATGCTCTGCGGCAAGGTGATGATGGACCGCCATGCGCCCGATTACCTGCTGGACACGGCGGAATCGTCCTACCACGACAGCGCCGTCCTCATCGAACGCTGGCACGGCCGCGGGCGGCTGCTCTACGCGGTGACGCCGCGCTTCGCGCCGACCTCGTCGGACGAGCAACTCGCCGTCGCCGGTCGCCTGCTCGCCGAACATCCCGGCGTTCGCCTGCAGACCCACCTGTCGGAGAACCGGGAAGAGTGCGCGTGGGTGAAGCGGCTGTTTCCGGATCGACTCGATTACGTGGATGTCTACGACCACCACGGCCTGCTCGGCGCGCACTCGGTGTTCGCCCACGGCCTGCATCTCGCCGACCGCGAATGGGGTCGTCTTGCCGACACCGGCAGCGCCGTGGCCTTTTGTCCCTGCTCCAACCTATTCATCGGCAGCGGCCTGTTCGACCTCGCCGGGGCCGACCGCCACGGCGTGAAGGTGGGCATGGGCACCGATGTCGGCGGCGGCGACAGCTTCTCGCTGCTGCGCACCGTCAACGAGGCCTACAAGGTGCTCCAGTTGCAGGGTCAGAACCTCGACCCGGCGCGCGCGTTATACCTCGCAACCCTCGGCGGCGCGCGGGCGCTCGGGCTCGACGACGTGATCGGCAGCTTCGAAACGGGAAAGGAGGCCGACTTCGTGGTGCTCGATCCGCGCGCGACGCCCGCCATGGCCCACCGCGCCGATCATTGCGACGGCATCGACGAACTGCTCTTCGCCACCTTGATGCTCGGTGACGACCGTGCCGTGCAACGGGTGTACTCGATGGGCGCGCCGGTACACAGGCGCGATCGCGGTTCGGGCCTACTCGCGCCAGCCCAGCGCGAGCGACAGTGATCGGGACTTCTCGCGTGTCAGGGCGCTGTACTTGTTCAGGTCGCTCAACGACACGCGCCATACCGGTCCGGAAAACCCGATAGCGCCGACCACGCGGTTCCGGAAGTCGCGCACCGGCGCTGCGATGCAGCGGGCTTCCTCGTTGTATTCCGAATCGTCGTAGGCGACGCCGTCGGCGCGGATTCTTTCTATTTCCCGGCGCAATTGTTCCTTGTCGACGATCGTGTTCGGCGCGTGTGGCGTGAGCGTCATCTCGTCCAGCCGTTCGTCGAGCGCGGCCGGTTCCAGCCCCGACAGCAGTGCCTTCCCGATCGCCGTGCAGTGCGCCGGTCGCAGCATGCCGGCGCGCTCGTTCATCTGGAACGCGCTGTCGCTGTAGGCGCGCTCCAGGATCAGCACCTGGTTGCCGGCCCAAACCGCGAAATGGGCGCTCTCGCCGGTGCTCTTGGACAGCTCGGCGAGGAATGGACGGGCCGTTCTCGCCAGTTCGATCTCGTCGGCGCAGGACGAGGCCAGGGCGAAGACGCCGCGCCCGATCCGGTAGCGCTTGCCGGACTCGCTTTGACTCAGGTATCCGAGGCTCAACAGCGTCTTGCACAGGTGGTGCACGGTGCTGGTATGCAGGTCCACGGCGCGGCTGAGCTCGACCAGCCCGAGACCGTGCTCGTGGCGGGCGATTTCTTCGAGAATGGAAAAGGCGCGGTCGAGAGACTGGATGGAGCCTCCGCGCGCCGCGCCCCCGGTTTTGCCGGATTTCACGATCGTCGCCCGCCTGGTGCTTGCCGAAGGTAGTTCGTCACGGTATTGTTAGTTTTCATATTGTCGAAATAATAACCAACACGAGTCACTGACTGCAACCGAAAGATTCAGCCTTCGTAGATGGGAACAAGCGGATCGATATGAAATAATTCGTGATTGGATTCCGGTGTGACCTCGATGGACGGGAATAGAACGGATTGAAAACTAGTTTGATAATATGAAAATCTGGCTAGACAAGATCCGATTTCGACCATAATATAAAAATCGTATCCACATTATCGCAATTCAGGTCTCGTCCTGGCGAAGTGGTACAGGCGCCGGCCCAGTCGGCCCGGCAATCAGACGACAGTATTACCAGGAGGACAACATGAAACCCTTGAACCGGTTCAATCGACGTGGCGTATTGGCTGTCGCCGGCAGCGTATTCATGGCCGGCGCGCTGATGCTCGGCAGCGCCAACGCCCATGCCGCGTGGCCCGAGCGGCCGATTACCCTGATCGTTCCGTGGGGGGCGGGAGGCGGTACCGACCAAGTGGCGCGGGCGCTGGCCGCCAGCATGGAAGCGAACCTCGGACAACCCGTCAACGTGGTGAACCGAACCGGAGGCTCCGGCGTCATCGGTCACGCGGCCTTGGCCGCCGCGGCGCCGGACGGGTACACCATCGGCACCATAAACGTCGATCTTTCGCAGCTGGTGTGCAAGGGCGTCACCGATCTCACCTACGAGAAGTTTACCCAGATCGCCCTGCTGAACTCGGCGCCGGCCGGGCTGATCGTCAACGCCGAATCGCCGTTCAACAGTGCATCGGAATTGCTCGACGCCATCAAGGCCGAGCCGGCGAACACCTTCAAGGCCTCGGGCACCGGCGCGGGCGGTATCTGGCACCTGGCCTTCGCGGGCTGGCTCTACAAGGAAGGCGTCGATCCGAACAAGGTTCCGTGGGTGCCGTCCCAGGGCGAGGCGCCGTCGTTGAAGGACGCCGCGGCGGGCGCCGTCGACGTTGTCACGCCGCCGCTGTCGAGCGGACTGCAGCTGATCCAGGCCGGCAAGCTGAAGGCCCTGGCCACCATGGGCGAGTCGCGCTTTTCCCAGTTGCCGGAGGTGCCGACACTCGAGGAAGCCACCGGCACTGACTGGCAGGTGAGCACATGGCGCATGATCGGCGCGCCCGCCGGACTGTCCGACGAGATGCGCGACAACCTGGTGGCAGCAGTCAAGGCAGCCTTCGACAGCGAATCGTTTACCGCTTTCATGCAGGAGCGCGGCTTCTCCAAGAACTGGAAGGGTCCCGAGGAAGCGCGCGCCTTCCACCAGGGCGAGGACGAGAACATCTGCGTGGTGATGAAGGCCGCCGGAATGGTGAACTAGGCGGATCGGTCATTCGGGGAGCGCGAGGAAGTTCGATGCGTGTCAACGATGCCGTCAGCGGCGTGCTGATCATGCTCTTGTCGGCGGTGCTTTTCGCCAACACGTTCACCTTTCCCGCGGTCCCCGGCGTCCAGTACGGCGCGGCGGTGTTTCCGCGCGCCGTGTTGGCGGTCATGTTCGGTGCCGGCGCCTGGCTCACTGTGAAAGGACTGATGACGGTGAAAGCCGCCGGCTGGATTCAGATCGACGCCTGGGCGCGCCGCCCGGGCAGCTGGATCATGTTCGCCCTGATCGTGGCCGGAATGCTGTTCTATATACTGGCGGCGGACGCCATCGGTTTCGTGCCGGTGTCGGGCATCATCATCTTCGTGCTTCTGCTCGCCGCACGCGGCCGCACGCACCTGCTGTCGTCGGCGATTCTCGCATTGTCGTTCCCGCTGCTCCTGTACTACGTCTTCGTCAATGCTCTGCGCGTGCCGCTGCCCGCCGGCTGGCTCGGCGGCGTACTGTAGGCGCCCCGGATGATCGAGAACCTGCAAGCAGCGCTGGAGCTGGTGTTCACCGTCGACGTGTTGACGGCGATCTTTTTCTCCTGCCTGTTCGGTTTGTTCACCGGCGCCATGCCCGGCGTTTCCGCCACGGTTGCCGTGGCGCTGCTGGTACCGGTGACGTTCTTCATGTCACCGGTGGCGGCGCTGGCCTCCATCGCCACGGCGGTGGCCATCGCGATCTTCGCCGGCGATCTGCCGGGCGGCCTCCTGCGCATTCCCGGAACACCCGCCTCCGCGGCCTACGCTGACGAGGCCTACGCCATGACGCGCAAGGGAGAGGGCGAGCGGGCGCTTACGATATCCCTCGTGTGCTCGGTGATTGGCGGCCTGGTCGGGGTGCTGGCGCTTTCTCTTTCGGCGCCGATGCTGGCGGATTTCGCCCTCGAGTTTCGCTACCACGAGTACTTCTGGCTGGCCGCCATCGGACTCACCACGGCCGGCTTCGTGTGTGGCGACAATCCGGTCAAGGGACTGGTGTCGGTGTGCATCGGCCTGATGCTCTCCACGGTGGGCTTCGACATGATCTCCGGCGTGCCCCGTTTTACCTTCGGCTATTTCCCGCTTCTCGAGGGCATCCACTTCATCCCGGTGATGATCGGCGTGTTCGCCGTTGCCGAGGTCATCCGCAACCTCGTGCAGCCGACCTCCACGTACCTGGTCGAGGTACCCGAAAAGCGCACCGGGTTTCGCGACGTGGCCGGTACCGTGTACCGCTACAAGGGCAAGGCAGCCACCGGCTCGGTGCTCGGCGTGATCATCGGCGCGCTGCCGGGCGCCGGCTCGGACATGGCGTCGTGGGTGTCATACGCAATCGGCAAGCGGTTCTCGAAGACGCCCGAGAAGTTCGGTACCGGTCATCCGGAGGGCATCGTCGCGGCGACGTCTTCCAACAATGCCGCCACGTGCTCAACCTGGATTCCGTCGCTGGTGTTCGGTATCCCCGGCGATTCGGTCACGGCCATCGTCATCGGCGTGTTGTTCCTCAAGGGACTGCAGCCGGGGCCCACGGTGTTCCTGGAGGATGCCCCGCTGGTGTACTCGATCTTCGTCGCGTTCCTGGTCGCCAACCTGCTGCTCATCCCGGTGGGGCTGGTCGCCATCAAGGCGGCGCGGCAAATCCTGCGCATCCCGACGCGCACCTTGATGCCGTTGATCCTTGTCTTCTGCATCGTCGGCAGCTTCGCCATCAACAACTCGATGATGGGTGTGTCCATCATCCTGGTTTCGGGCGTGGCGGCATTCTTCATGCAGGAGAACGGCTTTCCCGTCGCCCCGGCCATTCTCGGCATGGTGATGGGACGGCTGCTGGAAGAGAACTTCATCCAGGCCATGATCGTCGCCGACGGCGACTGGCTGGCCTTCTTCGAACGACCCATCGCCGCGACGCTCGGCGCGATCACCATCGCGTTCTGGCTGTCGCCCCTGGCGGTGGCGCTGATCGCCCGCGCGCGGGCGCGGCGCGTGGCCCGCGCCAACGGCGGCGCGACATGACCCTGGGAGACTCACGACTCGATGAAAGCTGACAACGCAACCGACGGCACGACCCCGGCAACCGAGACCATGCCGGGCCAGGCGGCCAAGGGCGCCGACCTGATTGCCGACCATCTCGTGGCCTCGGGAATGCCGTACGTTTTCGGCATTTGCGGGCACGGCAACGTGGGCATGCTCGACGCGCTGTACGATCGCCGCGACAGCGTCACGTTGATTTCGCCGCGCCACGAGCAGACCGCCGGCCACATGGCCGATGCCTACTTCCGGGTGTCCCACCAACCGGTGGCGACGCTTACCTCGTGCGGGCCCGGCTCGGCCAACATGCCGATGTCACTGGCCTGTGCCCAGGCGGATTCCTCGGCTTTCCTGGCCATCACGGCCAACGTGCCGACGTCGCAGTTCAACCGCGCGCCATTCCAGGAGACCTACCTGCACGGGCAGGCAAGCTTCCCGGACGTGGTCAAGCCGTTCGTCAAGCGCTCGTTCCAGCCCACGCGGGTGGACATGTTGCCGCTGGCTCTGCGCCAGGCCACCGCGCTGCTGACCAGTGGCCGACCGGGTCCGGTCAACCTCGACGTGCCCTACAACCTGTTCCAGGAAACGGCCGAGCCCGACACGGCGCCGTCACGCGCCGTGCCGCCAGCGCGCGGTGCCGCGGACCCGGAGGCCGTGGCGCGCATCGCCGACCTGTTGCTCGAGGCGCGCCGGCCGCTGGTGTTCGTCGGCCATGGCGTGACGCTGTCCGACGCCGGCGCGGAGATGACAGAGTTCCTGCGCATGATGCGCATTCCACAGGTCGCCTCGCCCAACGGCATGGGCACGCTGGACATGAACGATCCCTTGTCGCTCGGGTTCATCGGCCGCAACGGTACGTATCCTGCCAACCAGGCCGGGCGCCACTGCGACGTTCTGCTGGCCATCGGCGCGCGCTTCGACGACCGTTCGGCGTCGTCGTGGACGCCCGGCTACTCGTGGAACTTGCCGCCCACCCGCCTCGTGCAGGTGGATGTCGATCCCGGTGAAATCGGCCGCAACTACGTGCCCGAGATCGGCGTGGTGGCCGATGCGCGCACGTTCCTGCGACAACTGATCGGCGAACTGCGCGGCCGTGAAAAGTTTGCCTACACCGGTGCCGATGACTGGCTTGCGCGTATCGAGGACTGGAAACGGGATTGGCAGGCCTTCATCGAGCCGAACTTCGAGATCGACAGCGCTCCCATGCGCCCCGAACGCGTCGTGCGCGACGTCGCCCAGGTGTTGCCCGAGGACGGCATCCTGGTGCCGGATTCGGGTTCGCACCACAACTGGTTCATGCAGTTCTGGCGCTCGCGCCGGCCACGCGCCATGCTCAACACGTGGGGTTTTTCCGCCATGGGTTTCGGCGTTTCGGGGGTGCTCGGCGCGAAACTCGCCGCGCCCGGCCGCGCGTGCGTCGCCATCGTCGGCGATGGCGGTTTCACCATGACGCCCCACGTACTGTGTACGGCGGTGGAATACGACATTCCCGCCATCTGGGTGGTGTGGAACAACTATGCCTGGGGCGCGATACGAGACCTGCAGTACGGACAGTTCGGCGGCCGCGAGATCGGCACCAGCTTTACCCGGGGCCCCGGACGCGAACCCTACAACCCGGACTTCGCGGCCCTGGCCCGGGCTCACGGCGTCGACGCCCGCAAGGTGTCGCGTTCCGAGGATTTTCGCGACACGCTGTCCGAGGCGCTGGCCAGCGGTAAACCCTGGCTGATCGACCTCGAAGTGGATCCGGGCGTCAGGCCGCCTTCCGTGGGCACGTGGCAATTGCCGCCGCTGGCCCATCCCGAGCCCGTGTTCGGTGCGCCGTGGACGCCCGACGCTGAGGGTTGAACGAATCGATCTACGGAACCTCAACACATGTCACAGACACTGACCCATTACATCGGCGGCGAAGCCGTCGCAGGCGACGCACTGTTCGCCGACATCGACCCCTATCGTGACGAAACGGTTTGTCGCGCGCCGACCGCCGATGACGAAACCGTCGCCCGCGCCGTCGACGCCGCGGCGCGGGCGGCCGCGGACGTCGCCGCCATGCCCGCCTTCGAGCGTGCCGCCATACTTCGCCGCGCCGCCGCGCTGGTGGTGGAGCGCGCCGACGAGATTGGCGAGATCATGGCGCGGGAGACCGGAAAGGCAATCGGCGACGCCCGCGCCGAGGTGAAGCGATCCATGGACACGTTGAACCTCTCGGCGGAGGAGGCGATCCGCATCGAGGGACAGCACGTGCCCCTCGACGGCAGCGCCATGGGCCATGGCAAGCTGGCGGTAATCACCCGCTACCCGGTCGGTGTGGTCGGCGCCATCACGCCGTTCAACGCCCCGTTCAACCTGGCCTGCCACAAGCTCGGTCCCTCGTTCGCCGCGGGTAACGCCACCGTCATCAAGCCGCCCCAGCAGTGTCCCCTGGTGGTGCATCGCCTCGTCGAGCTGCTCTACGACGCCGGCCTGCCGCGCCATTTCGTCAACGTCGTCCACGGCGGCGTGGACACCGGTCGCGCCCTGGTGCGCGACGAACGCGTCGGCGCCATTACCTTCACCGGCTCGTCGCGCGCGGGCCGCGAGATCCGCGCCGCGGCCGGCCTGCGCAAGGTGGCCCTGGAACTGGGTGGCAACGGGCCGACGATCGTTTGCGCCGATGCCGATGTCGAGGCCGCCGCGCCGTTGCTGGCCCGCAACGCCACCCGGCTCGCGGGGCAGAGCTGCATCTCGGTACAGAACGTCTTTTGCCACCGCGCCATCGCCGAGGAGCTCACCGCGAACGTGGCGTCGCACATGGCGTCGATGCGACTGGGCGATCCCCTCGACGACGCCACCGATATCGGCACGCTCGTCGACGAGGCCGCCGCGCGGCGGGTGGAAAGCTGGGTGAACGACGCGGTCAAGGCCGGTGCGCGACTGGTCACCGGCGGCGCGCGTCACGGCGCCGCTTACGAACCCACGCTGCTCGCCGACGTCGCCATGGACGCCCGTATCGCCTGCGACGAGGTGTTCGGCCCGGTCGCCAACGTCATCGTGTTCGACGACCTCGACGAGGCGGTCCGCGCGGTGAATTCCAGCGCCTACGGCCTGCAGTGCGGCGTGCTCAGCCGCTCGCTCCAGACCTCGATGCAACTCGCGCGCCGCCTGCGCACCGGCGGCGTGATCCTCAATGGCACCTCGACCTGGCGAACCGACCAGCTCGCCTACGGCGGCGTGAGAGACAGCGGCATCGGTCGCGAGGGGCCCCGCTACGCGATCCGCGACCTCACCGAGGAGCGGCTCGTCCTGTTCAACGTCTGACTGAAGACCGGCGCGAAGGCCGGATAAGGATAATCAATGAAAGTACTGGTTACCGGCGGCGCCGGGTTTCTCGGCGCCGCCCTCGTCAAGGCGCTCGCCGCGCGCGGCGACACCGCCATCGCCCTCGACCTGGCGGTCTCTCCGGTTCTCTCTCGCGCGGCCGCGGAGAACGGGAACATCCACGTGCACACCGGCGATATCACCGACATGTCGAACATCGCGCGCGTGTTCAAGGCCGAGTCGCCGGATGCCGTGATCCATGCGGCGGCCATGGTGGGCGTGATCGCTTCGCTCGGCAGCGCGTCCAATGTTTTCCGTGTCAACATGGAAGGCACGATCAACCTGTGGGAGACCATGGCGCTGTTTGGCGTCAGGCGCTGCCTGCACATCAGTTCCGAGGAGACCTACGGACACTTCACCGCCGACCGCGTTACCGAGGACCATCCACAGAATCCACTCTACGCCTACGGGGTGAGCAAGGTCGCGATCGAACATCTCGGCCGCACCTATGCCATGACCCACGGCATCGAGAACATCAACCTGCGCACCTCCTGGGTATACGGTCCTGAGTTCCCCCGCATGCGCGTGCCCCGCGACGTGCTTGAAGCCGCGTGCAACGGCACCTCGCTGCACCTGCCGAGCGGCGGAGACTCGAAAATAGACCATACCTACCTTGACGATTTCGTCGACGGCGTGCTGAAGGCACTGGATCTCGAGCACCATCCGCACGATGCCTACCACGTTGCCAGCGACAGCTGCCCGACCGTGGCCGACATGTTCGACATCGTTCGCAGCCTGGTCCCCGGCGCCGATATTTCCGTCGGTCCCGGCGTCTACAAGCACGCGGGCAAGGTGGATATTCCGCGCAAGGGCGCGCTCGACTGCAGCCGGGCCCGCGAGGCATTCGGTTACAAGCCGCGCTACGATCTCGCCGCCGGCCTCGCCGCCAATCTCGAGTACCTGCGCAACCGCTCAATCGCCAACTGACAGGAGAACCGAAGATGTCATCGGATATCGAAGTCGACGGCGCCGTCATCCGCAAGGGTGCGAGCGTCATGTGGGAGAACCCGCCCAACCATTTCGACGCCATGTCGAAGATGCTGGTACGCCCCGAAAATTGCGCGACAAAGCGCGTGGACTTTCGCATCTCGATCTACCAGCCCAAGGGCTACGTCGCCCCGCATCGTCACACGGTGCAGGAGCAGATCTACCACATCCAGGCCGGCGAAGGGCTCATGGAGCTGTCCGGTCAACGCTTCGTGGTATCTCCCCAGGACACCATCTTCATACCGCCGGGCGTCGAGCATGCCATCTACAACACCGGCATCGGCGACCTGGTGTTCTACGTGATCACGACACCACCGGAGGATGAATAGTGGGCAAGCTGCTGGTAACAGGTGCCATGGGCCATGTTGGTTACGAGACCGTCAAGCAGGCGCTGGCGCGCGGGCACGACGTCATCGGACAGGTCCATCACACGTTTCGCCAAGCCGACGCCGATGCGCTCGGCGACGGCGTGACATGGGTGAAGTGCAATCTCGCCGATCCGTTCGAGGTGGCCATGCTGGCCGCCGAACACGACATCGACGGGTGTATTCATCCGGCCGCCATACCCAACGACAAGATGGGGTTGCCGCAGCCGATGAATACCTTTCGCAGCAACGTCGACGGTACCGTGCACCTCCTGGAGGCTGCCCGTCGGCAGGGCTGGCGACGTTTCCTGCTGATTTCCACCGGCGCCGTGTTCCAGGAGTGGAAGGACAAGCAGAAGCCGATTCCGGAGAGCGAGCCGCCGACGCCCAGGACGCTGTACGGCGGCACCAAGCGCGCCGCGGAGATCATGACCGAGATCTATGCCAACATGTACAAGCTCTCGGCGGCGTCGATCCGTATTTCCTGGGTTTTCGGTCCGCCGTTGGTGCCCAAGAGCTTCGAGGGCCCGCGCGGGCCGATACCCGAGTTTCTGCGGCGGGTCATGCGGGGTGAAGCGGTCCGCGAGGAGAGCGGTGGAGACTTCGCCGCCAGCTTCACCTATGTGACCGACTGCGCACTGGGCTCGCTCGCCGCCTACGAGGCACAGGAACTCGCGTACACCGCGTACCACCTCGGTTCGGGCGAGAACTACACGACCCATCGCGTCGTGGAGGCCATCCGGGCTGCGGTGCCCGACGCCGACATCTCGGTGGGGTCCGGCGCGGCGCCATGGACCGACTACACGGTGCTTCGCGGCCCGCTCGAGTGTGTACGCATGACCGAGGACTTCGGCTTTACGCCGCGCTACACGCTGGAGCGGGCCATCGACGAGTTCGCCGAGTGGATGCGCGCAAACCCCGGGAGCTTCGCCTAGGCGTTCGCGGTGACGGCAGGCGCCGCGACCCGGCGATTGTCGGCGGGTGTCGCCCTGGTGATCGGTGCCGGGGTGGCGCTCGCGACCATGGATGCCATATCCAAGTCGCTGACCAGCGAGATGCACGTGATCCAGGTCGTGTGGGCACGCTACTTCTTCCACGCGCTGGTGGTCACGCTGTTTCTCGTCGCGCGCCGTATGCATGGGTTCTGGCGCGCTCGGCGATTCGGCCTGCAGGTCGCCCGCGCCGCCTGCCTGTTCGGCGCGACGCTGTGCATGTACACGGCGCTGACCCGCGTGCCGCTTGCCGATGCCACCGCGGTACAGTTCTTCGCCCCGGTGCTCGTGGCCGTGCTATCGGTACCGTTTCTCGGCGAACGTCTGCACGCCGGCCGCCTGGCGGCCGTTCTCGTCGCCTTCGTGGCGGTGTTAATAATCATCCGGCCCGGCACCACGACGGACCCTTTCCTGCTCCTGCCGCTCGCGGCCGCGTTCCTGCTGTCGGGATACCTGTTGCTGACCCGATTCCTCTCCCGGGGTGAGAATCCGCGCGCCACCCAGTTCTACACCACGGCGGTGGGCGCCGTCGTCCTGAGCATCGTCGTGCCCCTCGTCTGGAAGACACCGTCACCGGCGCAGTGGACGTTGATGGCCGGCGCGGGCGGTTTCGGCGCGATGGCCCATTTCGCCATCATCGTCGGCATGACCCATGCGCCGGCGTCCCTTTTATCGCCGTTCCTCTATTCGCAGATTCTGTTCGCCACGATCCTGAGCGTCGTCGTGTTCGGCGATCCCCTGACGATCTACACGATGGCCGGGGCGCTGTTGCTGGTCGCCAGCGGCCTGTATCTCTGGCGCCACGCCTGACCGACGCGCAGTCGCTCAGCGTTGCGTTTACAATCGGACGTTTGGCCGATGCCGGCGCGGATTGCCCGAACGTCATGCGCTCCACGACACTACACTGCCTCGTCATTGCGCTGCTGGTTGCCGGCGGCTGCGACAATGGCGGCGAACCGCCGTCCGGCTCGGCCCCGAACGAGCCGCGAATGACGGCCTCGGCGGGCGAACAGCCTCTCGACCGTCGAGAGGATTCGGCCAGTTCCGTCGACGGCGACGGCGCACAGGCGCCGGAAGAATCGTCGATCCTTGGCCGACTTACCGGTGAAACGCGCCTGACCCGGGTAAGATTCCTCAGCCTGCGCAACAAGACCGGTAGCGCCGAGCCCGCGCAGACGTTCGGCGACGAGCGAGACGTGATCCGGGCCGGCCGCTGCGAGGTCACCTTCACCCCGATCCGCATTCTCGACAACATCGCCCGCGACGCGCCGCTGTACATTCCGAGCGACGACCAGGAAATCGTCGCGGTCAACGAGATCCCGATGCAGACCTTCTGGGACGATTACGTCGCGGCCAACGCGGGCAAGCGGCCGCTGTTGTACGTGCACGGCTACAACATCGGCTTCGACAAGGGCTGTTTCCGCGCGGCGCGCTTCATCGAGAATCTCGACCTGGGCGATCGGGTGCTGTTGTTCAGTTGGCCGTCAGACGGCTCGACGCTGAACTACGTGCGCGACGAGGCCGACCTGCACTGGAGCGTCAAGGCGATGCGCGAGGTGATCACGCGCATGGAGATACTGTTCGGCCCCGGCAATTTCGACATCATCGCCCACAGCCTGGGCGCACGGGGCGTGTCGCTCGCCCTGTCGACCCTCCAGGGGTTTCACGACGACTACCGCCCGCTGGTGGACAAGCTGGTGCTGGTCGCCGCGGACATCGACGCCCAGATATTCGAACAGATCCTGCCGCGGCTGCGCAGCCAGGTCCGCCACATCACCGCGTACGTGTCCGACAACGACAACGCGCTGGCCGTGTCCCGCGAATTGCACGGCTACCCGCGCCTGGGCGAGTCGTCGTCGCACGTGGTCACGCTTGAGGAGGTGGAGGTGATCGACGTGTCCGAGCTGTCGATCCGCCGCGTCTCCGGCCACCTGTATCATCTCTACAACGAGGCCGCTTTCATTGATATCGACGAGTTGCTCAACGGGCGCCTGCCGGCGGTCGATCGAAGCCGGCCGAAACGGATCGATCCGACGGTGCCCAACTATTGGCGCTTGCCGGTACCTCCGGAAACCGACCCCACGGGGGACGAGCGATGACGAGATCCCTGTCCGCATTCACCACGCTGACGTTCGACTGCTACGGTACCCTGATCGACTGGGAAAGCGGCGTGTGGGACGCACTACAGCCGGTGATCGCCGCGAGCGGCCGCGACGACTTGACCCGCGACATCGCCCTGGCGGCGTTCGCCGAGCTGGAGAGCGCCCGGCAGGCGGCAACGCCCGGACTGCGCTACCCGGAACTGCTCGCGGCCGTCCACCGCGAATTTGCGGCGCGTTTCTCGCTGCCCGCCAGCGAGGAACTCGATCGTGCCTTCGGGGAGTCCGTGCCGATGTGGCCGGCTTTCCCCGACAGCGCCGACGCGCTGAGGCAGCTCAAGCGACACTTCAAGCTGGTGATCCTGTCGAACGTGCACCGGGAGGGATTCGCCGCCTCCGCGCGCAAGCTCGGCGTGGCATTCGACGCGGTGTACACGGCCGAGGACATTGGTTCCTACAAGCCCGACCCGCGCAATTTCGACTACCTGCGGGAACGCCTGGCCGCCGATCATGGCGTGGAGAAGGAGGACATCCTGCACACCGCGCAAAGTTTGTACCACGACCACGTGGCCGCCGCGAAAGCCGAACTGGCGCGTGCCTGGATCGACCGTCAGGGACTGTCCAGGGGCGGAAGCTGGGGTGCCACCGCCCGGGTCGAGGAGCGACCCGAGGTGGATTTCCTGTTCTTTACCCTGGGCGAGATGGCCGCCGCGGCGGGCGACTGACCGACTACACGGAAAACTCGAGCCACACCGGCTGGTGATCGGAGCCGGTCGCATCGTTGTCGATGCGGCACCGGGCGATGCGCGGCACTAGATCGGGGCTCAGGAAGACGTAATCGAGGCGCACGGGACGGCCGTGCAAGTCCGCCGTTACGCCTTCATGCTCGCCGTGGCCCGCCGCGACCCAGGCATCCGCGAACAGAGCCGGGTTTGTTATTCGCCCGCCGTACTCAGAGTAGGGCCCCACCAGCGCCTCGTACTCGGGCGACCCGGGCTCGAGGTTGAAGTCGCCGGCCATGAGGGTCGGCGTCGGCGGTCCCGGCAACGGGTCGTCGAGCGTCCAGTAGGTGCCGTCCATCGTGCCGCAAATTGGCTCGCCCTCGAGCACGGCATCGCGATGGATGCGCTTGAGATGCTCGATCTGCGGTAGCCGCGTGGCGCCCGAGAGGTGCGTTAGGTGGGTGTTGATCACGCGCAGCAACCCGAGCGGCGTGTCGATCACGCATTCCAGGGCGCTTCGCTGGATGCTGATGGGGCCGGTGCTGGCGTACTTGGGCAGCAGGTGATGGCGCACGTAACGAATCGGGTAGCGCGACAGGGTCAGGTTGCCGAACTGGCGCCGGCGGTGCTCGACGCGCCCGTTGTCGGCCACGCGGTCCGCCGGCAGGTTGACGCCGGGGCCGTACTCGGCGTGATACTGCGCGAAACGCGCCATGAACTCGGTCACCTGGTCAACGTCGCCCGAGCGCGAGAAGTGACGATCGACTTCCTGCAGGGTGATGATGTCGGCGCCGGACACCTCGCGGGCGATGCGGTCGAGGTCCACCACCTCGTCGCGGCCGCGGCCGAACTGGATGTTGTAGGTGACCAATTTCATGCGGTTCTCCGAAAGAACGAGTTATTCACGGATGGCCTCGAAGCGTTCGCGGCTTTCGTATCGTGTCTGCAGCGCGGCGATATCTTCCAGGGAACGCACGTCCACGAAACCCGTTTTTACCACGCCGGTGTGATAACTCAGCGAGGTGCCGAACAGGGCGCGGCCGTGAATCACGCGCAGGTCGTCGTTCTGCAGGCAATTCGAAGAGACCGTGATCACCTCGCGAAGCTTGTGCCGGTCGAGAAGTTCGATGGCGGCGTCCACGTCGCTGCTGCGAAGCTCCGGGATCGTGGCGCGCACGGAGACGGCGATGTCGGTATCGACCTGGAGTTCGCGATACAGCCAGGTCACGGCGTGACGCAGCACGTCCACGCGCGGCACGCGCTCTTTCGCCAATTCCTCCGGCAACGGAATCGATTCGCAGCCGATTTCGCGCGCGGCCGCCGCCGCGGCCTTGTCCGCGGTGCACACGAAAACGCCGGTAACCAGCCGGCTGTGCTTCAGCGCGCCGATCGTCCAGGTAATCAACGGACGGCCGAACACCGTGTAGACGTTGCGGCCGGGCATGTCCGGCGGGTCGGGGCGGGTAATGATCACCGCGTTGACGTTCAGGCTGCGAATGTCGTTCATGCGTGGTGTTGTAGACTCGGCGATGGTCTCTTCATTCCGGGCGCACCGCGACCAACCCGTCGGCGGCGCGAGCGGGAACCGGTGGCGGTGAGCGGAGTCAATATTCATCATAACCACAACTCGGGGCGGCGTCGATGAATCAACTGCCATTCCTGCTCGTGCTATTGCTGGCGACAATTTCCCAGGCGGCCGCGGCGCCGGGCGGCGCCTGCGACTACCGGGTGCGCGCCGAGCCCGGTTCGTCGCTGGTACTCTTTGTCGATGCCCGCTGCGAGGGCCTTTCCGTCGACTCGCCAACCTTCGCATATCCGCCGGCGCGGTCGTTCGCGGCATTCGACGATGGCGACGGAAACGGCGGTTTCAGCTATCGTTTCGACGTCGATGCGTTCACGGCGCAAAGCGGCAACTACCGCATTGCCACGCGCCGCGGCGACGCGCGCATGCTGACCCTCGCCTCGTGGCTCGCATTGCCTTCCGCCGCCGAGGCGAGAACGCGGGTGCGTCTTGCCGTGGACGCGTCGGCGGCGGGCTTCTCCTCGGCGCTGCCGCGCGCCGGTGAATGGCTGCTGGTGGACGCCGCCGATCTGAGGCGCGCGGGTTACACGGTATTCGGCGGTTTCGAATCCCGGATCATTCGCCCGGCAGCCGGTAGCGCTTCGGGGTTCGAGATCGAGGTGGTCGACCTTCGTGGCGGCGGCGAGGACGTGGTGCCGTGGATACGCGACACTGCCGCGCAGGTGACGGCCTACTTCGGGCGATTTCCGGTTCCCCGCCTGCTGCTGGTACTGCTGTCATCGGGCGGGCAGGGCATCGACTACGGCCGTGTGGTCGCCGGCGGCGGCGCCACCATGCTGCTGGTCATCGGCGACGAGGCCACCGGCGACTCGTTGTACGGCGAATGGGTGCTGGTTCACGAGTTCCTGCACCTCGGGTCTCCGTTCATGGCGGACGGTTTCTGGTTCATGGAAGGTTTTGCCACCTAC
The DNA here is from genome assembly GCA_030429665.1 of Gammaproteobacteria bacterium. Classification (GTDB taxonomy): domain Bacteria; phylum Pseudomonadota; class Gammaproteobacteria; order Arenicellales; family CAJQKF01; genus BQJD01. The sequence continues at coordinate 3,660 of JAUIEZ010000005.1, read as the reverse complement.
GCCGAGCCGATCATTCGTGCCCGCGCCGGGTGGCGTAGCGAGCGCTCCGTGTGGAACGAGTTCTATCGCGACATGCCCCGAGGGGTGCCCGCCCTGACCGATGAGGGCCTGGCGAATACCCGCTCCGGCCTGTACTGGGGCGGGGCGCTGTTCATGCTGCTCGCCGATCGCGGATACCGTCGATCGAGTGACGGCCGCATGGGTCTCGAGCATTGCATGCGCGAGGTGCTGGAAAGGCTGGGCAACAGCACCGGCCGTGCCTCGGTGTGGCGGGTGATGAAGCTGTGCGACGACTATCACGGCGTTCCCGTGATGCGCCGGCTCGCCGACCGCTACGTCGTCGGTCCTTCGCCGTTCGACATCGAGGCATTGTGGCGGGACCTCGGATTGTCCGGCCCGCCCGGAGACGCGAACCTGGACGACGATGCGCCCGGCGCCTCGATCCGCCGGGCCATCGTGCGCCGTGGCGCCGACGGCGAAATGCCCATGGACGCCGACGCCCCGGACGTGGTCCGATAACCCCGCCATCGATGCCATGACACTTCCCGCACCCGTTTCCGCTTGACGACGAACGACCCATGACCGAATTTCTTTTCGACGGACCCGTCCGCCCGCGCGCGCTGCTGATACTGGCCCATGGTTCCGGGCAGCCGATGGATTCTCAGTTCATGAGCGACATCGCCGCGCGTATCGCCGGCGATGGCCGATTGGCGATCCGCGTGGCGCGATTCAACTTCCCCTACATGGCGCGGGCCGTTGCCGAGGGCAAGACGCGGCCCCCCGATCGCGCCGACGCGCTGGAGAAGGCCTGGCTGGATGCTATCGAGGCCGTGCGCGCCCGGGGCGGGGCGGTGTTCATCGGCGGCAAGTCGCTGGGAGGCCGCATTGCCACCATGGTGGCGGATCGCGCCGACGTCGGCGGCGTGATCTGCCTCGGCTACCCGTTTCACCCGCCCGGCAGGCCCGATCGGCTGCGCGTCGACCACCTGAAAGTCATGCGCACGCCGGTACTGATCAACCAGGGTGAGCGCGATCCCTTCGGCAATGTCGACGAGGTGGACGGTTACGCCCTGCCCGAAGCCATTCGCGTTCGCTGGATTGGCGACGGCGACCACGGCTTCAAGCCGCGCAAGTCCTCAGGGCGAACGCTCGAGGACAACCTCGCGCTGGCCGCCGGCAACACGGTGGATTTCATCAGTTCGCTGCTGGAACGATCGTGATCAGCGCGTCGAGCAACTCGTCCGGACGCTCCATCATCAACGAGTGGCCCGAGCCGTCGAGAATGCAGGCGTTCGAGTTCGGCAGCATGGCGCGCAGGGCCGCGGCGTTGCGCGGCGGCGTCATGATGTCGCGGTTGCCGAGAATCATGAGTGTCGGCGCCTCGATCGCCGGTTCCTTGCCGGCGTCCACGCGATAGGCATTGCAGGCCGCAAGATCGACGTGCAGCACGCCGGGCGCGGCGCGCTCGAGCAGACGCAGCGTGCCGCCCACCATCCACAGGCCGGGGTTCTCGTTGCCCCCGAGCCACGCCTCGCGGCTGTAGCCCCAGTAAGTGAGCATGTCGATGGCGTCGTGGCTGTCGGCTCGCGAGGCGTCCAGCAGCGGATCGCTCACCGCCATCGGTACCGCGCTGCCCACCAGGGCGAGGGCGCTCACCCGGTTGCCGTGCCGGCGGGCCGTGTCGAAGGCGACCAGCGAACCCATGCTGTGGCCCACCAGCGCGGCGCTTTCGACACCCGCGGCGTCGAGGACGGCAGCGACGCGATCCGCCATGGCCTCGATGGATTCGAGCGGTTTCCCGCCCGAACGACCGTGGCCCGGCAGGTCCAGGGCCATCACGTTTATGCCGTGACGGGCGAAGTATCTCGACGGCAATACCCACACGGTGTGGTCCATCGCGGCGCCGTGGATGAACATCACCGTGGGCCTGCCGGGATCGAAGTCGCGCGCGCCGGTGTAGACGAAGAGCCTTTCCCCCTCGACCCGGAGGTGCAGGTTGGCACTCATGACTTCGACGCCGCGTAAAGTGCCCGGCCCAGGTCCTCGATGAGATCGTCCGGGTCCTCGATGCCCACCGAAAGCCGGATCAGGCCCTCGGAAATGCCCGCCGCCTCGAGCGCCGCGGTATCCATGCGATGGTGCGTGGTGCTTGCCGGGTGAATGACCAGGGACTTTGCATCGCCCACGTTGGCGAGGTGGGAAAACAGCTCCAGGCGCTCGATCAGTTTCTGGCCCGCCGCGCGTCCGCCCTTGACGCCGAAGCTGAACACCGCGCCGCAGCCCTTCGGCAGCAGCTTTTTCGCCAGTTTGTGGTCGGGATGTTCGGGAAGCTCCGGATAGGCCACCCATTCGACCGCGTCGTGGTCCTTGAGAAAATCGACGATGCGCCGCGTGTTGGCGACGTGCCGCTCCATGCGCAGCGACAGCGTCTCCATGCCCTGCAGGATCAGGAACGCGGTATTGGCGCTCATGCAGGCGCCGAAGTCGCGCGCGCCCTCCTTGCGCGCCCGGGTGATGTAGGCCGCCGGGCCGAACTCCTCGGCGAAGTTCATGTCGTGGAATCCTTCGTAGGGCGTGGTCAGGGTGGGAAACCTGCCCGAGGCCTCCCAGTCGAAACGCCCGCCGTCCACCAGCAGGCCGCCGATCACCACGCCGTGGCCGCTCAGGAACTTCGTGGCCGAGTGAAACACGATGTCGGCGCCGAGTTCGAAGGGCTTGCACAGGTAGGGCGTGGTGAACGTGGAATCGACCATCAGCGGCAGTCCCGCGTCGTGCGCCACCGCCGCCACGCGCGGGATGTCGAGCACTTCCAGGCCGGGGTTTCCGAGCGTCTCGCCGAAGACGAGCCTGGTGTCGTCACGGATGGCGGCGGCGAATGCGTCCGGGTCGCGAGGGTCGACAAAGGTGGTGGTGATGCCGAAGCGGGGCAGGGTGTAGGCGAGCAGGTTGTGCGTGCCGCCGTAGAGCGAACGCGAAGCCACGATATGGTCGCCCGCGCCCAGAATGGTGCTGATGGCGAGAAAGCAGGCCGCCTGGCCGCTGGCCGTGGCAATGGCGCCGACCCCGCCCTCGAGTGCCGCGATGCGTTCCTCCAGCACCGCGTTGGTGGGATTGGTAATGCGCGAGTAGACATGACCCGTGCGCTCGACGTTGAAGATCGAGGCCGCGTGGTCGGGGCTCTTGAACACGTAGGACGCGGTCTGGTAGATCGGCGTCGCTCGCGCCCCGGTCGCCTCGTCCGGCCGCTGGCCGGCGTGCAGGCTCAGGGTGTCGAAATTGTAGCCCTTGGGTATGCGTGCCATGGTGAGTGCCTGTTGCTGTGAGCGGGCGTTTGCCGGCGTCGCGGCGCCGGGAACGGCGATTGTAGCGCCGCGCCGGCCGCGGCGCAGGACCGGTCGTCTCCGCTCGCGATGCTACACTGCGGATCCGGCGAATACCGGAGAATGCCATGAGAGGCCTGCTTTTCATCGCCATCATGATCGCCCTGGCAGTCGTCGCCTTCCAGCAGGTGAAGAGCACGAAGCAGACGGTGCAGGCGCCGGGCGGCACGGCGGCATTGATCCGGATGCGCGAAGCGGTGATGGATGCACTGCCGGACAATGCACGACTGGCTCCCGTCGATGCCGATTTCGTGCATCTGTTCTCCTCGTGGTTCAATCG
>JAUIEZ010000132.1 GCA_030429665.1 Gammaproteobacteria bacterium | reverse complement strand
CGATCGCCTTCGGTCACGCGATGAGCGTCACCGCGGTGCAGCTCGCGACGGCGATGGGGGTGCTCGCCAACGGCGGTCGCCTGATGCGCCCCGTCCTGATGCGCCGCGTGACCAACTCGCGCGGCGACGTCGTGCAGGAGAACCTCCCGCAGGTGCGCCAAGAGGTCGTGCCGCGGCGCACCGCGCGCCTGGTCGCCGACATGCTCACGGGATGCGGCATGTGTTCGTTGCGGAATCGTCGAAAACACTGAGAAGGTGGACGATGCCATGCCGTGGAGCGTTTGCGTCTCGGGATTTCTCGACTGGCCTTCCACGCCTGAGAAAGCCCGAGGCTTCGATCCCTGGCAATGCGCCGGCAATCCCAGCGGCAGGCTCCTTATAGGCCGCTGGCATGGCGGCGGCGCAATGCCGGAAAAATTGACTGGCGAATTACCGCAACGACTGGAGCGGATTCGGCAGACCGCCGACGGTCGATCGATCGAATGGACATTCCTCGTGTTGCCCGTTCTTTGGGGCGTCGCCACGCGCATCGACACTGAAAATTTCGATGCGGTCGTCAGCATCGGCTACGGCGTGTACGATTCAGCGCATACGATCGTGCTGGAAAAAGATGCCGTCAATCGTCGTTCCCGAAAGTGCGATGCGGCGGGATGCACGCCCGGCGGCACCGATGGTCCACCCGACATTCTGGACGAGTCCGTCGGTGACGTCATTTCGGGTTCGGCAAACCTGAACGATCGGGTCGACTCAATCGCCGGTGCAATCGAGGGCACCGGCTACACGGCCGTCGCACGCGGCGCGCGTGCGGGTAATGCGTTCGTCTGCAACGAGACCCATGCGAACCTGTTGAAACGCCGTCGCGGCGATGGACGGCCGATTCGGGTCCACTTCGTTCATATCCCGAGACCACGGGAGGACGATTACGCGTCATTGGCCGGTGCGCTTACCACGGTCGTCGAACGGCTCGTCCAGCCCTAGATCTCGCGGGTGACTTCGGCGGCAATGGCGTCGCCGCTATCGATCAGCGCGGCGATCTCGTCGGTGTCGTAACCCGTCTCACGCAGGATTTCGACGGTATGCTGACCGAGAACCGGCGCCGGCCGTTGGACCCCGCCCGGCGTTGCGGAGAACTTGACCGGCAAGCCGATGGTTTTCATGGGCCCTGCCCTCGGATGCTCGAGGTCGACAATCATCTCGCGAGCCAACGCCTGCGGATCATCGTGCATTTCACCGACACTGAGTATCGGGCCCGCGGGTACGCCGCCCGCTTCCAGAAGATCCTGCCAGCCCAGCGTGGTGTCCGTGCCGAATATATCGTTCAGTACCGCCGTCAGTTCATCGAGGTGCGACATGCGATCGGCATTGGTCGAGAATCGCGGATCATCCTTGAGCTCCGGTGCTCCGATGAGATCTACCAGGCGTTCCCAGTTCGCCTGGTTGGCGGCGCCGACGTTGATCCAGCCGTCGCGTGTACGAAACGCCTGGTACGGCGCGTTCAGTGGATGGGCCGACCCCATCGCCCCCGGCGAATGTCCCGTTGCCATCGCAATCGCCGACTGCCAATAGGTGTGCGTTACACCGGCCTCGAACAACGAGGTGTCGACTTTTTGCCCCTGCCCCGTTTTCAGCCGGTGGGCATACGCGCCTGCAACGCCCATGGCGCCCAGAATGCCGGCGGTAATGTCGGTGACCGGGGCGCCAACCTTCACCGGTGGTCGATCCGGTCCTTCGCCGGTGATTGACATGAGCCCGGACATGCCCTGAGCGATGAGATCGAAACCGCCGCGGTCGCGGTATGGGCCCGTACGACCGAAACCGGAAATCTCGCAATAGATGATCCCGGGATTGCGCTCCTTCAACGTGTCGTACCCAAGTCCCAGTTTCTCCATGGTGCCGCGTCGGTAGTTCTCGATGACCACGTCCGCGTCGGCCAGCAATCGCAGCAGCACCTCGCGGGCCCCGGGTTGCTTCAGGTTCAACGAAATGCCGCGCTTGTTGCGGTTCATCATCATGAAGGCGGCGCTTTCGCCGTTGATATCCGGCGGCAGCATTCGACGCGTATCGTCGCCGCCGGGCTTCTCCACCTTGACGACGTCAGCACCCAGGTCGGCAAGCATCAGGCCAGCCACGGGCCCGGCCATGATGTGGGCCAGTTCGATGACTCGGCAGCCGGCCAGGGGACCCTCGCTCATTGGCCCTGCCACCGCGGTTTGCGCTTGGTGAGAAACGCGTCGAGTCCTTCCCGGAAGTCCTCGCTGGTGTAGCAGCGCACGATCCAGTCCCGGTCCTCGATCTCGACGCGGGCCATGCGGCGCTGGATCTCCTTGGTGGCACGAAGCGTCAGCGGCGCCTGCTCCGCCAGGCGTTCCGCCAGTTCGAACGCGCGACTCGCCAAGGACTCGAACGAGTCGAGGATCTCGGTGACCAGACCGATCCGCATTGCTTCTTCCGCTCCGACCAGGCGGCTGAGGAATATCATCTCTCGCACGCGGCCCGGCCCGATCAAAGCGCCGAGTCGGCCCAGGTTGGCGGCGGAAAGGCAGTTGCCGAGCGTACGCGCGATGGGAAAGCCGAATTTCATGTCGCTTGTGGCAATGCGCAGGTCGCAGGCGCTGGCGATGGCCGCGCCGCCGCCGGTGCACGCGCCCGCAATCGCGGCGATTGTCGGCAGTGGACATGACTCCACGGCGCCCAGCACGCGATCCATCGTCGCCTCGTATTCCACGGCATGATCCGGCGTGGAAAACTCTCGAAACTGCGATATGTCCGTACCGGCCGCGAAGGCTGCGCCGCCGGCACCGGTAACCACCAGGCTGCGCAACCCTGCCGGTGGATCGGCACACAACGCGCCCAGCCTTTCATACATGGAGAACGTCAGCGCGTTACGCGCCTGCGGGCGATTGAAGGTGATCACGCCGGTGTCGCCGCGGCGTTCGAAAAGGATCTCTGTCGATGAATTCATCTCAACGATAAAACACTTCCACCAAGAACATCGGAATGGCGGGAATATACGTACACATCAGCAACACTACCAGTAGTACCGCGATGAAATAGACGTTGACCTTGGACACTTCCCAGATATTCGTCCGCGCGATGGAGCACGCGGTGATCAGGACCGAGGCGACCGGCGGCGTCTGCTGGCCGATCGCCAGGTTCAGTGTCACGATCAGGCCGAAGTGGATCGGATCGATGCCCACCTGCTGGATCAGCGGCACGACGATCGGTACCACCAGGATGATGGCCGCGACGGAGTGGAGAAAAAATCCGACGACGAGGAAGAAAACGTTGAGAATCAGCAAAATGACGTACTTGTTGTCCGTCAGGCTCATCATGTACTGCGCCAGTTCCTGCGGCATCTGGGCGCGCGTCAGGAAGCCGCCCATCAGGACGGACGCAGCCACGAGTATCATGACCACGGCGGTTTGCATGCCCCCGTCGAGCATGGCGTATTTCAGTCGTTTCAGATCGACCTGGCGGTACCAGGCGCCGACCAGCAGGGCCGCGGCGACGGCCAGTCCCGCAGCCTCGGTTGCAGTGACGAATCCCCCGAAGATCCCGCCGAGGATGATCACCGGCAGTGCGAACGCGGGCAATGCATCGACGAACGTGCGTTTGAGTTGCTTGAGATTGAAGGCTTCCTCGACCGGGAGGTTGTAGCGTCGAGCGAACGCATAGGCGACTCCCATCAATCCGGCAGCCCCCACCACGCCGGGAACGATTCCCGCGACGAACAACTGTTCGATGCTCGTGTTTGCCGACACCGCGTACACGATCATCGGTATCGAGGGCGGTATGATGATGGCAAGCGAAGCGGACGACGAAGTGATGGCCGCGGACAAGGCACCGCTATAGCCGCGTCGTTTCATCTGCGGAATCAGAACGGATCCGAGCGCGGCCACGTCCGCCACCGCGGAGCCGGATATCTCGGCAAAGAACAGCGATACGCCGATATTCACCATGCCGAGTCCGCCGCGCACGAAACCGATCAGGGCGGACACGAAATTGATCAGGCGATCGGTGATCCCGCCCGCGTTCATGATGGCGCCGGCGAGTACGAACATGGGGATGGCAATCAGCGAGAATTTCGTGGAACCGTCGTACATGTCCAGCGCCACCGTCACCAGGGCGTCGGCGCCCTCGGTCATCAGCAAGCCGATCACGCCGGAGATGGCCAGCGCGATTCCGATCGGCACATTGACGAAGATCATCGCCAGCAAGGAGAGAAAGATGACGAGCACGATCATGACAGTTTTGCCTTTTCGATCTCTTCCTCGATTTCGGCATGCTCGAAAGACACGCCGTTAGCCGTCGCCCGCCAGTACTCCGGCAGGCTGGCGAGTTCGCAGATAATGAAAAGTGCGGCCCCGATGGGTATTACCGACTGGGTAAACTGAACCGGCACCCAGGTCAGGCTGATGAGCGTCATTCCTTCGAGCACTCGCAGCACTTCCCACCCGGCCCACGCAAGAAGTACGAAGAAGCCGACGACGAGCACCTCCGATAGCGCCACGGCCCACATTCGCGCGGGCATGGGAATCGACAACAGGACGGTGTCGAAACCGATGTGTTTACGTTTCAAGGCAGCCAATGCCGCACCGTAGTAGGTCACCCAGGACAGCAGCACGGAGGCGACTTCGTCATACCAGGACAGCGAGGCGTCCAGCTTCCGATACACCACGGCCACGACCACCACGACGGTGAGCGTCACCATGAGAAGGATCAGGACCCACTCGAGCAGCGTCTCGATGGCGTTCTTCATGAATATCCGACCAGAAACGAGAATTACGAGAGGTGCTACCGGAAGCCGGGCGCGGGCGAACCCGCGCCGGTCCGGTGGTGGCGGCTCCCGCGACGATCGCGTGAGCCGCCGTTGTCGTCGATGGTTACTCGGCCTGGTCCTGCACCGCCTTGACCAGTTCGGCGCCGCCGTCAAACGAGGCCGCGAACTCGTCGTAGATGGGCTTGGACGCGGCGATAAACGCATCCTTGTCGGCGTTGTTGACTTCCATGCCGCCCTCCTTGAGCTTGTTCAGCAAATCGGACTCCAGCGCCGCCGCGGTCTCGTACACGAACGTTTGCGCTTCCTGGGCGGCTTCGACCAGGAGGTCCTGCACGTCCTGCGGGAGCTTTGAGAAATGACTGTCCGAAACCAGTACGTAGGCCGGGGTGTAGACGTGGTCCGTGATGGAAAGATACTTCTGCACTTCCTGGAACTTGGCGCTCCAGATCTGCGCGTACGGGTTCTCCTGGCCGTCGATCACGTTGGTTTGCAGCGCGGTAAAGACTTCGGAGAAGGCCATCGGCGTGGGGTTGGCGCCATATAGCTGGAACATCTTCACGCGCCAGGCGCCCTTGGGCGTGCGCAACTTGACACCCTTGAGGTCATCAGGCTTGTTGATCGACCGTACGTTGTTCGTGATCTGCCTGAATCCGTTTTCCCAGTAAGCGAGAATGCGATAGCCCTTGGACTTGGCGGCCTGCTGGAATACGCTCTCGCCGATGGCATCCTGCACACGTTTCATGTGCGCACGATCCTTGATGATGTACGGCATCTCGAACACACCGAACTCCTCGGCGACCGACGACATCACCGACGACGGCAAAGCGAAGGTAACCTGACCGAGCTTGAGTTTCTGTAAAAGCTCGGTATCGTTGCCGAGCTGCGAGGACCCGAACACCTGCACGGTGGCCTTGTCGCCGAGCTTCTCGTTTGCTATGCGGGCGAACTCGTCCGCCGATGCCGAGAACAACGAACCCGGGTTGCCAACGTGGCCGAATCTGAGTTCGAGTGACTGCGCCTGGACGATTCCCGTACTTGCAAGCAGTACGGAGGTCAATGCGACCAGCTTCGTAACGTTTCTCATCCTGTGCCTCCTGAAGACGATTGTCGTCCCAACGGACGACGTTGTTTTCGACGCGGTCGACGCAAACGCGTTCTCCGCGCCATTATTCGGGAACCGCGCACGACGGATCCCGTTCTCGAAGTGATCCGCCGCTCGTCGCGGCGTCCGAAACCGATCGCGAGAAAACCGCCCGCGCCGGCAAGGCGTCATCCCCGGGCGCGAGCCGGGGCTATCGTCGCCGGTGGGTCGGACGCCTCTCGACAGAGCAGTCCCATGGCGGCATCGACGCCGCCCCGCTGGTGTGGGATGCCGGCAAGCCGAAGCCCCATCTCGACGCCCGCCAGTGTCGCCATCAGCATCAGGTCGTTGAAGTCCCCGAGGTGTCCGATGCGAAACACCCGACCGGCAATGCGTCCCAGCCCGTTGCCCAGGGACATGTCGAATCGGCGAAGCACCTCGGCGCGAAATGCATCGGCGTCGTAACCGTCGGGCAATCGAACGCCCGTCAGCACCGGGGAGACGTCGAGCGGTTCCTGGCACTGCACCTCCAATCCCCAGGTGGACGCGGCAAGCCGGGTAGCTTCGCCGTGTCGCCTATGCCGTGCGAACACTGCCTCGAGGCCTTCCTCGTGCAACATGTCGATCGCTTCGGCGAGGCCATACAGGAGGTTGGTGGCCGGCGTGTAGGGAAAATAGCCGCGGTCGTTGGGGCCGAGCATTTCCGCCCAGGACCAGTAGGATCGCGGACTGCCCGAGTCCTTCGATATTTCGAGCGCGCGGTCGCTGACGGCATTGAACGAAAGGCCGGGCGGCAGCATGAGGCCCTTGTGCGAGCCCGCAATGGCCACGTCGACCCGCCACGTATCGAACTCGAACGGCGCGCAGGCCAACCCGGAGATGGTGTCGACCATCAATAGCGCCGGGTGCGACGCCGCGTCCATTGCCGCGCGAACTTCTCCGACACGCGTGGTGGCGCCGGTGGAAGTCTCGTTGTGTACGATGCACAGCGCTTTGATGTCGTGCGACGTATCACGCCGCAGCAGGTCCTCGACGGCATTCGGGTCCACGCCCCGGCGCCAATCGGTTTCCAGGGTCTGCGCATGAATGCCGAGTCGCCCCGCGAGATGCTTCCAGAGGCTGGCGAAATGACCGGTTTCGACCATCACCACGCGTTCTCCGGGTGCGACGAGATTGACCAGCGCAGCCTCCCAGGCGCCGGTGCCCGACGACGGATAGATGATGACGGGGCCGCTGCAGCGAAAAATCGACTGCATTCCCTCGAGAACGCGACGACCAAGCCCGGCAAAATCCGGCCCTCGATGGTCCATGGTGGGCATGTCCATGGCACGCAGGACACGGTCGGGAACGTGGGACGGTCCCGGTATCTGCAGGAAATGACGACCCGCTTTTCGCATATTCTGACCTCGGTCGACCGTCGCCGCGCGGTTGTGCCGACGGTATCGTTTCGGGCTAAAATTGAATAATGAATTCATTTTGATGTCAACCGATGGCGCAAGATTCTTCCATCGACGCACTCGGCCGTAGTCTTCGGGCGCGCCTGCGCGGCGAGGTTCTGACCGATCCGTTCAGCCGCGGTCGTTATGCCACCGACGCGTCCATTTACCAGATGATGCCGATCGCGGTGGTCATTCCGCGCGATCGCGAGGACGTGGAACGAACCCTGGAAGTCGCCCGTGACGCCGGTGTGGCGATCCTGCCGCGCGGCGCGGGCACCTCGCAGTGTGGCCAGACGGTGAACGACGCCGTGGTGATCGACCACACCCGGCACATCCGACACCTCGTCGATCTGGACGTCGAGCAGCTCACGTGTACCGTGCAGCCGGGGATGGTGCTGGATGAGCTCAACCGGATGCTGAAACCTCACGGCGTATGGTTCCCGGTCGACGTCTCGACCGCCTCGCGCGCCACGATCGGCGGCATGGCGGCCAACAATTCCTGCGGTAGTCGTTCGATTCGCTACGGCCTGATGCGCGACAACGTGCTTGCCATCGATGCCATGACCATCGACGGGCGGCGCAGGCGTTTCGGCCCCGTGGACCCCGCCGCCAAGGATGAACTGGAACGCGCGCTGCTCGACATCGGTGAACGCGAGCGCGACGAGATCGCCGCGGGATTTCCTGCGGTGATGCGGCGCGTCGGCGGTTACAACATCGATGCGCTTGCCGAACCGGCCGGCGAAGCCAACCTGGCGCACCTGTTGGTGGGCTCCGAAGGCACGTTGGCCGTTACCGAGCAATGCGAGCTGAAGCTCTCGCCGCTTCCGCGCGACAAGGTGCTCGGCGTGTGCCATTTTCCGACTTTCCACGATTCGATGGACGCCGCCCAACACCTGGTTACGCTCGGACCAACGGCCGTCGAACTGATCGACCGCACCATGATCGAGCTTTCCCGGGACATCCCGCTTTTTCGCGCAACCGTGAATCGGTTCGTGCGAGGCGAGCCGGAAGCATTGTTGTTGGTGGAGTTCGCCGAGGACGAACCCGACGAGAATCGCCGACGGCTGCGCGCCCTGGGCGAAATGATGTCGGACCTGGGGTGCTCGTGGTCGAATCCGGCGGCGAGACGCGGCGGCGTGGTCGAGGCGGTCGATCGCGACTTCCAGTCGGCGATATTCGAAGTGCGCAAGTCGGGTCTGAACATCATGATGTCCATGAAGGAAGACCGAAAACCCATTTCCTTCGTCGAGGACTGCGCGGTCGAGTTGACCGACCTTGCCGAGTACACCGCCCGCCTGACGGAAATCTTTCACAAGTACAACACGCGGGGAACCTGGTATGCACATGCCTCGGTGGGATGCCTGCACGTGCGGCCGGTGCTGAATCTGCGCCTCGACGAGGACGTGCGCGCTATGCGAGCCATCGCCGAGGAATGCTTCGAGATGGTGCGTGAGTACAAGGGCTCGCACTCCGGTGAACATGGCGACGGATTGGTCCGCTCCGAATTCCACGAGCGGATGTTCGGCGAACGAATGGTGAATACGTTTCGCGAGGTCAAGACGCTGTTCGATCCCCAGGCCCTGCTCAACCCCGGCAAGATCGTCGACGCACCCAAAATGGATGATCGCCGGCTGTTCCGCTACCCGCCCGGGTATAACGTCCCGAAGATGGATGCCGTGCTCGATTGGTCCGGCCACACCGGCGCCGGCGGCGGGTTCCAGGGCGCCGTGGAGATGTGCAACAACAACGGCGCCTGCCGCAAGGTGGCCGGTGGCGTCATGTGCCCGTCATGGCGGGTCACTCGTGACGAAAAGCACCTCACGCGGGGACGCGCGAACACGTTGCGCCTGGCCATATCCGGGCAGCTCGGCGCCGATGCCCTCGCGTCCCGGGAAATGGCCGACACCATGGCGCTTTGCGTATCGTGCAAGGCCTGCCGCCGGGAATGTCCTACCGGCGTGGACATGGCGCGTATGAAAATCGAGGTCAACGCCGCGCGCTTCGCTCGCGACGGCGCAACCTTCCACGAGAGGCTGGTCGCGGAACTGCCGCGTTACGCGCCCGTTGCATCGCGTTTGCACGGGTTGTTCAACCTGCCGCGTCATTCTCGCCTGCTGCGCACGATCATGGAGCCGCTCACCGGTTTCAGCCGTGAACGCCGCCTGCCGCGATGGCGCGGCGATGCATTCCGGCCGGGAGCGCCAAAGGGGCCGGCAGGCGGCAAACCCGTCTTGCTGTTTGCCGACACCTTCAACACCTGGTTCGAACCGGAGAATCTGCGTGCGGCCGGCAACGTACTGGCGGCCGCCGGCTATCGGGTAAACACGGTCGGGAACGGCGCAGGCCGTCCGTTATGCTGTGGCCGAACGTGGCTCACGACAGGCATGGCAGACAAGGCGCGCGCGGAAATCGCGCGTTTGCTCGAGGGGCTCGGTCCCTGGATCGATGAAGGCGTCACCGTGGTCGGCCTCGAACCCAGCTGCCTGTTGTCCATGCGCGATGAAATTCCCGCCCTCACACGCGACCCGCGCGCGAGGAAGCTGGCCGAGTCGGCATTGCTGTTCGAGGAACTCCTGGCACGCGACCGGCCCGAGATGGCACTGCGTCCGATCGCCCCGCGGGCGTTGCTGCACGGACATTGTCACCAGAAGGCCTTTCACGTCATGGGCGACGTGGAAGCGGTACTGCGCCGGGTTCCGGGGCTGGACGTGGAAGCGATCGAGTCGTCCTGTTGCGGCATGGCGGGCGCCTTCGGATACGCCACGTCCACCGCAAACGTGTCGGCCCGCATGGCTGAGTTGAACTTGCTGCCGGCGGTTCGCGCCGCCGGGGCGGACGAACTGATCGTTGCGGACGGCACGTCCTGCCGTCACCAGGTCGAGGAAGGAACCGGTCGCACGGCACTGCACGTGGCTCGGGTCCTGGAAATGGCGCTGGAAAATGGGAGCGCGACGTCGTGAAATCCATCGACACCATCGAAGGCATCGCCCGCAAGACGCTGCACGAGGAACTCGTCGAACGTCTTCGCGACATTATCCTGGAGGGTGCCCTGGACGTGGGCGCCAAGGTGCCCGAGCGGCAACTGTGCGAACGGCTTGGCGTTTCGAGAACACCCATGCGCGAGGCGCTGAAGGTGCTCGCGGCGGACAAGCTGGTGACCCTGATTCCCAACCGCGGCGCCGTGGTTCGCGGCCTGACGCCTGAAGATATCGACGAACTGTTCCCGGTGATCGGCGCGCTCGAGGCGCTGGCGGGAGAACTCGCCTGCAAGCGCATCAATGGCGAGGAACTGGACGCGATTACAGGCATGCACGAAGACATGGTCGATCACTATCGGCGTCGACGCCTCGGGGAGTATTTCCAGCGCAACCAGCAGATCCACGAGTCCATTGTCAAAGCATCGGGCAATGGCGTTCTGCAGGAACAGTACAGGGCCCTGTCGGCGCCATTGAGACGCGCGCGCTACGTGGCCAACCTTTCCGATGAGCGCTGGGCCCAGGCGGTATCGGAGCATGAAGCAATGCTGGAAGCATTGACGGCGCGCGACGGCGCTCGCCTGGCCGGAATTCTGAAATCCCACCTGTCAAACAAGCATGAAGCGGTGTTGAGACGGTTGGAGGCCGAAGCAGCGCCTGCTCGATAAACGATCCTGGAATCCGCGGGAACCCGATCGCGCTCCGGACCGATCGCGACCGATGGCCCGGCGATGCCGTGTAACAGGCGATATCGTCGCCGGCGATAGAAACATTTTGCCACCGGCTCCATCACGCCAGCGTACCTTGGCAGGTGCGACATACCCTACCGTTTGGCGGCGGCGATCTACCCCCCCACCCAGCCCGGGGACGGATCGGCCGTTCGTCACGATGAAGTATGCCGTAGCCCTACGTTGTTGTAGAGGGTATTGCCGCGGCACGTTTCACGTTGCTGAACGTACACCGCACCTGGGAAGAATTCGTCGGCATGACCGTCGGCATTCTCATCGCATTGACGTCCGTCATGACGCCGGCACAGGAAAACACGCTGGTATTCGTCCATGCCGGTTTCGCCGACGTCCCGGAATTCGCCCTGGGCGCAATCGAACTCGTCGACCTGCGCCGTTGGAAGGAATACCTCGAGTCGATGTCGGGACCGTGGTTGATCGTCTCCCCGTTCGTGCTCTCGTACGCTGACGGTTGCGCCATCGTGACTTGGCACGCAACGCTGGGCCTGGTGACCCTGCTGCCGGGCGTGCAGGAATGTTGGCAGGACCGGCGCCTCAGCGACGGCGAATTGGCGAGCCACGGCTCGCAGGAGGCTTTTCCGTCGCCACCGGCGCGAAGACGGCACCGGCGGTCGGGCGGCTGCG
The DNA here is from genome assembly GCA_030429665.1 of Gammaproteobacteria bacterium. GTDB lineage: Bacteria > Pseudomonadota > Gammaproteobacteria > Arenicellales > CAJQKF01 > BQJD01. The sequence goes on along the minus strand of JAUIEZ010000132.1, from coordinate 945 downwards.
TCCGAACTACGACGACAACGGGTGCACCGGGTGCGGCTTGTTCTCGCGGTACAGGGGCATCATCTCGGCTTCCAGGGACCCCAACCGCGATTGGCGCGTTTCGGACGACGGGTGGGTGCTGAGGAACTGTGGCGGCCCGTTACCTCCCACGGCGCCCATCTTCTGCCACAGCGTCACGGCGGCACGCGGGTCGTAGCCCGCCCGTGCGGCCAATTCAATGCCTATGCGGTCGGCCTCGTTCTCGGCCGTCCGGCTGTTGGGCAACTGGATTGCGACGATGGCGGCGGCCGCTGCCGCGCTCGCTGCGCCCGGGCGATCCGAGGCGATCGCGACCGCCGTCACGCCCAGTGAGGTGGCCAACGCCACCGACATTTTCTCGGCGGTGTGGTTGGCCAACGCATGTCCGATCTCGTGTCCGATGACCTGTGCCAGTTCGTCATCGGTCGGCTCGACCTTCTCGACCAGCCCGGTGTACACCGCCATCTTGCCGCCGGCCATGCACCAGGCATTGACGGTTTCCGGATCGTCGATCACCTTCATCGACCATTTCCAGTCTCGTGTTTCAGGTCGCATGATGACCGCCTCGTGGACGAGGCGCCCGGTGATTTCCTCTACCCGCGCTCGCAACGCGGGATCGTTGTTGATCTTGCCCTGCTGCGCCAGCGGCTCGATCATTTTCGTGTACGCCAGGGCGGACTGGCTGATGGCCTGCTCTTCGGAGACCAGCATGAGCTGGCGGCGACCGGTTGGGCTGGTAGCACAGGAACCCAGCGCGACGGCGAGAACCGCCAGGCAAACAACCCTGCGAAATGTCGTCATGTCGTTCCCTCGTCGAATGGTTGCAATCCGGTCCAAAGTATCGCCGCTTCCCGACGGTTCAGTCCAGCCGTCAAGGTGTACCGCGTATCGCTTCGCCGTCGCTGCGCGGGTCGCGGGCCGCGTCGG
>JAUIEZ010000131.1 GCA_030429665.1 Gammaproteobacteria bacterium | reverse complement strand
GCCAGCTCTCCGGCCTCTTCGAGCGCTTCCTTGGCGGCGGCGACGGCGAACTGCTCGAAACGATCCGCGCGGCGGATCGCCTTCGGCTCGTCGTAGAAGTCCTTGGGCTCGAAGTCGTGGGCGCGGCGTTCGCCGGTCGCGAGGCATTTCGCGTCTCCGTGTCGCGACTGGCGAGTGTCGATTCATCGTGGCGACGCGGATCGCGACTCGGCGGCCGAGCGGCCGGGCGTGGCACGCAAACGGTACCCGAAGTCCGGGGGGGCGGAGCCGCCGCTTGACTGCATTCGCATGCCTGCTATTGTGGCTTTCGATCCGTGAATTTCACGCTCGACGGGCCGCGACATATCAACAAGCATTTGTGGAGTAGGGGACATGAATTTTTTCCGAATCTGGAGCGAACTCTCGCCCTGGAGCCGCGTGGGGCTGTCGTTCGTCGCTGCGGTGGTGCTCATCCTGTTGCTCCTGGTGGTCACCTGAGGCCGCCCGGCGGGAGATCGTTCACCCATTGGGGCGGTCCCGGTCCGTGGCGGGACACCGCCCGGGATCGCGGCCGCACGGCCCGAACGGTTCACGAAGCCCGTGCGCGGGCACGAGTGTAGCAGCACCGGCGCCGGTCGTCCGATTGCGAGGTGTCAGGTGGCCGGATCCTTCACCGATTGCATGGATACGTAGGTGCTGGTCTGGGCAACGCGCGGCAAGGCGGAGATTTTCTCGGCCAGGATGCGACGGTAGTCGCCGATGTCGCGGCTGCGCACCTTGAGCAGGTAGTCGAAGCCTCCGGCAATCATGTGGCACTGTTCCACCTCGGCGATGTCGCGAACCGCGTCGTTGAACGCGACCAGGGATGCGGCGGTGGTGTCGGACAGCTTGACTTCGACAAAGGCGACGTGCCCGCCATCGAGGCGCACCGGGTCGAGCACCGCGCGATATCCCAGTATGAAGCCGCGCTGCTCGAGCCGCTTCATTCGGACCTGGCACGGCGTTTTCGACAGCCCTACGCGCGCGGCGAGCTCGGTGACCGTGATCCGACCGTTCGTGGACAGAATATCCAGGATTTTTCGGTCGAATCGGTCGATTTCGCTACTTTCTTCCTCAACCATGCGTATTTTCTCTAGAAAAATTAATCAACGGTGGTTGTACAGACCGTAATAGTGCCGTAGTTCAGACAAATTGTCTCCGCGGATTTTGCTAGGCTAGTTTCCCCATCGCCGTTCTCAATTGCCGGAGTGAGCCATGCCTGTCGATGCAACGCGTCTCGCGGATATTAGAAGCGCCATGCGTTCCAACTACCTGCCGGACGAGGCATTGGTGGTCGATGCGTTGTCCGGGTCGATAGGTCTCGACGCGGATGCGCGGGACGCGGTCTCCGACCGCGCGGTGGACTTCATCGAAGCCGTTCGATCCGGCGACGATCCGGGCCTGATGGAAGTCTTCCTGGCCGAGTACGGCTTGTCGACGCGGGAAGGCGTGTCGCTGATGTGCCTGGCCGAGGCGTTGCTGCGCGTGCCGGACGCGGAAACCATCGACGCGCTCATCGACGACAAGATTGCGCCATCGGATTGGGGTCGCCACCTGGGTCGATCGAGCTCGTCGCTCGTGAACGCATCGACCTGGGCGCTGCTACTGACCGGAAAGGTGCTCGGCGAGAGCGAGGACGGCTTGATCGGCACCTTGCGCGGTGCCGTCAAGCGCCTGGGCGAACCGCTGATTCGCACCGCGGTGAGCCAGGCGATGAAGGAACTGGGCCGACAGTTCGTCCTGGGTCGCGATATCGAGGAGGCGATGGACCGCGCCCGAGCCATGGAATCGCGCGGCTATACCTATTCCTACGACATGCTCGGCGAGGCGGCGCGCACAGATGCCGACGCGCGCCGCTACCACCTGTCATATTCCGACGCGATTACCGCGCTGGCGCCCGCGTGCCGCTCGTCGGACATCCGCCGTAATCCGGGCATCTCGGTCAAGCTGTCCGCGCTGCATCCGCGCTACGAGGTAGCGCACAAGCAACGTGTCATGCACGAACTCACGGCGCGCGCGCGGTCTCTCGCGTTGCTCGCGAAATCGGCCGGGATGGGGTTCAACATCGACGCCGAGGAGGCTGATCGCCTGGACCTGTCCCTCGACGTCATCGAGGCCGTCCTGGCCGAGCCGGCGCTGAAGGGCTGGGATGGTTTCGGTGTCGTGGTGCAAGCCTACGGTCCGCGTGCCGCGCACGTTATCGACTGGCTTTATGCACTGGCGGGGCAACTCGACCGTCGCATCATGGTGCGCCTGGTGAAGGGCGCGTACTGGGACACGGAAATCAAGCGTGCCCAGGTGCTGGGCCTGGACGGGTTCCCGGTATTCACCCGCAAGGTCTCCACGGACGTTTCCTACATGGCGTGCGCGCGAAAGCTGCTGGGCATGACCGATCGTATCTATCCGCAGTTCGCCACCCACAACGCACATACCGTGGCGGCGGTCCTGCACATGGCCGGCGACCGCGAAACGTTCGAGTTCCAGCGATTGCACGGCATGGGCGAATCGCTGCACGGGCACGTGCGCCGGGAATACGGCACGCGATGCCGCGTTTACGCGCCGGTGGGCGCCCACCGCGACCTGCTCGCCTACCTGGTGCGGCGTCTCCTGGAGAACGGCGCCAACAGTTCCTTCGTCAACCAGATCGTCGATGTCGGCGTCAGCCCGCGAGCGATGGCCGCCGATCCGGTGCGCGCGATCGAGTCGCTCGAGGGGGCCATCGTCAATCCGCGTATCGTTCGCGGTCCCGACCTGTTCGCCCCCGCCCGACGGAATTCTCGAGGTTTCGATCTCACCGATCCGCTCCAACTCGACGTCATCGAGCGGGAACGCGAGCCTTGGCGACGGCACCGCTGGTACGCGGGCCCGATGACCGCCGCGCCGGCGAAGGGTTCGCCTCCGCGGCCGGTGGTCAACCCGGCGGACCCCGAGGACGTGGTGGGAGAGGTGTCGGACGCGGCCGAGGCCGACGTGGATGCCGCTCTGATTCACGCCGCGGCAGCGGTGAACGGATGGTCGGCGCTGCCCGCCGCGAAACGCGGCGCGCTTCTGCGTCGCGTGGCGGAGTTGTACGAGGAGAACTGTTTCGAACTGTTCGCCATCGCCGCTCGCGAGGCGGGCAAGATACCGCTCGATTGCGTGGGCGAGGTGCGCGAGGCGGTGGATTTCCTTCGCTACTACGCGACAGAGGCAGAGCGGCTCGAGGACGAGGCCGGCGCGCGCGGCGTATTCGCCTGTATTTCGCCCTGGAACTTCCCGCTGGCGATATTCACCGGCCAGATTGCCGCGGCGCTGGCGGCTGGAAACACGGTGGTGGCAAAGCCCGCGGAACAAACGCCACTGATCGCCGTGCGCGCAATCGCGCTGATGCATGAGGCGGGCATTCCCGTCGATGTCATTCAACTGCTGCCCGGCGACGGCGCCACCGTCGGAGCCCGACTCAGCGCCGACCCGCGCGTGGACGGACTGTGTTTTACCGGATCGACGCACACTGCGCGGTTGATCAACCGCGCCATGGCGGAAAACCTGGCACCCGACGCGCCGTTGATTGCCGAAACCGGCGGCCTCAACGCCATGATCGTGGACTCCACCGCCCTGCCCGAACAGGTGGTGCGCGACGTCGTCGCCTCGGCCTTCCAGAGCGCCGGACAGCGCTGTTCGGCGCTGCGCGTGCTGTACCTGCAACGCGACGTCGAAGCGCGCTTCATGGAGATGCTGTTCGGCGCCATGGACGAACTCGCCCTGGGCGACCCGTGGCAGCTTTCCACCGACGTCGGTCCGGTGATCGAGGCCGAGGCACGCGAGAAAATAGAGGCGCACGTCGCCGCTTACGCCGAGCGCGGGCGCCTGATGAAACGGCTGGTCGCGCCGCCGCGCGGGCATTTCGTCGCACCCGCGGTCATCCGTATTGACGGGATTGCCGATCTTGCCGAGGAGATATTCGGTCCGGTTCTGCACGTGGCGACGTTCGAGGCCGAGGACATCGACGCTGTGGTCGACGACATCAATGCCACGGGTTACGGACTCACTTTCGGCCTGCACACGCGTATCGACGACCGCGTCCAGCAGGTCGTCGAGCGTATCCGTGCCGGCAACATATACGTCAACCGCAACCAGATCGGCGCCATCGTCGGGTCGCAGCCGTTCGGCGGCGAGGGTCTTTCCGGCACGGGGCCCAAGGCGGGCGGCCCATGCTACGTCCGGCGTTTCATGTCGGCCGACTGTCCGAAATACGTCGCGGTGGCGGGGAACCCGGTCGATGCGGCGCGGGTGCAGTCGGCCATTGACGCGGTTCGACCATGGCCCGAGCTTCCCCTGTCCGTGCGCGACCTGCCCGGACCGACCGGCGAGTCCAATCGCCTGTCGCTGTTTCCGCGCGGCGTCGTGCTCTGCCTCGGGCCGGGCGCGGATGCTGCTCGCGAACAGGCTCGCCAGGCCAATGCCGCCGGGTGCGCGGCGGTGGCCGTGGCGCCGGGCGTGAGCGCAACGAGCGGGATGACGGCGTGCGTCGACGGCCTGTTGGAATTGCGGGACCTGTCAAACCTGCGGGGCGTTCACGCCGTCATGAGTTGGGCACAGGACGACGTCCAACGCGCTGTGCGTCGCGCTCTCGCCGATCGCGACGGCGCGTTGATTTCCCTCGTCGGCGAGTCCGGCCTCGCCGAGCGGCTACACGTGGAACGCCACTTGTGCGTGGACACCACGGCGGCGGGGGGGAACGCCTCGTTACTGGCGGCAGCCGGTTAGGGCGTGGATGGAAACACCGGCCGCGTCCAGGGTCTGAACAGGTAGCGCCGGGCGATATCGCCGTAGCCGTCGAACTCGAATCCGCCGTTGGCCGAAGCGATCCAGCGCGCATCGCGTGCGTAGGCAGCCGGGATCAGGTACCAGGCGAGAGCGGGCTGGCGATGGTGCACCCAATGGTAGTTGTTGTTGAGAAACGCCAGGCGGGTAAGCGGCCCGCCGCGCACGATCGCGGTACGGCACGACGGATCCGGGTGGTAGCGGTGTTCGACGAAGGCGCGCACCATGGAAAGGCTGATGCCCGGCCACACGAACACCAGCAGGTAGAACCACGCGGGCATACCGGCAACCTGGGTGACCCACCAGAGTACCGCGCCGACACCGAGACCGTGCCCGAGAACGATCCGTCGCGTGGCGGCATCGGACAAGCACCCCCTTGCCAGTTGCGACCACAATTGCCAAACCGCGATCCACGGACCGACCAACACGCGTCCGGCAAAGCTGTTGTTGAAGTACAGCAAGGCGCGTCGTGCCGTTCCCATGGCGGTCCAGTGCCCGGCTGGCACGTACCACGACTCCGGGTCGGCGCCGGGACGTGTGAGCTCGTTTCGATGGTGCGCCTTGTGGCTGGATTCGTAGACCGTTAACGGCAGCCAGAGGGTCAACGGAAGCCAAACCAGGGAAAGGTTGAATCGTCGGTTGGTCGTCGGGTGGCCATGGATCACCTCGTGCTGCAGCGACCCGAACAACGTCAGGCAGTAGGCGGCGGCGAGTACCAACAGCGGGGCGGGCATGGCCTGCCAGTACAGCGTGAGCGCCGCCCAGGCAGCGTACGTCGACAGGATCATGGCGAACGTGAGCCACTCGCCCGGCGCGGCGACGAACCGCTCGATCGTGGTTGAGGTTTTCATATCCATCGTGAAATCAAGCACCTTGTCGTTATTCGATCCGTTGTGTCAGCGCTCAATCTATTAACGAACAGTTGTTTTGACCACGTTTTTATACTAAGCATTAAGTAAAAAATGTTCTGTATAATCACGGAAAGTTGTGTAAAAACTCCCACTGGAGGCTATGGATATGGGTAAACGGGAGATAGTCACGATTTTTAGAACCCGGCTTACCGAGTGCCTGGCGACCCGTGGCATGAACCAGTCGGCGCTCGCCCGGGCGGCAGGCGTCGATCGTTCCACGCTGTCCCAGCTTCTCGCAGAGGACAACGTGCGTATGCCCCGCGCCGACACCGTCGCCGCCCTCGCCGAGGTGCTGCAGGTATCGACGGATTGGCTTCTCGGCCTGAGCTCCGATAGCCGCTACGGCGCCGAGATCCTCAGGCAATCGCTGGAAGTGGCCCCCCACGAGCCGAGTCCGGCGGATGCGAATCTCGCGCGCTGGTACCAGGAGGCGGCGGGGCTGAAGATTCGATATGTCCCGGCCAACCTGCCCGACATTTTCAAGACCGAGGCGGTGCTGCGTCACGAATTCGACGCGGTGGTGGAACGCCCGGTCGACCGCGCCCTGGAAGAGACGCGCCAGCAGCTGAGCTTCGGCCGTACCACCGAGAACGACATGGAGATCTGCCTGTCTTCCCAGGCCATCCAGGATTTCTGCTCGGGACACTCCCTGTGGCGGGGCCTGTCGCGAGCGGTCCGCGATGCGCAAAGGCGCCAGATCGTGGATGTCGTGGAAGAGCTTTACCCGAGCCTTCGCCTGTACCTGTTCGACGGGTTGAGGCGATACGCGGCGCCCTATACGTTGTTCGGCAACCGCCGCGCCGTGTTGTACGTGGGCCAGATGTTCTTCGCCTTCAACACGCGCGAGTACGTGACCATCCTGATCCGTCATTTCGACGACTTGATCCGCAACTCCGTGGTAAACGCCCACGAGGCGGCCGACTACCTGCGTGATCTCGAAGTATCGTAGCCGTCACCCTGTCGCGCGCTCCGCCGATTGTCTATAGTGCACGCCTTGATCCGGCCATGCGCCGGCCATGCATCCGGCATACCGGGAGATCCGACATGAACCCTGAAGTCGTCATCACCTGCGCCGTGACGGGCGCCGGGGATACCGTGGGCAAACATCCCGGCGTGCCCGTCACGCCAAGACAGATCGCGGAGTCCGCCATCGATGCCGCCAAGGCAGGCGCCGCGATCGTGCATTGTCACGTTCGTGATCCGGAGACTGGAACAGGTTCGCGGGACGTGGCGCTGTACGCCGAGGTCATGGATCGCATTCGCAGCGCCGACACCGATGTCGTGGTCAATCTCACCGCCGGCATGGGCGGCGACGTGGAGATCGGTCCCGACGACGATCCGGCCCGCCTCGGTCCGGGCACCGATCTCGTCGGCCCCATCGAGCGCCTTGCGCATGTCGAGGAACTGCTGCCCGAGATCTGCACCATCGACTGCGGCTCGCTCAACTTCGGCGACGGCAACACGATTTACGTCGGCACACCCGCTCAGCTACGCACCGGCGCCCGACGCATCATGGAGCTTGGCGTGAAACCGGAGTTGGAGATATTCGATACCGGCAATTTCTGGTTCACCCTCAAGCTTCTCGATGAGGGCATCATCGATGACACGGCCATGTGGCAGTTTTGCTTCGGCATACCCTGGGGCATGCCGGCGGAACCGTCGTTGCTCATGAGTCTCGTGCCGATGCTGCCGAAGAACGCCTTCTGGACAAGTTTCGCCATCAGTCGCAACCAGATGCCCTGGGTGGCCCAATCGGCGATTCTCGGGGGACATGTGCGTGTCGGCCTGGAAGACAACCTGTACCTAGAGAAGGGGGTGTTGGCGACCAACGCGCAACTCGTCGAGCGGGCCGCGACCATCGTTTCGAACCTGGGCGCGACGGTGGCCGCGCCGGATGCCGCGCGCGGGAAGATCGGACTCGATCCGCGCAAGGCCGCGTAGGGAGTCGGGTGTCGTGTTGACAATCGCGGTAAAATGAATCAATTACGAAGCGCGCTCGGACGTCGCCCGGTCCGTCGGCCGGCAATCCGGGCACCTGGCATAAACCGGAGTTACCTATGAAACTGATCACGGCGCTCGTCAAACCGTTCAAACTCGACGATGTGCGCGACGCGCTTGCCAACGTCGGCGTCAAGGGCATGACGGTCGCGGAAGTCAAGGGCTTCGGGCGGCAAAAGGGTCATACCGAGCTGTATCGTGGCGCAGAGTACGTGGTCGATTTCGTGCCCAAGGTCAAACTCGAAATCGTCGTGGACGACGCCATCGTCGAACAGGCGATCGAGGCAATTATCGAAGGCGCCCGCACGGAAAAAATCGGCGACGGCAAGATCTTCGTCTACGACTGTGCCGAGGCCTACCGGATTCGTACCGGCGAGACCGGCGACGACGCGCTTTAAGTTCCGCCAAGGGTTCCCCGCTCTCGATGAAGTCGTCCCTGGCGTGTCGAGGTCGTTACCTCGCCGCGTGTCTATGCGCGCTGCTCGTTCTGCCCTCGAGCCTCGCTTTAGCCGCTGAGTCCGACACCGTGGAAGCCTACCTGGCCGGGGACTACGCCCGCGTCCGGCAGGAATGGTCGGCGATGGCGCAACGGGGGGATCCGGTGGCGACGTTCAACCTTGCCATGCTGTACGTCCAGGGACTGGGTGTGCCCCGCGAACCGCGCCGGGCGATGGATTATCTCGAGCGGGCGGCGGCGGCAGGCTATGCGCCGGCCCAGTACCAGTTGGCGCTCTCGAATGCGCCAGGCGGCGCATTCGACGATCCCGGTGCGGCGATTTTCTGGATGACCCGCGCCGCCCGGCAGGGTCACGCGATGGCGGCCTGGCGCCTCGGCGGGTTGCTGGCCGAACAACCCGACGCGGCACGCTCCGGGGAGGCGCTCGATTGGCTGCGACGCGCCGAAGAAGCCGGCATCACCGAGGCGACGGCATCGATTCGCTCGTTGGAATCGACGCTGCCCGGCGGCGAACTGGAAGGAGACGATGTCACGGCGCAGCTTTCAGGCGGGCGGGGCACGATGGCACAAAGACGGCAGTTCTACGAGGGACAGAAAGCGTTCGTGCGACAGAACTACGCGGGTGCCGTCGAAGCCTGGGCGCCGCTGGCGGAAGCCGGTGTGGCACGGGCGCAATACGGTATCGCTTTCATGCTCGAATCCGGGTGGGGCGTCGTGCAGGACTACGCCGAGGCCGCGTACTGGTACAAGCTCGCCGCGCAGAAAGGCCATCCGAAGGCCCAGTTCAACCTGGGCAGGATGTACCTCGACGGCCGTGGGGTACGCAGGGACCGTGGCTCCGGGTTGTACTGGATTCAGTCCGCCGCGGATGCCGGCGAACCGCGCGCCCAGGAATTGATGAGTACCATCAGATAGCCCGAAGGGCCACGCCGAACGACCGTGGAGGCGGCCTCGCCGCGAGCTGTTCCTTCGGTCGCGACGGAGTTCGACCCGCTAGGTGTTGGCGTCCGGCATGGACGCATTCTTAACGTCAATGAAGGCGCGCAGGGCCTCGTCGATGCCAGGGTCGATGCCGGGTTCGCGGTATTCCCGAAGCATTTTCTTCCACAGCGTGTTGGCGCGCTGGTTGGCATCCTGACCGCCTTCGCCGGCCCATTGTTCGTAGCTGTTGTTGTCGGCGATGGACGAGCGGTAGAAGGCGGTCTCGAAATTGGCCAGGGTATGGGCGCAGCCGAGAAAGTGCTTGCCCGGACCGACCTCGCGGATGGCGTCCATGGCCTGGCCGTTCTCGGACGTGTCGATGCCGGAAAGAATGACCGCCAGCATTGCCGCCTGATCGGCGTCCATGACGAATTTCTCGTAGCTCATCGCGAGGCCGCCTTCGAGCCATCCGGCGGTGTGCAGCATGAAATTCACGCCGGCCGCCATGGCTGCCTGCAGCGTATTGGCGGATTCGTAGGCGGCCTGGGCGTCGGCGACCTTGGACGCGCAAAGACCGCCGCCGGAGCGGAACGGCACGCCGAGTCGTCGCGCCAATGCGGCACAGATATTGAGCACGATGGCCGGTTCCGGCGAGCCGAACGTCGGCGCGCCGGATTGCATCGAGATGGAACTGGCGAACGTACCGAATACCACCGGCGCGCCGGCCCGGACCAACTGGGTAAACGCCATGCCGGCGAGGGCCTCGGCGAGAATCTGCGCGCAGGTGCCGAGGATGGTGACCGGCGACATGGCACCCGAGAGAATGAACGGCGAGATCACCGTCGCCTGGTTGTGTCGGGCGTACACGCGGGCCGCGCCCAGCATGGTGCCGTCGTAGGTCATCGGCGAGTTCGCGTTGATCAGGTTGATCAGTACGCAGTTGTCCTCGACGAACGCATCGCCGAAGACGATCTTGGCCAGGGCAACGGAGTCCTCAGCGCGCTCCGGCGCGGTGACCGAGCCCATGAAGCACTTGTCGCTGTAGCGGATATGGCTGTAAACCATCTCCAGGTGCCGCTTGTTGACCGGCAGGTCCACCGGTTCGCACAACGTGCCGCCGTTGTGATGCAGCGCCGGCGACAGGTAGGCCAGCTTGGCGAAATTCCGGAAGTCCTCGATATTGGCGTATCGCCGGCCCTCGTCGAGATTGCGAATGAAAGGCGGACCGTAGGCGGGCACCAGGACCGTGTGATTACCGCCGATCCTGACGCTGCGTTCGGGGTTCCTGGCGTGCTGGGTAAATTCGGCGGGGGCGCTCGCGCCGATGATCTCGCGGCACATGCCGCGCGGAAAACGCACCCGGTCGCCGTCCACGTCGGCGCCAGCGGTCTTGAACATGACCAGCGATTCCGGGTCGTCGTGGAAGTCGATGCCGATCTCCTCGAGAATGGTTTCGGCATTGTGCTCCACGGTGGCGAGAACCTCCTCCGGGGCGATCTCCCAGGTCGGGACCCTCCGGGTAATGAACGCCGCGCTTCTTGGAGCGCTTTGTTCGCGGGTGGCACGCCTGGCATCGCGTCCACCGGCGCGACGACGACTTCGGGTATCTGCCATAACGGATTCTCGCCGTAGGAAATCTGCGGCAATCATTCAGGATAGGCGCGCAACAATCTGACTGACTTGCGACACGGATATTGTCACTCGCGTCAATGTCGACCGCGCCGCGGGCGCAATTCGGATAGTCGAAGTCGCCCTCGAAGCCTGGTTTCGTGTTTCGTCGAGCCTACACTCCCGCGCTTGGCGGCGCGTTTGCCCGCTTCCGGCGACGCCCTTTGAATTTCTCCGCCAACTGCGGTAAAAAGCCTGTCCGCTTAAGGGCGCGTTATCGAAAAGCGCCCGTACGACACGCTGGGGCGCGGCGCCCGGTTCCGACGTGGACGCCGCTACCGTGCCGGTCATTCGACCGGGAACCAACCTCGAGAGTATTCGCCAATGAAAATACTTGTGCCGGTCAAGCGCGTCATCGACGCGAACGTCAAGGTCCGGGTCAAGTCGGACGCTTCCGGTGTCGAACTCGCCAACATCAAGATGGCGATGAACCCATTTTGCGAGATCGCGGTGGAGGAAGCGCTCCGCATTCGCGAGGCTGGCCATGCCGAGGAGGTGGTGGTGGTCAGCGCCGGCGCCAGCCAGTCCCAGGAAACGCTCCGCACGGGTTTGGCCATGGGCGCCGACCGCGGCATCTTGCTGGAATGCGAGCACGATCCGGAACCGCTCGCCGTGGCGAAGTTGCTCAAGGCCGTATGCGACAAGGAGCAGCCGGGTCTCGTGATACTCGGCAAGCAGGCCATCGACGGCGACAACAACCAGACAGGCCAGATGCTCGCCGCGCTACTGGGCTGGCCGGTAGCGACGTTCGCTTCGCGCATCGAGGTGCGCGACGACGGTTTTCGGGTCACCCGCGAGGTGGACGGCGGTCTCGAGGCGGTCGTTACGAAGCGGCCCGCGGTGATCACCGTGGACCTGCGACTGAACGAGCCGCGATATGCCTCGTTGCCTAATATCATGAAGGCGAAGAAGAAACCCGTCGACAAGTACGCCCCCGCCGATCTCGGTGTCGACATCACGCGGCGCACCGAGGTGCTCAAGGTGGTCGAGCCGCCGTCTCGCAAGGCAGGCGTCAAGGTTTCCAGCGCCGCCGAACTGGTCGACAAACTCCGCAACGAAGCGAAGGTGATCTGAACATGGCAATCCTGGTTATCGCCGAACACGACAACGCCGAGCTCAGGCCGGCAACCCTCCACACGCTGGGCGCCGCGGCGGCGATCGGCGGTGACGTGGACGTATTGGTGGCCGGTTCGGGCTGCGCGGGCGTGGCCGAGGCCGCCGCCGCGGCCAACGGCGTCAACAAGGTCCTGCTGGCCGACTCCGCCGACTACGAACACTTTCTCGCCGAGAACCTGGCGCCGCTGATCGTCAAGCTGGCGCCCGAGTACAGCCACGTGCTGGCCGCCGCCACCACGTTCGGCAAGAACGTGGTGCCGCGGGCCGCCGCGCTGCTCGACGTGCAGCAGATCTCGGATATCAGCGGCGTGGAGTCGGCTGACACCTTCGTTCGTCCGATCTATGCGGGCAACGCCATGGCAACCGTGAAATCCAGTGACGCCATCAAGGTGCTCACGGTGCGAATCACCAGTTTCGAGGCTGTTGCCGACAGCGGCGGATCGGCGGCGGTCGAGGCGATCGAGTCGACCGGCGACGCCGGCCTGACCGCGTTCGACGGTGCCGAGATCAGCGCGTCCGAACGTCCCGAGCTGACCAGCGCCGATATCGTCATCTCCGGCGGGCGCGGCATGCAAAGTGGAGAGAACTTCCACATGCTCGAGAAGATTGCCGACAAGCTGGGCGCCGCCGTCGGCGCCTCGCGCGCGGCGGTCGACGCGGGCTACGTGCCCAACGACTACCAGGTGGGACAAACCGGCAAGGTGGTCGCCCCCAACCTTTAC
>JAUIEZ010000130.1 GCA_030429665.1 Gammaproteobacteria bacterium | reverse complement strand
CATCTTGCGAAGCGTCGTCCACCACGATGACCAAAGGCACGTGGTGCAGGGCTCGCTTGACCAGCGCCCTGATGCTTTTGGCCTCATTGTAGGCGGGAATGACGACTGCAACCTGGTCGGGATCGACGGCGACTCGGGTTTCGGGCGCTTCGGACATAAACTTTTGTTAGCACGCAGCCGACGGCGGTGAAAGGCGCAAGACGTCCGGTCGGATCATTGTGCGGCGTTGTCCGCCGGCGGAGTGATCGACCTGGGTCTGCCGCTTGCGGCGTTCGTCATTCTCATGGGCGTGTTCCTGTTCGACGCCACTTTTACGTTGCTGCGAAGAATGGTGCGTCGTGAACGCTGGTGGCACTCTCACCGCAGCCATCTTTATCAGCGCGCCCACGCCTCGGGCCTGTCGCAGCCGCTGATCGTGGGCAGCGTGATCGTCATCGACGTGATACTGGCGCTGCTGGCGTCGGCGCTGGTTTTTCTTGACGTCGACGCGCTTCTTGCCGCCGCGGTGGCGACCTTGTTGCTGGCCGTGACCGGCATGGGAATCGGTCGACGCGAGGCGCGGCTTCGCGGACGGGAATCGGCGACATGATGAAAAGGCTTCGCCAAGGCGAGTTCCTGGGACGGCTCAGAAACCGCTGGAAGGTGCTCATTCACGATGCCTGCATGATCCCGCTGGCATGGCTGGGCGCCTACTGGTTACGATTCAACATGGATACCATCCCGTCGATCTTCCTCGACGAGGCACTGGACCTGATCCCGCTGGTGATGGCGATCCACTTCGGCACCTTCCTGTTCTTCGGCGTGCACCGGGGTATCTGGCGGTTCATTTCCCTGCACGACATCATCGCCCTGATCAAGTCGGTGGTGGTAGGCACGGCGCTGGTCGCCATCGCGATTTTCTTCGTCACGCGCCTGGCGTTCGTGCCGCGCAGCGTCTTCCTGCTGCACGGGATGCTGCTGATGGCCCTGGTTACCACGCCGCGGCTCCTGTTCCGGTTGATCAAGGACCACCACATCACCACCTCCGCCGAGCGCAAGGTGCTGGTAGTGGGTGCCGGCATCGCCGGCGAACTGCTGGTTCGCGACCTGCACCGCGCGCACCCGCAGGTCTACGAGCCGATCGCCTTCGTCGACGACGATCCCACCAAGCGCGGCAAGGAACTACAGGGCGTGCGCGTGATGGGCGATTCCACTTCCATTCCGATGCTGGTATCGAGGTTGTCCGTGGACCTCGTCATTATCGCCGTGCCGACGGCCACGGCGGAGCAGATGCAACACATCGTCCACTGGTGCGAAAAGTCCGGCGCGCCGTACCGCATCCTGCCAAAGCTCCACGAGATGATGTCCGATCACATCAGCTCGACCGATCTTCGCAAGGTGGAGATCGAGGATCTGCTCGGTCGAAAGCAGGTGTCGCTCGACTGGAGCGGTATTCGCGAAAGCCTCGAAGGCAGGCGAATCCTGGTCACCGGGGGCGGCGGATCGATAGGGAGCGAGTTGTGCCGGCAAGTGGCGAGACTGTCGCCCGATCAGCTGGTGATTCTCGACCAGAGTGAATTCAATCTCTATACCATCACCAGCGAATTGTCCTACAAGTATCCCGAGCTCACCCTGGTTCCGTGCCTGGTCGACGTGCGCGACCGCGAAGCCGTGTTCCGGACCGTCGCCGCGCGGGCGCCGGAGGTGGTGTTCCACGCCGCCGCCTACAAGCACGTGCCCATGCTCGAGGATCAGGTTCGCGAAACCGCCCGCAACAACATCCTGGGGACGCGCAACGTGGCCGATGCCGCCCACGAATATGACGTCGGATGGTTCGTCCTGATTTCCACCGACAAGGCGGTCAATCCCACGTCGATGATGGGGGCCAGCAAGCGTGTGGCGGAAATTTATTGCCAGTCGCTGAGCCGGCATTCGACGACGCGAATGATTACCGTGCGCTTCGGCAACGTGATCGGTTCGGCGGGCAGCGTCGTGCCGCTGTTCCAGAAGCAGATCGAGGAGGGCGGCCCGATAACCGTCACTCATCCCGACGTGACCCGGTACTTCATGAGCACTCGCGAGGCCTGCCAGTTGATCCTTCAGGCGGCAACGATCGGCGCCGGCGGCGAGATTTTCGTGCTCAATATGGGCGAACCGATCAACATCGCCTACCTCGCGCGACAGATGATCCAGCTATCCGGCAAGGAGCCCGACAGGGACATCCGGATCGAGTACATCGGCCTGCGTGACGGCGAGAAACTCCACGAAGAACTGTTCCACGACGACGAGCAGCTCACCGACACCGGCTACGAGAAGATCCTGCTGGCGAAGAGCCGCAGCATCCCCATCGACAGCGTGTCGTTGACCTGTGACGCGCTCGAGAAGTGCGCCGCGCGCTTCGACGTCGCCGGCATCGAGCGGTTGGTGCGCCAGCTCGTGCCTGAGTACCTCACACCATACGGTCCACCTGCGCGCACCGGAGAGGAAGCCAGCGCATGATCACGCCAGTCATTCTTTGCGGCGGGTCCGGTACGCGACTTTGGCCCATGTCGCGAGCCAAGTACCCGAAGCAGTTTCATCGTTTCGCGGGCGAGGGCACGTTGCTCGAGGAAACCATCGCGCGCGTGCGGACGATCGACGGCACGGGGGAACCGATCGCCATCTGCAACGAAGCGTTTCGCTTTTTGACCGCCGAGCAGTTTCGCCGCCAGGGCGTCGAACCCTTCACGCTGCTGCTCGAGCCCGAGGGACGCAATACCGCGCCCGCCCTGGCGGCGGCCGCCCGGTATATTCTCGACCATGACCAGCCACCGTTGATGCTGGTGCTGCCGTCTGACCACGTGATCAAGGATGCCGGCCGATTCGCCGAGGCCGTGGAGCGAGCGCGACCTGCGGCCGCGTCCGGCGGTTTCGTCACCTTCGGCGTCGTGCCGACGGCACCCGAGACGGGATACGGCTACATCAAGGCGGCCGGCGGCCGGGTCGATGACGCGATGTCTGTCGAACGTTTCGTCGAGAAGCCGGACGCCGCGACAGCCGTCGCCTTTCTCGAGTCCGGGGACTATTTCTGGAACAGCGGCATGTTCCTGCTCGACGCGTCCGCTTATCTGACGGCGTTGTCGTCGTTCGAGCCTGAAATCGCTGACCACGCGGCGGAGGCGGCGCGCACGACCCGGCGCACCGGTGAAATGGTGTTTCTCGATGACGAGTCCTTCGCCCGCTGTCCGTCGAAGAGCATCGACTACGCGGTGATGGAGCGCACGGACCGGGCCTTCGTCGTGCCGTTGGACGCCGGCTGGTGCGACGTGGGATCGTGGCGGGGCGTTTGGCAGGTGTGTGACCGGGACGCCGACGGCAACGTCGCGATGGGTGACGTGAGGCTGACCGACGTGAAGAATTCCTGCGTCATTGCCGAGGATCGCCTGGTCGTCGCCAGCGCGCTCGACAACGTGGCCATTATCGATACTCGCGACGTCACCTACGTGGCTTCTCTCGACGCCGCGCAGGACATTCGCGACGTCGTCGCGGGATTGCAGGAGGAAAAGCGCAGCGAAGTGGAACACCACCCGCGCGTGTACCGCCCGTGGGGTTCTTTCGAAAGCATCGACCGTGGACAGGGTTTCCAGGTCAAGCGCCTCGTCGTCAACCAGGGGGCGAAAATTTCCCTGCAATATCATCACCATCGTTCCGAACATTGGGTCGTCGTTCGTGGCGTGGCGACAGTGCAGCGCGGCGAAGAAACCTTCGAGCTGGAGACCAACGAGTCCACCTACATCCCGGCGGGGATGATCCACAAGCTCTCCAACAACGGCGACGAGCCGCTGGAAGTGATCGAGGTGCAGACCGGCAGCTACCTCGGCGAAGACGACATCGTGCGCCTGGAGGACAGTTACGGACGCATCAAGGAGAAAGCGTCTTGCTAGCATTGATCGGCGGCAGCGGCGCCGGGAGCATTTCCCGCCTGTCGATCGACGAGCGGCGTGTCATCCGCACGCCATACGGCAGTCCGTCGGATCCCGTCGTGCGCGGCACGCTGGGCGGCGCCGAGGTATTGTTCCTGCCTCGACACGGCATGAGCCACAAGATCCCGCCTCACGCCATCAACTACCGCGCCAACCTGTGGGCTCTGCGCGAGTGCGGCGCCACCGGCATACTCGCCCTCAATGCGGTGGGCGCCATCAATGCCGGGCTCGCTCCCATGGATCTGGCGCTTCCCGACCAGGTTCTGGACTACACCTGGGGTCGGTCGCACACTTATTTCGACGGCAAGTCGGGTGTGGTACGGCACGTGGATTTCACCCATCCCTACGACGAGACGCTTCGCGGCCGCATCGCAGGGGCCGCCGACGGCGTGGGACTTGGCTGTTTCTCGCCGTGCTGCTATGCCGCCACCCAGGGACCGCGCCTGGAAAGCGCAGCGGAGATCGACAGGCTCGAGCGCGACGGCGCCGACATCGTGGGCATGACCGGGATGCCCGAACTCGCCCTTTCGCGGGAGCTCGACTTGCCCTACGCGTCGCTCTGTGTCGTGGCCAACATGGCGGCGGGCCGGGGCGAGGGGGAGATCACCATGGAGGAGATCGAGCGAAACCTCGTAACCGGCATAGAAAACGCCTTCAACGTGCTGGAAGCGGCGCTGGCAGGCTGAGTCGGCTCACTCCACGGCCGACGGTTCGGCGATGGACGACAGCGGCGCGATGGGGGTGTCCGAAGATGGCGTCACGGCTTCAGCCGCTTCGAGCTCCGCCTCGTCCACCGGCCACACGCCGATGATCGCGCCCAATCGGGGATTGTCGAAGTAGTGGAGCTCGTTGAGCTTGACGCGTCGTTTCTCGTCGATCACCCAGGTCCGCGCCTCGGGCGATTGCAGGCCCGCGACCTGTTCGCCGGGAAGAACCCCCCCCGCGTTGGCCGGTGTGCCGAACTGCTCGATCGGATCGACGAACGGCGCGTAGCGCAGCAGTACGTCCACGTAGAGGAGCGGGCTGTGATAGAAACGCACTACGCCCTTGAGCCCGCTGTCTTCCCCGAGACCGAGGGCGGAAACGTCGATGTAGGGCGCATCCGCGATGAGCTGTACTTCCTGACGCCACTTTACGTGCTGAAGCACCGTGTAGCCGCCGGCGGCCTGGAGGCGGTCCACGATGTCCACGAAACGCCCCGACTCCGCGGACTCGGTAAGCACGCTGCCCGTTCGCTGAAGACGTTGCGTCAGCATGCCGTTGTAACGCGCGGCTCGTTCCGGGTCCGGCCGATCCACCTCGGAGGACCGCGTCATTTCGTTCAGGAAAACCACCAGTTCCAGGTCGTAGACGTTGGGTTCCGCCGGCGCCGCCCCGGCGACGGCGAGCGCGCAGATCGCCGCCACGAAGCGGGCGGTACGGAACACGAACGAATTGAACGTCTGCTTCATGATGAACGAATCTACCGTGCCTGGGCCACCACGCCAACCCCGTGACGGCGCAGGAAATCGCGAATGCCGCGTATGGCCTGCCGGATACGGTGGGGGTTTTCGATCAGGCTGAATCGCACGTGGTCGTCGCCGTACTCGCCGAATCCGATGCCCGGAGAGACTGCCACGTCCGCCTCCGCCAGCATCAGCTTGGCGAATTCGAGTGAGCCGAGACCCTCGAACGGTTTCGGGATCTTCGCCCAGACGAACATCGTGGCTCGGGGCCGGTCCACCGCCCAGCCGACATTGTTCAGGCCGTCGCACAGCGTGTTGCGCCGTTCCTCGTAGGTAGCCACGACTTCGCGAACGCAGTCCTGGGGCCCCTCCAGGGCCTGGATCGCGGCCACCTGGATGGGCGTGAACGTACCGTAGTCGAGATACGACTTGATCCGGGTCAGCGCGTGCACCAGGGTGGGATTGCCACACATGAAGCCCACCCGCCAACCGGGCATGTTGTAGGTTTTCGACAGCGAATAGAACTCCGCGGCGATTTTCCTGGCGCCCGGAACCTGGAGGATGGATGGCGCCTTGTAACCGTCGAACGTGATCTCGGCGTAGGCATTGTCGTTGACCACCCAGATGTTGTGCTCGCGGCACAAGTCCACGACGTCGGAAAAGAATTTGAGGTCGACGCATTGGGTGGTGGGATTGGCCGGAAAACTGAGCACCAACAGGCGAGGGCGCGGCCAGGTGTCACGAATCGATCGTTCCAGTTCGGCGAGAAAGTCGCGGTCGGGCCCTATGGGCACGTGGCGGATGTCGGCGCCGGCGATGACGAACCCGTATGGATGGATCGGGTACGAGGGATTAGGCACCAGCACGGCGTCGCCAGGGCCGGTGGTGGCCATGGCGAGGTGAGCCAGTCCTTCCTTGGACCCGATGGTGACGATGGCTTCGGCGTCCGGGTCCAGGTCGACGTCGTACTTGGTCCCGTACCAGCGCGTCACCGCGCGTCGCAGCCGCGGGATGCCCTTGGATGCCGAATACCGGTGCGTGTTGTCCCGTTGGGCGACCTCGCACAACTTGTCGACGATGTGCTTCGGGGTCGGCTGGTCCGGATTGCCCATGCCGAAGTCGATGACGTCGCGGCCCGCGGCGCGCGCCTGCATTTTCAGGTCATTGACGATGCTGAAGACATAGGGCGGCAGCCGCTTGATGCGGTTGAATTCTATTTCGGGGTCCATGCGTACATCCGGTGGGTGACTCGCGGAATTATATCGCGCTCGCGGAAATCGGGAAGTGCGACCTGCCCAGCACGCGTTGTCACGGGGAAGAACCCGGTTCAGTCTCTCCCGTATCGAACTATAATGGAAACCCGGCTCACGTTGGCGGGGCGTGCGATGGCAGGAAATGAACTCGATCCCGATTCAAGGGGCGGCCTCGAAGCGATCGCCGAGCGTTACCGCGTCGTGCTGGGCGCGATATCCGAGGGAGTTTACGATTGGAACGTCGCGACCGGAGAACTGAAGGTTTCTGGCCGGCTGGGTGCCATTCTGGGGTTGGAGCCGAACCGACTCTCCGCCGCTGACTGGAACGAGCGAATAAATGGCGATAATTTTGCCGGGTATCGCGACGCAATCGTTCGGCATTTCAAGGGCGAGACCGATCACCTTGTCTGCGAATACCGGGTAAAATCCGCTTCAGGCGACTATATTTGGGTCAGTGACACCGGTCGATGCCTCCGGCGCGAGAACGGCAAGGCATATCGACTGGTCGGCGCAATTCAGGACATTACCGGTCGCAAACTCGCGGAATCGCGCCTCACCAACGCGCGACAAGAGGCGGAAGAAGCCCGCGCGCGTCTCCAGGATGCGATCGAGTCCATTTCCGAAGGCCTGGTTTTGTTCGACGCCCAAGATCGCATCATCCTGTGCAATTCCAACTATCGGGACTATTTCGCCGCGGTTGCCGGCGACGAGGTCGCCGAACGGATCGAACCCGGTGAGCTTTTTTGGGATGTCATACGCGAGGCGCACGCAAGCGGGATGCTTCCCCTGATCGATGGACAAGGTGGTATCGATGAATACATCGAGTTGCGTCGATCGATGCGCAAGAATCCGACTCATCCCATCGAACAGCTCCTGGCGGACGGTCGTTGGCTTCAGATAAACGAGCACCGCACGGCGGACGGCGGCGTCGCCTCGGTCTACACTGACATTACCGAGCTGAAGAAACGCGAGGAAGAGCTGTCAAACAAGACGCACATGCTCGAGACGCTCTCCTCGAAGTTGTCGAAATACCTGTCTCCGCAAGTGTACGCATCCATTTTCGCGGCGCCCGAGCGCGTCGCCGTCGAACCACGACGCAGAAAGCTGACGGTATTCTTTTCCGATATCGTGGGTTTCACGGCGATGGTGGACAGGCTCGAATCCGAGCAGGTGACGGAACTCCTCAACCAGTACCTGACCGAGATGGCCCGAATTGCCAACGAATACGGCGCGACTATTGACAAGTTCATCGGCGACGCCATCGTCGCGTTCTTCGGCGATCCGCACTCGCGGGGCGTGGCGCTGGACGCATGCGCATGTGTCGGAATGGCGCGGGCCATGCAGGATAAACAACAACAACTCCGGCGCCAGTGGTTCGATCGGGGCCTGGGCGATACCTTCGAGTTGAGGATTGGCATCGCGACGGGCTTTTGTACCGTTGGAAACTTCGGCAGCGTGGATCGACTCGACTACACGGCCATCGGTCACGCGGTCAACCTGGCATCGCGCCTGTAGGCGTACGCCGAGTCCGGCGGTATCCTGCTCGACAATGAAACGTATCATCTCGTGAAGAACGAGATCGACGCGGCCGAAGGCATCGAGATCGAGCTGAATGGTATCGCCGAACCGGTGCAGGCATATCGCCTGAAGCGCGCCCGGAAAAACCCCGATGGCGTGATCAGGGTGGACGAGCCGGGCTTGCAACTGACGCTGGATCACGCGCGCCTCGCGGAAACGGACCGACGGCGCACCGTCGAACTGCTCGAGGAGGTGCTTCGGGCAGTCAAGGCCGGCCGTTGACGAGGCCGGGGCGGGGGCGATTCAGGCGTCCGCTAGCTGCCGAATCAGCCCGTCGCAGCATTTCACGCGGCTGTCCACGTCCGGCAGGTCGGCGCGCACGTTGAGGGTGTAGCCGCCGGTCATCCAGTAGGTGCCGGGCGAGGACCTGATCAGGCCGATGATGCGCTCGGGCGGTATCGGGTTGCGCTCGGCGAAGGTAACGGTGCCGCCGGAACCCCCGAGATTGATCTTCTCGATACCCAAAGCGCCGGCGCGATGGCTGATCGCGGTGAAGTCGAACAGGCGCGCGGTGGGTTCGGGAAGCAGCCCGAACCGGTCGACAAGCTCAACGCGCAGTTCGCGCAACTCGTCGGCGTCGGCCGCCGCGGCGATGCGCTTGTAAAGCACCAGTCGGGCGTGCACGTCCGGTATGAAGTCCTCCGGCAGTAACGCCGGTGCGCCCAGGCTGACCTCGGCGGCGCGCGTCGGGGGCGGCTCGTCATTGGTGCGACGCTGACCGCGCTTGAGCTCGGCGACCGCGCGATTCAGGTATTCGGAAAACAGCGTGAACCCGACCGTGTCGATCGTTCCGCTCTGCGACTCGCCCAGCAGTTCTCCGGCGCCGCGGATCTCCAGGTCGTGGGAAGCGAGCGTGAACCCGGCGCCCAGGTCTTCCAGGGAATCGATGGCGTCGAGGCGCTTGCGCGCGTCCGCGGTAATTCTCTGCATGTCGGGCACCAGCAGGTAGGCGAAGGCCTGGTGGTGGGAGCGGCCCACGCGCCCGCGAAGCTGATGAAGCTGGGCCAGGCCGAACCTGTCGGCTCGATTGATGATCATGGTGTTGGCGCTCGGTACGTCGATGCCGCTTTCCACGATGGTGGTGCACAGCAGGACGTTGAACCGCTGGTGGTAGAAGTCTCGCATCACGCGTTCGAGCTCGATCTCCGACATTTGCCCGTGACCCACGTCGATGCGCGCTTCCGGGACGAGCTCGGTGAGTTCCTCGCGCATGCGGACGATAGTTCGCACCTCGTTGTGTATGAAATACACCTGCCCGCCGCGATGGACCTCGCGCAGGATCGCTTCGCGAATCAATGCCTTGTTATAGGGCCGTACGAAGGTTTTTACCGACAGCCGGTCCACCGGGGGCGTGGCGATCATCGAGATGCCGCGCAACCCCGCCATGGCCATGTTCAGCGTGCGCGGGATGGGGGTCGCGCTCAGCGTCAGGATGTCCACCTCGCTGCGAAGCTTCTTCAGCGCCTCCTTCTGGCGCACGCCGAAGCGATGCTCTTCGTCGATGATCAACAGGCCGAGGTTCTTGAAGCGGATGTCGCTCTGCAGCAGGCGGTGCGTGCCGACGATGATGTCCGGGTAGCCGCTTTTCAGCGATTCGACGAGCTTGTCGATCTCTTTCTTCGTGCGAAAGCGGGAAAGCAGCTCGACCTCGATGGGCAGGTCGGCGAAACGGTCCTTGAACGTCTGGTAGTGCTGCTGCGCCAGCAGCGTGGTGGGTACCAGCAGCGCTACCTGGCGCTTGTTGTGCACGGCGACGAAGGCGGCGCGAAGCGCGACCTCGGTCTTGCCGAAACCGACGTCGCCGCATACCAGCCGGTCCATGGGGCGGTCGGACTCGAGATCGGCGAGCACCTCGCCGATCACCTGTTCCTGGTCCGGCGTTTCCTCGAAGTCGAAGCGATCCACGAACTCCCGGTAGGCCTCGGCCGGCACCGTAAGTCGCGAACCTTCCCGCGACTCTCGCATGGCGGCGATCTCGAGCAGTTCGGCGGCCACGTCGTAGGCTTTCTCGCGCGCCTTCTGGCGGGCCTTCTCCCACGCATCGCCACCGAGCTTGTGCAGCGGCGCGCCGTCGGGGTCGCCGCCCAGGTAGCGGCTCACCCGGTCCAGCGACATGATCGGCACGTACAGCTTGTCGTCGTCGCGGTAGTGTATAAGCAGGAACTCGTTGACCTCCCCGGCGATTCCCAGGGTGGTCAATCCCCTGTAGCGGCCAATGCCGTAGTTCTCGTGCACCACCGGGTCGCCGGGCTTGAGCTCGGCGAGCGACTTGATGACCGCCTCGGGGTCCCGGTTGCGGGCGCTGCGCCGGCGGCGTTGAAACACGCGCTCGCCGTAGAGCTGCGTCTCCGTGATCACGCTGATGCCCAGGACGGGCAAACGCGCGCCGCGCTCGAGTTGGGCTATGGTGATGCCCAGCCTGATCGAGGTGTCGTCGGCGAACTCGCGCCATCCGCCCACCTGTGTCGCCGCCACGTCGTGCTCGATGAGCACGGATTCCAGGGATTCGCGACGGCCGGCGGTCTCGACCACCAGCAGCAGGCGATGGCGGCTGGACTCGATGAGCGAGAGCAGCTCGCGGTAGGGTGCGGCGCCGCGTGGGTCCACCGGCGCCTCCTCGGGCGCCTCGCTGCCTAGTTTGTAGGTGCGCCGGCTGTCGGCCCCGGCCAGGCGCACCGCACGTCGTTCGGACAGCGCCTGCTCGATATGCCCCGGCTCCAGGTACAGCCGATCCGGGGGCAGGGCGCGGCGGTCAGGATCGAGCGCGGTGTTCTCGTAGCGATCGCGAACCTCGGCGGCGAAACGACCCGCCTCGACGTCGATCTCCTGGTCGAGAATCCACAACGCGTCGTCATCGACGTAGTCGAAGAATGTCGCCGTCTCCTCGAAAAACAACGGGAAAAAGAACTCCAGTCCCGCGACGACGTTGCCGTCGCTGACCTCGCGGTACACGTGGGAGCGAGACGGGTCACCTTCGAACGCCTTGCGAAAATTCCGCCGGAACATGCGTATGGCGGCGTCGTCCAGCGGGAACTCCCGGGCCGGCAGCAAGGTGATCGAGTCGAGTTGGTCGGTGGAACGCTGATCTTCGGGATCGAAGCGCCGCAGGCTGTCGATGACGTCGTCGAACAGGTCGATGCGAATGGGCCAGTTCGCGCCCATCGGGAAAAGATCCACCAGCCCGCCGCGCACCGCGTACTCGCCGGGCATCGCGACCTGGCTCACCGAGTAGTACGCGGCCTGCTGCAGTCGCGAACGAAAGGCGTCGATCTCGAGCGTATCGCCGCGTTTGAGCGATATGCTGTGACCGAGGACGTATTCGGTGGGCGGCAGGCGTTGGGCGAGGTTGTCCACGCTCACCAATACGATCCCGCGGCGCCGTCGAGGCAACGACGCCAGCACGCGCAGCCGATCCGAGATAATGTCCTGGTGAGGCGAGAACAGATCGTAGGGCAGGCACTCCCAGTCCGGAAATGCCACCACGTCCTCGGCGCCGCGTTCGCCGTAAAATGCGAGTTCCTGTTCGATCAGGTGCAGACGCCGTGCATCGCGGGCGACCACGACGACCGGGCCGTCGTGGGCGCGCGCGGCCGAAGCGACGGCCAGGCTCTCGGCCGAGCCGAACAGGCGCGACCAGCCGACACGACGCGTGTCGCCTGCCGGAAGCGGCGGTGAGATGACGGATGGTGAACTCACGAAGCGGCGGGGGAGTACGGAACAGGAGACGCGATTCTAGCGTTTCGCCTGTCGATTTCAAAACCGCGAACGCCGGCGACGCCAAAATTTCACCGGCAACGAGACCTCACAATGACTACAATGCGGCGCGAAACCCACGAATCGGGAGACAAGCATTGAATACCTGGGCGTTCGTGCCGGCCGGTGGCGTCGGCAGCCGCATGGCCTCGGCGACACCCAAGCAATATCTCGAAATCGGCGGCAAGGCGATCTTGCGCCATGCGGTGGAGCGGCTCCAGGACCGGTCCGCCGTGGCGGGCGTGGTGATCGGCGTCGCCTCGGACGATCGCTGGTTCGGCGAGTTGGCCGACCTCCCGGTACACGCCGTCACCCGTGCCGGCGAAACCCGGGCTCGTACCGTGCTCAACGGCCTGTCCGCGATTCTCGAGTTCGCCGGCGAGTCGGACCGCGTCATGGTGCACGACGCGGTTCGACCGCTGGTCCGAGCGAGCGACATCGATCGGTTGGTCGCGCAAGGTTTGCCCGCCGCCGATGGCGCCCTGCTCGCGATGCCGGTAATCGATACCGTGAAGCGCGTGGATGAATCGCGACACGTACTGGAAACCTTGCAGCGCGAACGCCTTTGGCGCGCCGCGACGCCGCAGTTGTTTCCGCTCGAGGCGCTGCATGCCGCACTCTCCAACGCCGTCGAAGCAGGCGAGACCGTCACCGACGAGGCGTCGGCCATGGAACGCGCCGGGTTCCATCCATTGCTGGTGGAGTGCGCTGCGGACAACATCAAGATCACCACGCCGTCGGACCTTCGTCTCGCGGAGTG
>JAUIEZ010000129.1 GCA_030429665.1 Gammaproteobacteria bacterium | reverse complement strand
TGTCATGCTCAGAAAAAGTGAACGTGCGGCCCTCGTGCGGGCCTTCAATCACGTCGAGGGTCACCTTCATCGCTGGTATTTTTCGGTCTGCTCATATTGTCGTTGTACCTCGCCTACGTGTCCAAGAGACGTGCCCTGCGTCTTGCATACCAACACCAGGAATTCTGCGCAAAACGAGTCGCGGTCCTCACCAGCCATCTACCCCATCCACGCAGTCCGCGAGCCAACCGGGTCCTCTCCGGCAAGGTGCTGAACTTTCTCGAGTTGAGGGACGCGCGTTATTGCGGCAGGTGTCTGAAGTTTTTCGTAGAGGCCGTAAGACCCGCGGGCCTGATGACCGTCAGCGGGGTCGCGCTGCTGTACATCAACTGGATCTTTGGCGTCATCGTATTGACCCTGACGACCGTCACGATGCTGACCTTGCGCCGCGTATATTCGGCGGCCGCCATGTCCTCGCGAAACGTAGAGAAACTGGCCGAACCCGCGGGCAGGGAACGCCGGGATCGAATGTCGGGCGTCATGGATAACACGCGAAAAATAGATTACGAAAACAATCGGTTGCATCGCGATTTCGCTACCGGGATGACGCGAAAGTACCTCGATGTGCTGCAGGAAAGGGAGTGGGTCAAGGAACGAGCCAAGCTGGCAATCGATTTACTGACTTCGGTCTCGCTGCTGATCGTCCTGTCGATCGCCGCAATCGGCCTGCTTCACGGTCAATGGCTGCTGAGCACGCTCCTTCTGTTCCTGATGGCGTTACGCTACTTCAGTGCAAGCCTCGTACAGCTTGGAGGAATTTTCACCTCGGTGAGTCGCGCCTACCCTCACCTGCGGCGATACAAGGAATTCGCAAGCGACGCGTCCCGCGCACTCTCTTCAACGCCGACTACCGACGCCGTCGAAAAAATAACGCTGGATATCCCCCCGCTTCAATGCGGCCGTGGAAGCGTCTCGCTGGATTCAACAACGGTCTTCTGGCTGTTGCATCCGGGGGACAGCGGTCGCAACCTGGTACGCCTTCTCATGGACCACACCCGGGGCGGCGACCAAACCGCCCACGACCTTTACCGGATCGTCAACGAACGGTTCGTAGACGAGGAGGATTCGATGGCCGACGCCGCTGCGCTGCGGAATCTGCATCGTCTCGAACTCCGTGAAGCGCTCGCTCACCTTCTGCCGCAGGACCGCCTCGACGGCTTATCCATTCTGGATTCCGGATCGTCGCTCCGGTACCGCGCAAGCGGAGCGCCCACGCCCATCGACGTCGCCGTCGCCGTACTGTCCGCGTTTCTGTCGCGACACCGTGTCATCTTGATCGACAGCAGGCTTGAAGCGGAACTTAATCCTGGCTGGCACGGCAAACTGGGTGAGATGTTCGGACCTCGTGTACTGATAAAAACCGCCCGGCGTTTGCCGGAAAAATTCGTTCGTGACGACGACGTCATAATCATATCCGACCGTGAGAAACTCTTCGGCTGGGCCCGTTGGCGCACCGCGAAGGAAGATGTCGATCTCGCCGAGCGCCTGCGGAACTTTTCCGCCCGAGGCGGCCTCTCGCTTCCGAATATCGAGGACGTAGAAGCCATGTAGCGACATCCGACGACAGACCCTTCCATCCAAATGGAGACAATCGATTCCCATGAAAGTGGCCGAGCAGCCTCTCGTAACGGCGATTATGCCGTTGAAATACTACGACACCGACTTCCTCGAGAAATCGGTTGCATCGATACTCAACCAGAGTTGTCGCGACTGGCGTCTCGTTATCGTGGTGGAACCGGCCGACTGGGACTTGTTTCAGGGGTTGCTGCAAAATGAATTGCAGGATCCACGAATAGACATGGTTCGCATGACCGGCCGCCCCTTCACTGGCAGTATCAATACCGGCATGCGTATCGCGCGAAGCGAATTCGTGGCGTTGTTGTTTGCCGACGACATGTGGGATGCACGCGCGGTGGAAACGCTGCATCTATACATCCGGGAATTTCCTCGAATCGATGTTTTCTCGTCCGCCAAGGTCATCATCGATGAACAAGACCAAGTGATCAGTTCCGTGCTGTACCGGAAGCCCTTCGATTCCCTCGACCGGTTCAAGTCCGGCTCTCCGGTCGGACACCTGCTTTGCTGGCGTCGAGCCACGGGCCTGGCTGTCGGGGGCATAGACGAGTCGATCATCCGCGGCCCCGATGACTACGATTTCCCCTGGACTCTCGCCGAATACGGCGCGTCGTTCATGCCGGTGAACGAGAGTCTCTACCTGATGCGAAACCATTGCAGAATCCATCGCCTGACGACGCACACGCCACGCACCAGAATCAAGCGCGACCTGCGCAAGATCCTGAAGAAACATGGAGTAGGCCCTTTCGAACGATGGCGCATCGTTCACCGCAAGTGCACCAAGGGCACCGCCGGCAACCAGGCAATCTACCGCAGCACCCTGGACCGCTGGTTGTGCAAAATACTGGGGATCGATGGGAAAACGCGCTGGAAACCGCAGACCTACCGATAAACAGCGCCGCGCCAAGAGTCGATCGCCGATAATGCAACCGCTCCACATTCTGGGACACGGGATTTCTCACGACAGCGGTTATGGACACCGCTCTCTTCGACTGTTGGAGGCGCAGCGCAAGTTGGGTTGGCGGCCCGCCCTGTTGACCCACCCTCGGCCCGGCGACGAACACGAAAGCGGGCCGGGGAACCACGACAGGCTACATGGAATGCCCTGCTACTATCACCCCCCACCGGGCAAGTCCCGCTCACCTCGGCGAGATACGGATCCCGACCGCGTCCGCGCGCTGGTTCGACGCATCACGGAAGCCGCGGAAGACCTGAATCCTGATCTTCTACACGCCCATTCTCCCGTCATCAACGGTTTGGCCGCGATTGCCGCGAGCGCTGCGCTGCGCATACCGGTGGTCTACGAGATTCGCGCGTTGTGGGAGGAATCCGCAGTGGCCCAGGGAACTTATGCAACCGGGTCCGATCGCTATCGGGATATCCGCCGTGCGGAGACCGGGGTGTGCCGCGACGCTGATGCCATTGTCGTGATTTCCACGGGCCTGAAGCGCGAGTTCATCGAACGCGGGCTGCCCCCGGACAAGGTGCGCGTCGTGGGCAACGGCGTGGATGCAGACGTTTTCCAACCGAGCGCGCCCGACCTGGACTACAAGAACGAGTGGGGACTAGGTGAGCGTTTTGTTTTCGGCTACGTTGGCTCCTTCTCACGCTACGAGGGCCTTGATCTATTGCTGGACGCGTTCGCCACGTTTCTCGTCGACCATCCGGATAGTACCCTTGTTCTCGTGGGCGATGGCCGCGCCGCTGCCGACTTGAAAGAGCATGTACAGAATCTGGGTATTGCATCGCATGTCGTCATGCCCGGAAGGGTTCCGCCGGAGAGAATGCCGGGAATCTACGGTCTGATCGACGTACTGGTCTACCCGCGCCGGTCTTTTCCGTTGACGGAGAAAGTTACCCCGCTCAAACCCCTCGAAGCGATGGCCATGGCCAAACCCGTCATTGCGAGCGACGTCGGAGGCCACTTGGATTTGTTGCCGGACGACGAAACCCGGTTACTGTTTCGCTCCGACGACAAGACGTCCCTGGTCGAAGCCATGCGACGCCTGTTCGGCTCGAGCACGCTTCGTCAGCGCCTGGCCAGCGCGGCGCGGGCCTGGGCAAGTCGCGAGCGGTCCTGGCTCACGATGGCCCGGCTGTACGACCCGGTCTACCAGGCAGTGACAAGCCGCAGATCATGACATACGTCCAGGGACTCCGTTCACTGACCTCGCTGCAGTTGCGATTGTTCCGCAATGGGCTTCATCCCACCTGGAGATCGAGCGCCACCTCTCTGCTTGCATCTTACCTGCGAAACCCGGAACCCTTTTGGCCGCCGATATCATGGCAAGCGAGCAAGGTACGCAAGGCACGGGCCAGATTTGACGAAGTCGGCATCCGTTCCCCGTCCGGTTTGTCTCGACGCCTGGTCGATCTCGTGAACGCATCGAAGGGATGGAGGGATAATCCGGTTTTCGTGATGGGAACCGGCGGGTCAGGAAGCACGTGGCTCGGCGCGATGCTCGGCGAGCTACCCGATCTCGAGTTCGGACGGGAAATCTACATACCCGACGCACTCAAGTTCGCTTACCGGGAGGGGTCGGAAATCGCGGGCGATGCCATATGGGCTTGCATGCTGCTGAACACCTGGGCGCTGAACCGTCCTGATCGACCATTCACCAGTGATTTCGTGAACAATGCGCGCTCGATCAATTGCTACGACATATATCGCCGCATCTGGCCCATGGGGCGATTCGTGTACCTCACCCGTGATCCCCGCGATCAGATCCTGTCGGCAACCTACCGCAAACCACGGTACAGGCAACTGATTGCTTCCGGCGCCAGCGACGAGGAGTTCCTGCTGATGAATGCCAAGAAATACATGTCGATACATCGGCACTATGGAAGAGCCCGAGATGATTCGATTTACTTGATGAAATACGAAGACCTCGTCTCGGACACCGAGGGGGAGATGATGAAGCTGCTCGGGGCGCTCCGAATAGAATGCGCGAAAGATCGCCTGGAGCAGGCTATTTTCGAGCATGACGCCAGCAACATGCGCAAGGGAAAGGTCGCCTGGAAAGGAAACCTTGGCACCCGCAGCTCCACGGGCTGGCGCGACAGCATGTCTCCTCGGGAACGGGACCTGTGCCGCCCGCTGATTCAACCGGCCCTGGAGGAACTGGGCTACGAAACCGATGCGTCCTGGTAGGCCCGATCACAATTGAAACCCCTCAGGAAAAAATGTCTCGATTTCGGTTCCCACCTGCCTCGCGCGGTTAGGGCAATCCGTGCCCGGTACTGGCCCCCGAGAATCGACAGCGGACCGGATTTGCGTATCGGTAGTCCGCCGGACTGGATGGCTCGCGATCGTTCCAGCGCCGTCTCACCCCCGCGGGAAATCATCGACAAGGTATTCCTGTTCGGATCATGGCGACCTATGAGCCGGCGCCCGAATGGTGCTCCCGACTGGCATACGGACCCGATCGAAGGCGTTCGTTGGCCTTCCCGGATGTCCACGGGAAGCATCGACATGCGCGGCCCCGATCGACCGGGCGACGTCAAGCATGTCTGGGAACCTTCGCGCTTCTATCACTTCTTCGACCTGTGCGCCCACCCGGAAGCAGGTGACGTCGCGGCCAGACACGTCAGTAGCTGGATCGACCAGAATCGTTGGGGGATGGGAGTACACTGGGATAATGCGCTCGAGGCAGCGCTGCGCGCGATCTCGTGGATCGCCGCCGACTGCCGACTGTCTCATATCGGATGCCGGGCCTGGATTGACCAACGCAGGCGATTTCTCTGCGCGTTGCGTTGGCATGGACGCTTTATCGAAAGCACCATGGCGAGGAAAGGCTACAACCATCTGATCGGCGACGCCGCCGGCCTGGCTGTTCTGGGCTTGAGCTATCCCGCATTTCCCGAAAGTTCCCGCTGGGTCGAAATCGGGATCGGCACGCTAACGGACGAAATCCCACGTCAAGTGCTGGATGACGGGGGGCACGTCGAACGCGCCTCGGCGTACGCGCGATTCGTCGCCGACTTGTACTTTCTCGCAGGTCATGTCGCCCGCGAGGTCGGCGACGATCGCGGCGATATCCTCTTGCAAACCTCGGAGCGACTGCTGACCGCCCTGATGCAACAGGCGACGCCGCAAGGCGATGTTCCGGGATACGGTGACGACGATGGGGCGATGGTTCTTTGGACCTGCGAACCCCATCATCGTCTCGGCGTTTCCCTGGCACTCTGTGCGGCAGTCACGGGGCGCGGCGACTTCAAGCATGTATCGTCTCTATCCGGAAGCATGCCTCGGTCTCGCGAGGTCATCGCCGCCGTCCTCGGAACGCAGGCGCTCGCCGAATTTGACGGGTTGCGCGCCCACCCCCCAGCGGATACCCGTGTCGTTCTGCCGGATGCCGGCGTCGCGGTACATCGCTCGAGTTGGGATCACGACACCTTCTGGATACTATTCAAGTGCGGAGAAGCGAAAGCGGGTACAGGCGCACATGCCCACGCCGACAATCTCCAGATCCTCTGGCGGCGATCGGGGTGGCCGCGACTGATCGACCCCGGCACACCGACTTACAATGGAGACCAGGCGCTGCGAGAGTCGTCGGTGAGCACCGGCGCGCACAATACCGTTTGCGTGGAAGGGCAATCCCAAGGTCAACGCAAGACCCGGTTTTCCTGGAAGACGCTGTATCGCGGCGAAGGTTTGCAGGTAGAGCCGGCGACCTGTCATTGGACTGCGCGCGGTGAAATTCGATACCCGGTCGCGGATACGCCAGTTACCCACACGCGGCGCGTCGACTGGCGCTGCCCCAGCCTGACGGTTACCGACACTCTCGCATGCCCAGGCGAGCACTTACTGACGCTTTCGCTGTTGTTCGAGGGTCAGCCGGGCTGGAGAATACACGACGATTTCGTACAGTGCCTGGACTATGATTTCGTTATCTCGTTTACCGGCTGGTCCTCCGTGGCGAGCGAGCCGGCGACATCGAGCCCCGTCTACGGCGCCGACATCGAGGCGAGCCGACTCGTCTTCAGCGCGACGGCAAACGACGTATTCGAAGGGCTAATCGTCTGCTCGGACCGACGATGATCGCCGATGGAACCGCGCATACTTCACTTCGTTCACCACGCCCTGCCGATGCAGACAGGGTACACGATCCGAACCCAACGGATTGCCACGAACCAGCAGCTCGCGGGTTGTCACGTATCGGTTGCAAGGGACTTGTTCGGCGCGTCGGACGGTATGGCAAGCGGTACCGGTGATCCCTGTTCTACGACCCGAATCGACGAGATCCCGTATATTTCTCCCGGCACGTTCCGCGGGCGCGCCACGCGCAATCGAGTAGCCGAATTCGCACGCCTTCCGGGCGTTCGCTGGGTGAATGCCACGATTAGTCTTCCGGGTTATGTCAATTGCATCACGCGTGCGGTCGGCCGCCCTGACCTTGTACATGCCCACTCTCCCCATTACACGTTGCGACAGGGCGTGAAAGTTGCACGACGCCTGGGGATTCCGGTCGTTGCGGAAGTCAGGGGATTTTGGAATCTCTCTATGTCCGCGGAATCGGGCAGTCGTCCCGATATCGAGCGCGCCATTCGGCCCGATGCCCGGGCTGCCTCGGCGTGCGACCATGTCATCGCCATCTGTGATGGCATCGCCGAACAACTCGAACGTGCCGGCATCCCGTCCCGGTCGATCGACATCGTTCCAAACGGCGTAGACACCGGCCGCTTTCAACCGAAAGACGCTTCACCGGACCTTCGTTCCGCGCTTCGCCTGAAAGACGCGCTGGTGTTTGGGTGTGCGACCAACGTTCGACGTCTTGAGGGCATTCAGACAATCATCGATGCTTGGCCCACCATCCAGAAGAAGCTTCCGAACGCCGTGTTTCTGCTCGTGGGCGACGGCGACTTTCGCGAATCGCTCCAACACATGGTCGAGTCCAGGGGCTTCTCCGGGTCCTGGCGTTTCACGGGGTCGGTTCCCTATGAGCGAACACCCGACTACTACGACTTGATGGACATCTACGTTCTACCACGCACGCCGGACCCCGTATGCCAGATCGTGACCCCATTGAAACTGCTGGAGGCCCTGTCCATGGCGTTGCCGGTGATCGTGGGAGATTGTGCCGCCTTGAGGGAGAACGTAAACAACGACGTTACGGGAGTGTTGTTTCCCGCCGCGGACGCATCGGCCCTTGCTTCCGCATGCATCCGACTGGGTGAACAACCTGCGCTGCGCCGGATGCTTGGAAACAATGCAAGGCGCTGGGTGATGCGGAACCGGGACTGGACACGCGTCGTTGACCGCTACCGCGAAATTTATGAACGGCTGCCAAGGCGCTAGGGAAACCGGGATACCATGACGACATCAAAGGATAAAGACGGGCGCGGGAAAAGCGTGGCAGTGGTTTGCACGACCACTCGCTGCGGTGGCGCAAGTCGATCCGTCATTAATCTTTGCAACGCCTGGAGCGAAGAAGGGCGGCAGGTTACGCTCATTCCCCTTAAGAACCATGAATTATTCTTCGAGTTGTCGCCCCGGGTGAAATATGTCCGGCCCGATGTCGACGAATCTCCTCGCGCCAAGTCCCGCAAGCACAAGTCGCGGGAACTCGCCCGCGCGGTCGCATGGATGCGAGGGCATATGCCTGCATACTTGTCGAACAAGCTGTCGTTCTGGGAGAGTTGGCTATGGGCGAGAACCCAACCGGCCGGCCTTCGTGCGCTCCTACACCGGCTGGACGCAAGGGCCGTCGTATCCTTCGGTTCGTATGCCAACATTCTGACTCTAATGGCGTCGCGAGGGCTGAACCGCCAGGTGGTCATTTCCGAACGCAATGATGTCGCGCAGCGTCCGTTGGTCTATCCCTGGGAGCCTTTGCGCATCGGACTCTACAACACCGCGCACAGGGTTACGGCCAACAACCTAAGTGCCTTGAACGCGATGCGCGCCTACGTAGACGACGAGAAACTCGTTTTCACACCCAACTTCGTTCGTGCGCCAACCGCCCAAGCGCTGAACCCTGGGGCAGGCGCCCCGTCCAGGATTCTTATCGTAGCGAAACTAAGGAAGATCAAGGCGCATGATGTGCTTCTTGTCGCCTTCTCCAAGCTGGTTCACAAGTTATCACGCTGGCGCCTATCCATCGTGGGCACAGGAGAACAGGAAAATTACCTTGGCGAACTGGCCCGATCCCTGGAGATCTCGGATCGCGTCGACTGGCATGGCGAGGTATCCGATCCCGACCCGCATTATCGCGACGCACGTATATTCGTACTGCCATCCCATTCGGAAGGCATGTCAAATGCCGTACTGGAGGCGATGTCACACGGCCTGCCCATTATCGTCAGCGATACTCCCGGTCTACGGGGTTTGATTCAGAACGAAATCACGGGGCTGATCGTTCCGGCCGGAGACAGCGATGCCCTGTCGAACGCCATCGCGCGCCTGGCCGCGGACCCCGATTTGTCCGAACGACTCGGGCGCGCAGCGAAAAATGCAGTCGAATCGTTCGAGCCATCCAAGGTGCTGTCCGTATGGAATCGACTTGTGGACCAGTAAGCGGCAACGGTATCACCGCCCTGATTCTCAGCCTCGGAGAGGCCTCGACCGAGCGCGCCATCGATAGCGTCAAGGCACAGTCGATGGCGCCCGATGAGATTCTCCTCATCGAAGGGGTGCGACCCTTTCACAGGGCGATGAACACCGGCATAGCGAGAGTTGGTACGGAGTTCTTCGTACAGGTTGACGCGGACATGGTCCTGGACCCGTTCTGCTTCGAGTCATTGCGCACATGCATGTTTCCGGATACCGCGGCCGCGATCGGCCGTCTCAGGGACCCTCTCCTTGGAAGAACGACCGGCATCAAGATGTTCCGTACCAGTTGCTGCGTGCGCGACCCATTCCCCGACTCGATCGCGCCTGACTCGGATTTCTTCGAACAATCGGCCGCGTCGGGAAACACCGTCGTTATGCCAATTCACTATTCTTCGAACCGATCGAACTGGCACACGCTGGGTGAACATCGGCCCGACTACACGGCGCGATATACCTTCACCAAGTTCATGATGATGGGGCGACGATACCGCTACCGCGGAAACGGAGCGGCGCTGCGAGGAATGATGAGGCGCTTGGAGTCATCCGGTCACCCCGCCTCGAAGATCGCCAGGATCGCGCTCGCGCGCGGCGTCTTTCTCGACGCCGAGAACGATTTGTTGGGAAACGATGTTGGAAGTGAGGATTTCGCTCGCCTGGTTTGGCTTACCGAGTCCGCCACGATGCCGGACTCGCGTCGTGGCCGTACGCCGAGCCTGTTCTTCGGGACAGAGCGCATATTCCGACGCTATTACCGTCTGGGATTCGAACTTGGAAAACTGCGGCGCTACGATGTCTTTACAATGTGCCTCGACAATTTGTCCGCTGTCCGATCAGTGTCTGCCCACGTTGCAACACTGGGGTTGTGCCAAGGCATATTTGAGAAAACCTGCGACGTTGGGACAATCGGCCGCGACTATCGCAAGATAGTCAATATGACGAGCAAACAACCCTTCACCGACGGGAAATATCGAATGCTCCACCGAATAGTTGGCGAAATCCGCAAGCTCTGGATACCGGTACCGCGGAATGGCCGCTTGGCATGCTCCGCCGCCAACCGAAAGAGGAAGTGAAACATGGTGGCATTCGCGTTCCGTGAGATTCCCGAATTCCGGCAGGAACGTTTCGTCGTCCGACACCGCCGAGAACACCGGTTTCCCGGCCACAGGCTCTACTATCTGCCCTCATGCGGAGAAGCGGCCTACAAGTACGCGTACCACGTGCACGGCGAGACTGATACGGCCAAACACTGGGAGTTGGCGGTCTGCGCGCAATCCACTGGACCCGCGATTCGGATCGCATCGGCCAATCTGCTGCTTACCGGTAGTCGCCTGACATCCTACAGGTATGTTCGCAACGGTGACTCCACGGTTTGCGGCCATGTCGAGGAATGGCCTCGAGTGTTGCTCAACGGTGTACTGAACTTCGCGCTCGAGATGCAGGTAAAAACGGTTCTCGTACCTACTTCCCGTCATGCACGGCGGCATGCCGGGATGCTCCGGGAACCCGGGCCCATTGTTGATTACGACGACTACGTCGTCAGTCCGTACACGGCGGAAAGGAAGGACGCCTGGTGGGTCGTCGACGTGAAACAGAACCGGGAACTTATCATTACCGGCGAGAGGAGGGAGTCAACGACGCAAGGCAAGGTGATTTCGATCTCTCACGACATCGAACGCGGCCTGGGGCATCGCGGAATCGACTCGCGATTCGCCGATCATGCCGATGCGGTATCGAAAGAACATCTTCTGGAGATGTTGCGTATCGAGAAGGCGGCGGGCGTCACCGCGACGTATAACGTCGTGGCGAAAATGCTTCCAGAGGTTAGGGACGAGATCGAAGCCGGCGGACACTGCCTGGGGTTTCACTCCTACGATCATGAAGTCAGGAAGCCCAAGGCGCGCCGACAAACCTGGCCCGCCTCGACCCATCGTCTTCTTGGCGGTGTCACGAAGCGTTTCGTGTGGCGAGGGCCTCGATCCCAACTTGCCCGATGCCGTGAGATCGATAGCCGGCCCAAGGGATATCGCCCGCCCCGGTCGGTGATTACGCGGGAACTCAACGACCGAAGCCTTTGTTATCACGATTTCAAGTGGCTCGCGACGTCGAAGCGATCGCTAGGTCGAACGACTCCCGTCCTGGACAATCGCATCGTCAAGATCCCCATCATGCTGGACGATTTCAGTCTCTACTCGAGAGGCGTCCATTACCAGGAATGGGAGAAAAGGGCGCTCGATTTCATCGCCGCAAAAGACATTGCAGTCGTCAGTCTGCACGATTGCTACGCCGACTACTGGATATCCCGCTACGCCGAATTTCTCGACAAGATCCGGGCATTCGGAAGGCTTAGAACCCTGGACGAGATCGCAGATGGCGTGATACTTGGAAATGCGCCGTAGATGAAGCCTCTTGTCTCGGTGGTGATACCCGTACTGGCCGATCCGGCCGGACTTGAAAGTTGCCTGGGGGCGCTCTCCACCCAGACCTTTCCCGAAGACCGGTGCGAGATCATTGTCGTGAACAATGGGCCTGCAGGGTCCGTGGAACGGGTATGTGACAAGTTTGCCCGTGTTCGAACGACCTTTGAGTTGAAGCCGACTTCCTATGCCGCGCGGAATACCGGCATCGGGCTTGCGCGCGGCGACATTTTCGCGTTCACGGACGCGGACTGCATCCCCTCCCCCGACTGGATCGCGAACGGCGTTGACGCATTGGCTCGACACCCCGACTGCGGCCTGGTTGGCGGCAGGATCGAGGTGTTTCCGCGACGACCCGGACAACCCACCGCGATAGAACTATACGACCTTCTATATGGCCTCGATCAGGCGCGTTACATACAGCAAGGCCGATTCGCAGCGACGGCCAATCTTTTCACCCGAAGATCCGTCTTCGACGACGTCGGTCTCTTCGACGCGAATATCAAGTCCGGGGGAGACCTGTTATGGGGGCAGAGAGTGAGCCGGCGCTACCCACTGGTGTATTGTGAGAACGTGTCCGTGCGCCACCCCGCCAAGAGTTCGGTTGCGGCGCTATATCGCCGATGTACTCGTATTGTCGGCGGAATGCATGACCTGCAACGGCGGGGAATATCTTGTTCATACACCGGCATGGGAGAAAACCTGCTGCGGGATGCCCTGCCTCCCTTGCGGGCGTCTGCGCGGGCCTTATCCAACAGCGGTCTCGGAAACGCCTCGAAACGGATTCGGCTGGTCGGCGTACTCTTCCTGGTCCAGTACGCCCAGCTCCTGGAGAGAACGAGGCTTGCGCTGGGCAAGCCATCCCGGCGATGAACGATCCAAAGTCAGCAACTGTCGGAGCAGATCATTTGCAACCGCCAGGCGTCCGGGTCAGCGAGGTCAAAGCCTTGTAAACGCCAGGTTGCGGGGGGAACTGTTCCGAGTATTGCAACCTGCGGCCCGGGTCGGTAGAAGCGGGAGCCTCGCGTATCGTCGAACGGCTCGAACGCCAGGCTTTCAAGGCACCTGCGGGCATCCTCGGCAATGAAACCCGACCAGGTATAGAGTCGTTCCGTGTCAATTCGGGAGGCTGCGGCATTCAGCAGTGTTTTCAGGTACCTTACGTCCCGGTACGCCC